>NZ_OZ244880.1:0-332500 GCF_965221325.1 Candidatus Foliamicus sp. | reverse complement strand
AGGCGGTGCGCATTGCAGTGGCGGAAGCCAGCTATCTGCCCGAACGGCGCTGGCGGCTGATTTCCGCCCTGGACCCGCGTCCGGCGGAGAATCCATCATTCAGACCGAACGGCAAGCCCATGCGCGCGCCGCTGCTGTTGCTGGAAGACGCCGAGCCCGTGGAAGCTTCCGCCCCAGCGGCAGGCGGTGCGCCGGCCTGGATTCGCTGGCGGCGCCAACGGCTGACCCTGCGGCGGGCGCAGGGACCCCGGCGCTTAGCGCCGGAATGGTGGCGCAGCGGGGAGCGAAACGCCCGCGAATACTGGCTGTTGGAGGATGAGCTTGGGCGGTGCTTTAGCGCATACCGCAAACAGGCGCCCGACAGCGGGCCGCCGCGCTGGTACGTTCAAGCGCTGGCTGCCTGACAACGCGGGCTGACCCATGAATGCGGCCTACGTCGAACTGGCGGCAGCAAGCAACTACTCTTTTCTGCGCGGCGCATCACATCCCGCAGAAATGGTGTCGCGGGCTGCCGAGCTGGGCCTTGCCGCAATTGGATTGACCGACTGCAACAGCGTTTCCGGCTTGGTGCGGGGTCATGTTGCGGCGCGCGAAGCGGGGATACGGTTTCTTCCGGGCGCGCGCCTCAAACCGCGCGACGGCCCGGATATTCTTTGTTATCCCAGTGACCGCGCGGCCTGGGGCCGACTGTGCCGACTGCTTACGCTCGGCAAGCGCCGCGCCGCCAAGGGCGAGTGCGATTTCAGCCTCACCGAACTCTGCGCACACGCCGAGGGCCAGCTACTGCTGGTGTTGCCGCCGCCCCACGCCAGTGACATTCCCTGTTTGCCGCGTCTGAAGAACGCCGGCGTCTGGAAATTGGGGCTGGCCGCGCCGCTTTGCTTCGATGGCGGGGATGCCAACCGGCTCATGCGGCTTGCGTCCATCGCCACCAGGCAGTCCATCCCGATGGTTGCAGTGGCGGATGCCTGGATGCACGCGCCTTGCCGCAAACCGCTTGCGGACCTGATGACTTGCGTGCGCGAGGGCGTGACGATCGATGCCGCCGGCTTTCGGCTGGACGCCAATGCCGAACGCCATTTGCGCAGCGCCGACGAAATGCTGAGTCTCTACGAGGGCTACGAGCACGCCGTGACGCGCAGCGAAGAAATAGCGGCAGGCTTGCGCTTCAGCCTCGACGAACTGCGCTACGAGTATCCGGAAGAACAGGCCCCGCCGGGATATACGCGCCAGGAGTGGCTGGAGCGGCTGACCTGGGACTCGGCGGCCGAGCGTTATCCGCGGGGCATTCCGCAGCGGGTGCGGGAACTTGTGCAGCGCGAGCTCAAGCTGATCGAAGAGCTGGATTACGCACCTTATTTCCTCACCATCCACGACCTGGTGCGGCATGCCAGGGAACAGGGCATTCTTTGCCAGGGGCGAGGCAGCGCGGCCAATTCCGCAGTCTGCTTCTGCCTGGGTATCACCGCGGTGGACCCGGAAAAGATCGATCTCCTGTTCGAGCGCTTCATTTCCAGCGACCGCGGCGAGCCGCCGGACATCGATGTGGATTTCGAGCACGAGCGGCGCGAGGAGGTGATTCAATACCTCTATCGGCGCTACGGCCGGGAGCGTGCCGGTCTCACTGCCACGGTCATTCACTATCGGCCGCGCAGCGCTCTGCGCGAAACGGGCAAGGCGCTGGGTTTGCCGCCCGCGATGCTGGATACCCTGACCGGACAGATCTGGGGCCGGGAAGGCGGCTGGCCGGATGAGGCGCGCATCAAGGCCTTGGGGCTAGATCCGCAACACCCGCGGCTGAAAACGGTCCTGGCCCTGGCTGCCGAACTGGTGGGATTCCCGCGGCATCTTTCCCAGCATCCGGGCGGCATGGTAATGACACGTGGGCGCCTCGACGAAGTTGCGCCTATTTCCAACGCTGCGATGGCCGGGCGCACCATGCTCGAGTGGGACAAGAACGACCTCGACGATCTCGGGATGCTGAAGGTGGACGTGCTGGCCCTGGGCATGCTCACCTGCCTGAGAAAGTGCCTGGACCTGCTGGCCTGCCACCATGATCGACCGCTCACGCTGGCGGACATCCCGGCGGAGGACCCGGAGGTCTATGACATGCTCTGCCGGGCCGATACCGTGGGCGTGTTTCAGGTGGAGAGCCGGGCGCAGATGAGCTTTCTTCCGCGTATGCGGCCACGCTGTTTCTACGACCTGGTGATCGAGGTGGCAATCGTTCGTCCCGGCCCCATACAGGGCGACATGGTCCACCCCTATCTGCGCCGCAGGCACGGCAAGGAGCCGGTCGAGTATCCGTCGGAAGAACTGCGAAGAGTGCTGGACAACACGCTGGGCGTACCGCTGTTTCAGGAGCAGGCCATGCGCATTGCGGTGGTGGCTGCCGGTTTCAGCCCGGCCCAGGCCGACGCTCTGCGGCGCTCCATGGCCACCTTCCGGAATACCGGAACCGTAAAGGCGTTCCGCGAGAAATTCGTGGCCGGGATGACCGGTCGTGGCTACTCGCTGGAATTTGCCGAACGGTGCTTCAGTCAGATCGAGGGCTTCGGCGAATACGGATTCCCCGAAAGCCACGCCGCCTCGTTCGCAATCCTGGTGTACGCCTCGGCATGGTTCAAGCATCACTATCCGGAAGTTTTCGCTTGCGCCCTGCTCAACAGCCAGCCCATGGGCTTTTACGCGCCCGCCCAGATCGTGCGCGACGCGCGCGAGCACGGCGTGAATGTGCTGCCCGTGGATGTGAACTTCAGCGAAGTGGACTGCACACTAACCGCGGATAACGGCACCAGGCCGGCGCTGCGCCTGGGTCTGCGGCAGGTGCGCGGCTTGGGCGCCGCCGCCGCCGAGCGCCTGACGGCGAGGCGGGAAGAGGGCTATCTGGACATTGCCACGCTCTGCCGCCGGACGTTTCTGGACAAGGGTGCGCTGCGCTACCTGGCGCGCGCCGACGCGTTCGCTTCCATGGGCATGACCGGACGGCGCGCCTTGTGGGAGATAGAACGGTTGCCTGGCGGACGGCCATTGCCCCTGTTTGCCGCCGGCGGCCTCGACGAGTTGCCGGCCGAACCGTCCGCCGCACTGCCGAGCGAAGCGCCGGGCGAGCGCGTTCTGCGCGACTACGATGCGCTGGGCCTCAGTCTCAAAGGCCATCCGCTGGCATTTTGCCGAGCGCAACTGGAAACGCTCGGCTATTGGAACGCGGAAATGATGGCCGAAGCCTCGCAAGGCGATCTGTGCGCCGCCGCCGGTCTGGTGCTGGTGCGGCAAGCGCCGCATAGCGCCAGCGGAGTTGTATTTCTGACTCTCGAAGACGAGACCGGCGTGGTGAACGTGGTGCTCTGGCCCGGCGTTTTCGAGCGCAATCGGAACACGTTGATGGGATCCGTGCTGCTCGGCGTACAGGGTGAAGTGCAACGCGAAAATGATGTCGTTCACCTGGTGGCTCGGCGCCTGGAAGACCTCTCCGATCTCCTGGGCGACCTGACTCCCGCGCCCATCGCAGCCCCGCACACCGCCCGCTTCACCCCCCGCCTGAGCCGCGCCCGGCAAGCTCGATAGCAGACAGTATCGCTTTGCAGGTATGGAGTGCGGGTGTGTCTTGACCCGCCCGCAAAAATCCGGGAAAGTGTGCCACCGGCGCGGGGAACTGATAGTAAAAGCGCCATTGATTATGACGGAATTGTTTGACTATTACCGTCCCAGTCTGACGGTCAAGGGAATCGAACGGCGCTTTCCGGCGCGCCGTGTCTTTTGCATCGGCTGGAACTACCTGGACCACGTCCAGGAGATGAAGCGGGAGCTAGTTCCGCAGCCTCCCGTATTCATGAAGCCGGCGGACGCGCTACTGCCCGGCGGTGGAGAAATTCCGTTTCCCCCACAAACAAAGGATCTGCACCACGAGGTGGAGCTGGTCGTGGCCTTGCAAGGCGGGGGTTTGAACATCGCGGCCGAGGAAGCGCTGGACCACGTTTACGGCTACGGCGTGGGCATAGACCTCACGCGCCGCGACTTGCAGGCCAAAGCCAGGAAAGCCGGTCAACCCTGGGAACAAAGCAAGAGCTTCGACTACTCGGCGCCGGTCAGCACCCTGCGCAGGGCATCCAGCATAGGCCACCCGGCCAAGGGCCGCATCTGGCTGAGCGTCAATGGCGAGCTCAGGCAGGAAGCGGACCTGGAGAAGATGATGCATAAACCCCGCAACCTGATCGCTCAGATATCGGCGTATTTCGAGCTGAAGCCGGGCGACCTCATTTTTACCGGAACGCCGGCCGGCGTAGGGCCTCTCAAGCCCGGCGATCATGTCACCGCGGGCGTGGAACGGGTGGGCGAGGTGCATATCCGGATGGGCCAGCCACGTCCCTGATTCCATCGCAGCCGAGTATCCGGCCATGATGATCGCCAGTTGGAACGTCAATTCCGTGCGGGTGCGCAAGGAACAGGCACTCGACTGGCTGGAGACGAGGGGCCCGGATGTGCTGGGTTTGCAGGAATTGAAATGCCGTGACGAGGACTTTCCAGCCGCGGAGTTTCAGGAATTGGGGTACTTCTGCCTGGCGCACGGGCAGCCTACCTATAACGGCGTGGCGCTGCTGACTCGCCGCCCGGCGTCGCACGCGGTCAGGGGAATTCCGGGACTTGATGACCCGCAGGCGCGCGCCGTTGCGGCCACGGTCGGCGACACCCGCGTGGTGAATCTCTATGTGCCCAACGGCAAGGAGGTGGGTCACGAGCACTATCGCTACAAGCTCCGCTGGTTGGAGGCGCTGGCAGACTGGCTGCGCGAAGAGTTGAGGAGCTGGCCGCGGCTGGCGGTGATCGGCGATTTCAATATCGCGCCCGACGACCGCGATGTGCATGATCCGGAAGAATGGCGCGGCAAAATCCTCTGCAGCGAGCCGGAGCGGACTCGATTTCAGGCGCTGGAAGCCCTGGGATTGCGCGACAGCTTTCGCCTTTTCAAGCAACCCGAAGGTTCGTTCAGTTGGTGGGATTACCGCGCCGCTGGGTTTCGGCGCAACCGCGGACTGCGCATAGACCTCATTCTGCTGTCCGAAGCGCTGGCCTCCGAATGCCGCGCGTCGCGGATTGATACGGCGCCCCGCAAGCTCGACAGGCCCTCCGATCACGCCCCCGTGCTTGTCCGCCTGGGCTGAAACGCCCCTTGAAGGCCGCTGAAACGGCGCGGCGCGGCACTGCGCAGTATGCGCGTCAGTCCACGGTCACGGATTTTGCGAGGTTGCGAGGCCGGTCAACGTTTTTCCCTCGGCTAACGGCGACGTGGTAGGCAAGCAACTGCAACGGCACGGTGTAGAGGACGGGCGCCTGCATATCGGTTGATTGCGCCGGCAGTCTGAGCACTATCATTCCGTCCTCGCGGCCCAAGTTGGCTTGCGGCCCGGACACCACGAACAAGCGTCCGCCACGCGCGCGAACCTCCTCAAGATTGGACCGCAACTTGCGTAACAGTCCATCGTCGGGCGCCAGCGCAACCACCATCATGCTCTCATCGACCAAGGCCAGCGGCCCGTGCTTCAGTTCGCCCGCGGCATACGCTTCGGCATGGATATACGACAGTTCCTTGAGCTTGAGCGCGCCTTCCATCGCCACCGGCCACATGGGGCCACGGCCCAGGAACAATACATGGTTGCGGCCCTGGAAGTGCGCGGCAAGTTGCGCAAGCTGGCTGTCCATTTCCAGCAACTGGCCGATCAGGTCCGGCAAGGCCGCCACCTGCTGAGTCAGGCCGCGTATTTCCCGATCGGATTTTCCCTGCGCGCGGGCCAGCGCCAAGGCCACCATGGCCAGCGCCGCAAGCTGGGTCAATAGCGCCTTCGTCGATGCCACGCCCACTTCCAGGCCGGCGCGGGTGAGCAGGCTATGCTCGACCATACGCACGAGGCTGCTCGTCGCCACGTTGCTCAGAGCCACCACGCCCAGGTATCCGCGCTGCAGCGCGACACGCGTAGCCGCCAGCGTGTCGGCCGTTTCTCCGGATTGCGAAATAGCGAGATACAGACAGTCCCTCGGGCAAGGCGGGGGCCGATAGCGGTATTCGCTGGCGATTTCCACAGTGCATGGCAGACCGGCATATTCCTGCAGCCATTGCCGCGCCACCAGCCCGGCGTTGTAGGCGCTGCCGCAAGCGGCGATATGCACCGCCGCCACTTCGCCCAGCCGCGCGCCAAGGTCAGCGCCGAACAGCGAGGCGTTGGGCAGCCCTCCTTCAATCAGCGGAAACACGGTATCCCGCACTGCTGTGGCCTGCTCGAAAATCTCCTTTTGCATGTAATGCCGGTAGGCGCCTCGCTCGACAGACTCGGGGCCGAACTCGCTTTCCACCACGGGGCGCTCCACGGCCTCGCCGTCCGGCCCGCAAATCTCTACGCGCTCGGCACGGACCAAGGCCACATCGCCGTTGCGCAGGAACCTGTGGCGGCGCGTTGCTTTCAGCAGCGCGGAAATATCGGACGCCGCGTAATTCTCGCGCTCGCCCAGTCCCACCACCATTGGCGCGCCCCGGTGCGCGGCCACAAAAGCGCCGGGTTCGGCGGCGGCCAGCACTACCACCGAGTAACTGCCTATCAGTCGGGATAGCGCGTCGCGGGTGGCCGCTGCCAGATCCTTGCCGGCGCGCAATTCCAGCGCCACCAGGTGGGCGATGCACTCGGTGTCGGTGTCGCTGGAGAAACGCACGCCCCGCGCCGCGAGTTCGTCCCTGATCTCTTCGTAGTTCTCGACAATGCCGTTGTGCGCCACCGCGACTTCATGCCCGGCAAAAAGGGGATGCGCATTGCGTTCGGTGGGAGCGCCATGCGTAGCCCAGCGCGTGTGGGCCACGCCCACTTCGCCGGCCAGGGGTTCACGTCCGAAATCCTCGATCAGCCGCGAGACAAAGCCGACGCGGCGCAAGCGCCCCAAGCTGCCATCGGCCAGCAGCAGCGCCAGGCCTGCCGAGTCGTAACCTCGGTACTCCAGGCGCTGCAATCCGTCGAGCAGTACCGGCGCAATATCGCGCTTCGCGGCAACGGCAACGATTCCGCACATGCCGGACTGCGCCGCGTCAGCGCTTCTTCAGCGGCAGCGTTTTCTGCCGCGAACGGGCCACCGTCAGTTTTGCGGCGGGCGCATCCTTGGTGATCGTGGAGCCGGCGCCAATCAGCGCGCCGGCGCCTACTTCCACCGGCGCCACCAATTCCACCCCCGAACCGATGAAGGCGCCCGCCCCGATCACGGTGCGGTGCTTGGCGCGGCCATCGTAATTGCAGGTAATCGTGCCGGCGCCGATGTTGGTGTCTTGTCCGACCTGCGCATCGCCGACATAGCTCAAGTGCGAAGCCTTGGCGCCGGGACCGATTTCGCTGTTCTTGACTTCCACGAAATTGCCGATTCGCGACCCGGCGCCCAGCCGCGCTTGCGGCCGCAGGCGCGCGAAGGGTCCGATGCAGGCGCCCGCGCCGATATCGGCCCCGTCAACGACGCAGTGAGACTCGATGCGCGCGTTGGCGTCCAGGCGTGAATTCGAGACCACGCTGTAGGGGCCGACAGTGGCGCCGTCCCCAAGCCGCACCTCTCCCTCCAGCACCACGCCCACATCGAGAAAAACGTCGCGGCCGGCGCTGACCTCGCCCCTGATCTCGATGCGCCGCGGATCGGCGATGCGAACCCCCTGTTCCAGCAGCGCTTCGGCGCGTCGGCGATTCAGCGCCCGGCAAGCGTCGGCCAGTTGCGACGGACTGTTGACGCCCTGCGCTTCTTCCGCGCCGCTCGCGCGCACCGCATGCACCGGAACACCTTCGTCAAGCGCGATGTCCACGGCGTGGGTAATGTATATCTCCTGCTTGGCGCCAGCCGGCTTGAGCGCCCGGCAGGCCCCGGCCAGCCACTCGGCAGGCGCGGCCATCGGCCCCACGTTGATCTCACGGATGCGAAGCTGCTCCGGGGTGGCGTCGGCATGTTCGACGATGCCCGCCACCGAACCGTCGGGTTTTCTCACGATGCGCCCATAGCCGGTGGGGTCCTCCACCTTGGCGGTCAGCAACGCCACGCCATCTGTTTGAGCCGTCAGGCGCTCAAGCGTTTCATTGCGAACCAGGGGCACGTCGCCGTACAGGACCAGGACCCGCGACGCGGGATCGACCTTGGGCAAGGCCTGGAGTACGGCATGTCCCGAACCGAGCTGTTCCGCTTGCGTTACCCATTCGACGCCGGCGTCCGAAAAGGCGTCACGCAGCGGCTCGGCGCCGTGTCCGCAAACCACGATGATGCGCTCCGCCGCAAGATGGCGGGCGCCATCAAGCACGTGCGCCAGCAACGGTTTGCCGCCAAGCAGGTGCAATGACTTGGGCAGCGCCGAGCGCATCCGCGTACCTTGGCCGGCCGCGAGAACGACCGCGTTCAGCGCGCGGCTCATGGTGCGTCGGCGCTGGCCATGGGCGCCAGACCGGTCCAGGGCCGGGCGCGTTCCAACTGCGCCGCCACGCTGAGCAGCAAGGCTTCGCCCCCCTGCGGCGCGGCCAACTGAACGCCGATGGGCAAACCCTCGTCCGACCGCCCAAGCGGCAGCGAAATGGCGGGCTGACCGGTAACGTTGAACAACTGGGTAAAGGCCATGTAGCGGCTCGTGATGCGCATATATCGTTTCGTGTCTTCGCCATTCATGTCAATAACCCCAAGGCGCGGCGGCGGCGCGGCCAAGGTCGGAGATAGCAAGAGGTCATAGCGCCCGCAAAACTCCCCCATCCGGCGTCCAATGTAATGGATATGCGTCAATGCCGCAGCATAATCGCTGGCGCTGGCCTCAGCGCCGAAGCGGGCCATTTTCCAGGTCACGAGCGACACGTCCTCGCGGCGAAACTTCCGCCCGAGCATGCGGCAGCGCGCCTCGATATCGGCATGCACGTGCGCCGAAAGAATCAAGGTGGCGCAATCGCGCAACTGTTCCGGCGCAAGTGGAACGCGCGCCTCTTCCACCCGGTGCCCCAGGTCCTCGCAGAGGCGGGCCGTATCTTCCAATACGCCCGTGACCTCGGGCGCCACGGGCACTCCATTGAAGGCGTCGCGAACAAGCCCGATGCGCAGTCCGCGCGGCGCCCGCTTCAGCGCATCCTGCCAGGAGCCCGCAGGAGGCGGCGCATGATAGGGATCGCCCGGCTCGGCGCCCGCCACGGCGTCGAGAAAGGCCGCGGAATCCCGCACGCTGCGAGTAAGCACATGGTGTTGCGACATGCCCGAGAAGCCCTCGGCTGCGCGCGGCCCGGACGGCATCCGCCCGCGGGTCGGCTTCAGACCCACCAGGCCGCAGGCCGAGGCCGGAATCCTGATCGAGCCGCCGGCATCGCTGCCGTGCGCCGCCGGAACGATGCCCGCCGCTACGGCCGCGGCCGCGCCCCCACTGGAGCCACCGGACGAGTAGTCGGTATGCCAGGGGTTGCGCGTAGAACCACCCAGCTCCGGCTCGGTAGTAACCGCCAGCGCCA
Organism: Candidatus Foliamicus sp.; assembly: GCF_965221325.1. Taxonomy (GTDB): domain Bacteria; phylum Pseudomonadota; class Gammaproteobacteria; order Steroidobacterales; family Foliamicaceae; genus Foliamicus. The sequence goes on along the minus strand of NZ_OZ244880.1, from coordinate 323,015 downwards.
ACTCCGGCGTGTTGGTCTTGCCGAATATCGCCAGCCCGGCAGCCTTGTAGCGGCGCACCAGGGTCGAGTCCTGCTCCGCCACGTGATCGGCAAACAAGCGGCAGGCACACCGGGTAGGCTCGCCCGCCAGGTGGGCGCCGGCGTCCTTGAGCAGGAATGGCACGCCGCTCAGAAAGGCGCTGTTTGCGTGTGTGCGCAGAGACTCCCGCGCCCTGCCGGCGAACGTATGCACCACCGCATTGATCTCCGGATTGCGGAGCTCGCATCGCTCGGCCGCCGCGTCAAGCAATTCCAGCGGCGTAACCTCCCCGGTTCGCACCAGCTCCGCCAAACCCACGGCGTCGTACGACTCGTATTCGAGAAACATGCTCACAACCGGATTTCCGGAAATCGGTGCTGCATCCGGGCGAATTGCGTCCCGAACGCGCCTGCCCGGGTTTTTGGGGCCGGCTTGGAGTATCCACATTTTCTGTGGAAAAACCTGTGGGGAAGTGGACGGAATGGCTCTGAAACGCGCACGGTTGTCACATTTCCTTAGTTTTGGCGAAAAATTCACCCAAAATCTAAACGCCTTTTATATCAATTGCTTGCGTACATTCAAGCAAAAGGATTGTGAGATTTCTGCCGTAACCCCCGGTCCGTAAAGAAAGCGCAAGCGAAATTGTTCATGCCGCCGCGGGCGCGGCCACCCCAGACTAGTCCGACCCGCGCAGCTTTTTCAGGGCCCTGAAGCGGGCGGCGGCCTCGGCAAGGTCGCGCTGCGCCTTCTCTATGTCGGATTTTTCGGTGGCGCCGGCCAAAGCCTCCTCCGCCTTTCTGCGCGCCTCGTCCGCAGCGTCCACATCAAGCTGCTCGGGCCTGAGAGCGGAGTCGGCCAGCACCGTCACGGCGCTGGGCTGGATCTCCAGCAGGCCCCCGGTAACGAAAAAGAGCTGTTCATCTTCCGCTTCGCGCTGCACCCGTACCGGGCCTGGGCGGAGCTCGGTCAAAAGCGGCGCGTGCCGGGGCGCGATACCGATGTCGCCCTGCGAGGCGGGCGCCACCACGAAATCGGCTTCGCCGGAAAAGATTGCGCCCTCGGCGCTGACGATGTCGATGTGAATCGAGGCCATGGCTATTGCAGTTCCTTGGCTTTCTCCTCCACTTCGCCGATGCTGCCAGCCATGTAGAAGGCCTGCTCCGGCAGATGATCGCATTCGCCCTTGAGAATGGCGCCAAAGCTGCGGATGGTTTCCTTCAGTGGAACGAACTTGCCGGGCGTGCCGGTAAACACTTCGGCCACGAAGAAGGGTTGCGAGAGGAAGCGCTGGATCTTGCGCGCCCTCTGCACGGTGAGCTTGTCCTCTTCCGACAGCTCGTCCATGCCCAGGATTGCGATGATGTCCTGCAGCTCCTTGTAGCGCTGCAAGACGCGCTGCACACCGCGGGCGGTGTCGTAATGCTCGCGCCCGACCACCAGTGGGTCGAGCTGGCGGGACGTGGAATCCAGCGGGTCCACCGCCGGATAGATGCCAAGCTCCGCGATCGACCGCGACAGCACCACGGTAGCGTCCAGGTGGGCGAAAGTCGTGGCGGGCGAAGGGTCGGTCAGGTCGTCGGCCGGCACATAGATGGCCTGCACGGAGGTGATCGAGCCGGTTCTCGTCGATGTGATCCGTTCCTGCAGAGCGCCCATTTCCTCGGCCAGCGTGGGCTGGTATCCGACCGCCGAAGGCATGCGCCCGAGCAGCGCCGAACACTCCACGCCGGCCAGCGTGTAGCGGTAGATGTTGTCGATGAACATCAGAATCTCGCGGCCCTCATCCCGGAAATACTCGGCGATGGTGAGGCCGGTAAGGCCGACGCGCAAACGGTTCCCCGGCGGTTCGTTCATCTGGCCGTAGACCAGCGCCACCTTGTCGAGCACGTCGGACTCCTTCATCTCGTTGTAGAAGTCGTTGCCCTCGCGGGTGCGCTCGCCCACGCCGGCGAATACCGAATAACCCGAGGCCTCCACCGCTATGTTGCGGATCAGCTCCATCATGTTGACGGTCTTGCCCACACCGGCGCCGCCAAACAGACCGATCTTGCCGCCCTTTGCGAACGGACACAGCAGGTCGATCACCTTGATTCCGGTTTCCAGCAGTTCCGTGCTGCCGGCCTGGTCCTCGAAACTTGGCGGCTGACGGTGGATGGGCCAGCGCTCCTGTTCGCCGATATCTCCCTTGCCGTCCACGGGGTCGCCCAACACATCCATGATCCTGCCCAGCGTCTTGGTTCCCACGGGAACCGTGATCGGGCCACCCGTGTTGCTTACCGGCAATCCACGCTTCAAGCCCTCGCTGGACCCCATGGCGATGGTGCGCACCACGCCGTCGCCCAGTTGCTGCTGCACTTCCAGGGTGAGCGACCGGTCTTCCACCACCAGGGCGTCGTAAACCCGGGGCATGGATTCGCGCGGGAACTCCACATCGATCACGGCGCCGATGATCTGCACGATGGCGCCGGAGGCGTTAGCGGTCATGCCGTTCTCCTTCGAATGGATGGCAGGCGAAATCCGCCCGCTGATGTCCGTTGAGTCATTCTTGTTTTCCGATCCTTACACGGCCTCGGCGCCGCCGATAATTTCCGCGATCTCCGCGGTAATCGCCGCCTGCCTGGCCTTGTTGTATTGCAATTGCAGCGTATCGATCAGCTTGCCGGCATTGTCGGTGGCCGACTTCATCGCCACCATCTTCGCCGCCATCTCGCAGGCGACATTCTCCATTGCGGCCCGGAAAACCTGCGTCTCGATATAGCGTTCCAAAACGCCGTCGAGCAGCTCGCCCGCCGACGGTTCGTAGATGTAGTCCCAGTGCGCCGCGAGTTGATCGTCCTTCTGCAGCGCCACCGGCAGCAGTTGCTCGATCATCGGCTGCTGGCGCATCGTGTTGACGAACACGTTGCGCGCCAGATACATGCGGTCGATTTGCTCCTCGCGGTACGCTTCGAGGAAAACCCGCACCGCGCTGACCAGGTCCACGACGTGCGGCTCCTCACCGAGGTGCGTCGCGACCCCGGTGATATTCACGTCGAGATTGCGAAAGAACTGCACCGCCTTGGCGCCTATCAGCACGATCTGGGTGGGAACACCGGCGTCGGCCTGCCGTTTGAGTTCGCCCAGAACGTGCCGGAACAGGTTCACGTTCAGACCTCCGCAGAGGCCGCGGTCCGTTGCAATGACGATGTAGCCGGCCGACTTTTCCTCGCGCTCGGCCAGGTAGGGCGGCGTGTAATCCGGCCGCGCGTGATAGAGGTGGCTGGCAATCTTGCGTATGCCGTCGGCATAGGGGCGCGCCGCGGTCATGCGCTGTTGGGTGCGGCGGATCTTGCTGGCGGCCACCATTTCCATGGCGCGCGTGATCTTCTGCGTGTTCTTGACGCTGCCGATCTTGCCGCGGATTTCCTTCGCGCCGGGCATGGCCGTGTTTCCCCTGTCGCTCGCTAACCTAAGCGGCTAGTAAGCGCCGCTGCTCTTGAACTCCTCGACCAGTGCCTTGAGGCCGGCCGCGATCTCGTCGTCATAGTCGCCGGTCGCGTTGATGCGTTCGAGCAGTTCGGCGTGCTTGTCGCGCGCGTGCGCATGCAGGGCCCGTTCAAACGGCAACAGTTGCTCGACCTCCATGTCGTCCATGTAGCCTTCCTGCACCGCGAACAGCGACACCGCAATCTCGGCCACCGAAAGCGGCTCGTATTGGTTCTGCTTCATCATCTCGGTAACGCGCTGGCCGCGTTCCAACTGCCGGCGGGTGGCCGCATCGAGATCCGAGGCGAACTGGGCGAAGGCCGCCAGATCGCGGTATTGCGCCAGTGCCAGGCGGATGCCGCCGCCGAGTTTCTTGATGATGGTGGTCTGGGCCGCGCCGCCCACCCGCGACACCGAAATGCCGGGGTCGATAGCCGGACGAATGCCGGCGTTGAACAGGTCGGTGACCAGGTAGATCTGGCCGTCGGTAATGGAAATGACGTTGGTGGGCACAAAAGCCGACACGTCGCCGGCCTGGGTTTCGATGATCGGCAAAGCGGTCAGCGATCCGGTGCGTCCGGTCACTTCCCCGCCCGTCATCTCTTCCACGTATTCCGCGTTAACCCGCGCCGCGCGTTCCAGCAGGCGCGAATGCAGGTAGAACACATCGCCCGGATAGGCCTCGCGGCCGGGCGGGCGCCTCAGCAACAGGGAAACCTGGCGATAGGCCCAGGCTTGCTTGGTGAGATCGTCATAGACCACCAGCGCGTCCTCGCCACGGTCGCGGAAGTACTCGCCCATGGCGCAGCCCGCATAGGGGGCGATGTACTGCATGGCGGCGGTATCGGCAGCCGGCGCCGAAACCACGATGGTGTGTTCCAGCGCGCCGAACTCCTCAAGCTTGCGCACTACGTTGGCGACCGAAGAATTCTTCTGTCCGATGGCCACGTAGATGCACTTGATGCCGGTTCCGCGCTGATTGATGATGGCGTCCACGGCTACCGCAGTCTTGCCGGTTTGCCGATCGCCGATGATCAGTTCGCGCTGGCCGCGGCCGATCGGAATCATGGCGTCCACCGACTTCAAACCGGTCTGCACCGGTTCGCTCACCGATTGCCGGGTAATGACGCCCGGGGCCACTTTCTCGATCGGCGAGAAGTCGTTGGTTTCCACCGGGCCCTTGCCGTCCACCGGATTTCCGAGCGCATCCACCACGCGGCCCAGCAGCGCTTCGCCCACCGGCACCTCCAGGATGCGGCCAGTGGCCTTGACCATGTCGCCTTCGGTGATGTGGCGATAGTCGCTCAGAATCACCGCGCCCACCGAGTCCTGTTCGAGGTTCAGGGCCAGGCCGAAGGTGTCGCCGGGAAATTCCAGCATTTCGCCGTATTGCGCCCCCGCCAGGCCATGAATGCGGCAGATGCCGTCGGTTACGGACACCACCGTGCCCACCTCTACCTGCTCGGCCGCTACTTCGAAGTTCTCGATGCGCTGCCGAATCAGGTCGCTGATTTCGTTCGCTTTGAGCGTCATCACGTTACCTGCTTATGGTTTTATCGTGTCGCCGGACGCGCCAGCGCCGCGGCAAGATCCTGCAAGCCTGCGCGGGCCGAACCGTCCAATACCCGGTCGCCAACGCGGATGCGGGCGCCGCCCAGCAGCCCCTCATCCACCTCCACGCGAAAATCCACCGCGCGGTCCAGCCGCGCCTCCAGTGCCCGGGCCACCTCCGCCTGCTGCGCCTCGGGGACCGGCGCCGCGGTGACCATCACCGCCTCTACGCGCCGCGCATCCTCGCGCCGCAATGCCTCGAACTGCCGCGCAACTTCCCCAAGCGAGCCGAGCCGGCGGTTCTCGCGCATCACGCGAAGCAGGTTGGCAACCCCCTGGGGCTGATCGTCCGCCGCTCCTTCGGCAAGCTCGCAGAGCAGGGCAAGCGCCTGCGCGCCCGTTTCGGGCGAGTCCAGTGCGGTTTGCATGGCGTCGGATTCCGCCGCGCCGGCTGCCGCCTTCAGAGCCGCCGACCACGCGCCCAGCGCGGCATGCTCCCTGGCATACGCAAAAGCCGCCCGCGCGTAGGGCTTGGCAATGGCGCCGGACGAGTCCATCAGATGCGGCTGGCGAAGCGCTCCAGCATTTCGCCGTGAGCGCGCGCGTCGATTTCGCGCTGGAGGATCTTCTCGGCTCCCGCGAGGGCCAGATCCGCCACCTGCCCGCGCAGTTCGTCACGTGCCCGGGAGGCCTCGCGTTCGATTTCCGAGTGGGCCGACGTCACCAGGCGTTGCCGCTCGCGCTCGCCCTCCTCGCGGGCTTCCTCGACGATGCGCGCCGCGCGTCCATGCGCCTGGTCGATGATTTCCGATGCCTGGCTGCGGGCCTCGCTGACCAGACTCTCGATCCGTTCCTGGGCCGCGTCCAGTTCACTGCGCCCGCGCGCGGCGGCCTCCAGGCCGTCGGCAATTTCCTTGTTGCGCTGCTCGATGGCATCAATCACCTGCGGCCAGATGAACTTCATCGTGAACCACACCAGCGCGGCAAATACGAGGATTTGCCCCAGCAGTGTTGCGTTGATGTTCATGTGCGGCCGCTTATCCGCCGATGATGAATTTTTCGATGAAGTCGTCCAACGCCTCTAGGAACGGGTTGGCGAAGGTGAACAGCAAGGCGATGCCTACGCCGATCATTGCCACCGCGTCCAGCAGTCCGGCGATGATGAACATCCGGATCAAGAGCATCGGCGCCAGTTCGGGTTGCCTGGCAGTGCTCTCCAGGAAGCGCCCTCCCAGAAGGCCGAAGCCCAGGGCAGTGCCCATCGCGGCCATCCCGATGATGATCGCGACCGCCACGGCCGTGACGCTCAGCACCTGGGCCTGGGACGCGGCCAGTTGGATCATTTCTCCAGCTTGGTTTTCCATGAGGTCTCCTGTTATCTGGAATTGCTTGAGTTTTCTAGTGCTCTTCGCTCGCCATGCTCAGGTAAACGATGGTGAGCATCATGAAGATGAATGCCTGTAGCGTAATGACCAGGATGTGGAACAACGCCCAGGCCAGGCCCAGCGCGAACTGGACCACAAAACTGAATGCCGCGGCTGACGTCACCAGCGCGGCCAGGGAATTGCCGAGCGTGAACAAGGCAATCAGAATGAAGATCAACTCGCCTGCATAGAGGTTGCCGAACAGCCGCAGGGCCAGCGACATCGGCTTGGCCAGTTCCTCGACAACCTTCAGCGTGAAATTGAAGGGCAGCATCCACTTGCCGAAGGGCTTGAAGAAGATTTCCTTCCCGAAACCGCTCAAGCCCTTGGTGCGGATGCTGAAAAAGATGATCAGCAGGAACACGCTGATCGACAATCCGAAGGTGATGTTGAGATCGGTGCTGGGCACCACCTTCATATACTCGATGTCGAATAAGAGCTCGCCGAGGCGCGGCAACAGGTCCACCGGCACCAGGTCCATGAAATTCATCAGGAATACCCAGCAGAAGATGGTGAGCGACAGCGGCGCCAGCAGTTTCGAAGGGCCATGGTAGGCATCCTTGACCTGCGTATTGACGAAGTCCACGAGCATCTCTACGAAGCTCTGCCAGCGCCCCGGCACGCCCGCAGTGGCGCGCCTGGCAGCGAAGTAGAACGATCCGGCAAACAGCATGCCAAGCAGCACCGAGTAGAACAGGCTGTCGATGTGGAAGGTCCAGAAGCCCTCCCCAACCTGGAGATTGGTGAGGTGATGCTCAATGTATTCGGCGCTGCCGCCGGAGGATTCGGACGCCATGACAGCTATCGCCTATGAGCCGGCCGAAACGGCGGGCTGGCCGGGCTCTCCCAGCACCGCCGGCAGCAGGCCGGCCCAGTAGCCCAGCAAGGTCGCTACGAAACCGGCCAGCAAGCCGAGAAAGTGCATGTCGAATGCGGCGATGCAAACGGCGAACCCGGCAGCCGTGACTGCCAGCTTGGCGGTCTCTCCCAGCAGCAGGCGTGCAAGCATCCCACCCGGCGTGGTTCCCGCGCGCACCCGCAGCAGTCCCGCAACCATGAACAGGCTTCCGCCCAGACCTATCGCGGCGCCGACCAGGGTGGCCACGGCCACGCGCGAACCGAAAATAAGGCCCGCCGTGGCGCCCGCCAAGGCGCCCGCCGCCGCCTGTATCAACACCAGCCGCATGACCGACTTTCGCATGGATTCAAACATAAAAACGCCACCTTCCGCAGTCGGATCGGGTGGCTCCTGCCGGCTAGGCCGGGTTCCGTTCGTTGAACCGCAATTGTACTCCGACTTGCGGGCCCGATGCGAACCGCGCGCAACCGCCGTGACCCATGCGGACTAGCCGCGGGTAATGCCTGCTCTCAGCCCCTTGCGGAAGGCTTGGTCGGCGGCCTCCTTCTCGTTGAGTTCTTCCAGCATTTCGGCCAGTTCCAGCCAGGCGTGGCGCGATTCATCAAGGCTTAGCCCCGACTCCAGGTAGGAGCGCGCCTTGCCCCAAAGCTGCGCCTTGCGGCATAGACGCCCCAAGGCAAGCAGCAGGCCGGCGTCCTGCGGATGCTCCCCCAGCCAAGTCTCCGCGTGGCGGATAGCCGCTGCAATGTCGCGCGGTTCGACCTCTCCGTAGGCGGCGGCCAACATCGAACTCCAGGTGGACGCAAGGCGCCGCCGAAGCGCTTGCTCGGCCAGATCGTGGGCGCCATGACGCATCAATGCGCGCGCATGGGCAAGGACCAGTCCCTCCTCGGAGCGCAGTTCCTTGGGCACTTCTGCCCAGATGCGCCGGATGCTGCGAACGTCCTCGGCGTCGCCAAGCAAGCCCGTATAGGTCTCGACCGTCCAGCGCGCCGCACCCTCGGCAGCCGGCTGGCCATGCTTGCGCAGGGCCTTCAAGCGGCGGCTGGCCTCAGCCCATTCACCGCGCTGCATGTAGAGAGGTATAGCCAGACGCAGAGCCTGAAGATGGCGTGGTTCGCGCTCCAGAATATCCTTGAGGCAACGCATCGCTGCCGCCAACCCGCCCGCGCGCAAGTGCAGTTCCGCGCGCTCGAGCGAAATGGCGTCGCGCGCCTCCGGCTGCGCCTTTTCCGCCAGGCCAAGCCAATGCTCGCATCTCTTCTCATCGCCCGCCGCGTGAGCGAGACGGGCCGCCGCTAGATACTGCAAAACCGGCGCCTGGCTCCTGCCTGCTGCGCGCGCCAGCAAACGCTCGGCGCGACTTACCCGGCCGGCCGCCAGCTCCACAAGCCCGCGCGCCACGCGCTTCCCGGTGCGCCGCGCGCCCGCCTTTGCGGCCCGCTCGGCGACCAGCCTCGGCGCCTGACGAATGCGCCGGAAAAGGCCGGCCACTACCAGCAGCGCCACCAGCAGGACCAGCAGAATCGGGACGGTCATTTCCACCACCCAACCCTGAAACAACAGCAGCACGTAACCGGGATCGGCAGCCAGCAATTGCGCCGCCACTGCTACCGCCAGCAGCAACACGATGACAATCAGGCCCGCGCGCATCTCAGTCCGAGCGCAAGGCGCGCATGCGCCGCAGAGAAGCGGCGATATCCGGCGTCTCGCGGGCCTGACCCCGTTGCAGCAGTTGGTCGATATCGGCCACGGTATCGGCGGCGTCCGGGTCGCTTGCTGCATACAGGCGCGCGACGCGAGCGCGGGCTGCGACCAGGGCCGCGGAATACGCTTGCAGATCGTTTTGAATGTAAGCCAGACGAGCCAGGTGCAATTCGGCCGCAAGCAGGCGCCGCAACGTTTCCGTATCGGTGTCGGTGAGAAGGGCGCCGGACCCGCTGTCGGCGCGCCGCACGGTGATCAGCGATCGCAAAGCGCGCCGGATGCTGGCCAAGGCCCGCTCCCAACCTTGCGGCGGCAACTCCGCCTCCGCGGCGGTTGCGGGAGAGTCGGGACGAGTGGCCGGAGCAAGCCTCTCGATACGCGAGATCAGCGCGCTGATGCGCACCACCACGCCCTCGATATCGCGGTCCGGAAGCCGCTCCAGGGCCCGCGCCTGCTCTTCCAGTTCCGCGCGCAGGGCGCCGTAGCGCGGATCGCCCAACTCTTCCAGGAGTATCAAAGCCTCGCGCAGCGCCAACGCCGCTCCCGCGTAGTCTCTGGCAAACCTGTTCTGACGGTCGGCCAGCGCCAGCAGACCGTCGGCGGCATCCAGCTTCCAAACGGTCTGTTGTGCCGCGGGCGGTCCGCCAATCGTCTCCAGCCCGCGCTCCAGAGCGGACAGGCGAACTTCCAGCGCTTCCCGAACCCGCGCCACCGCCAGCCTTGCTTCCTGAGCGTCAGCATTCAGCAGCGCGGCGTCCTCGGTGCGCTTTCGCCTTATTTCCTCAAGTTCGCGTTCAAGCTCCGCGAGTTCGGCAACGCGCGCTTCCAATTGTCCGATACGCTCGGGAACCTCCGCCAGGTACTGGTAACCCAGCCAGGCGCCTCCCGCCAGCAGCGCCAGGGGAATCAGCCACAGCCACCACAAGCGCTTGCGGCCGGCCCGTTTCTCGGCCGCCGGCGCCACGATCTCCGGCGGCGTCTCGCTCGGCGCAGCGGCCTTTTCGGCCGCGCGCTTTCGGGTGCGGGGCTTCTTGCCGGCCGCATTATTCTTCGGTTCCGCCATAGGTCCTCCGATATCCGGGGTAGTCTATCAACTGAAGGCTCAATGCGACGCAAAATGCGCACTAAGCGCACAATTGCGCTCTGGACAAAGTGGCGCCAAATACCGCAACCTTGCTGCACATGAATGAAGAATTCATATCCGACTTGGCGAAACGGCTGCGCAAGCTCGTCCCGGACACGCTCCAGGGCGCCGCCGGCGACCTGGAAACAAACTTTCGCGCGATGCTGCAGGCAGCGCTGGGAAAGGGGGATTACGTGACCTTCGAAGAATTCGAGGCGCAAAAGCGCGTGCTCGAACGAACCCGGGAGAAGGCCGAAGCACTGGAACGAACGCTCGCCGAACTCGAAGAAAAGCGCGACTGAAGCCCACCAGAGCCAGGGACGGCAATGAATCCATCCACGGTCAGAACGCGCGCGATGCACGGCGTCGAAGCACCGCAAGTAACCGTGGAGGTGGGCATCACCAACGGGCTGCCGGGCGCCCACATCGTTGGTCTGCCGCAGAAGGAGGTGCGCGAGAGCATAGCCCGCGTACGGCACGCCCTGCGCAGTTCGGACTTCAAGATGCCGCAGCGCAGCGTAACCGTAAACCTTGCGCCCGTGGAATTGCCCAAGAGCGGCGGCCGCTACGACCTCGCCATTGCCCTGGGCACTCTGGCCGCCGACAAGCAGATCGACCCCGCCATGCTGGCCGGCGCCGAATTCCTCGGCGAACTGGCGCTGTCCGGCGCAATCCGGCCGGTGCCGGGAGTTCTGCCTTCGCTGCTGGCCGCCGCGCGCAGCGAGCACATCATGTTTATTCCCAAGGCAAACGCCGCGGAGGCGGCGCTGGTGCGCGACTGCCGCGCCTATGCGGTTGGCAGCCTGCGCGAACTCCTTGATCGGCTGCAAGCACGCGAGCAGCTTGAATTCATCCCTTACCGCGGCGACGACTTCACGCCGCCCGCCTACGCCGACCTCTCCGACGTGGCCGAAATGGCGCAGGCAAAGCGCGCTCTGGAGATCGCCGCAGCCGGAGCGCATAACCTGCTTATGGTCGGCCCGCCAGGCGCCGGCAAGAGCATGCTGGCGAAGCGCTTCATGGGGCTGCTGCCACCCATGAGCAATAAGCAGGCTCTGGACACCGCCGCGCTGCACTCGCTAAAGGGGGTGGCACTGGATGAGCACTGGCGGCAGCGGCCATTTCGCTCACCGCACCACACCTGCTCGGGCGCGGCGCTGGTGGGCGGCGGCGCCAATCCGGTTCCCGGAGAAATCTCGCTGGCGCACAACGGCGTGCTGTTTCTCGACGAGTTGCCGCATTTTCGCGGCGACGTGCTGGAAGCGCTGCGCGAACCCCTGGAGACCGGCAATGTCGTGATCTCGCGGGCGCGCTACACCGTCACCTTCCCCGCCCGCTTCCAATTGCTGGCCGCCATGAATCCCTGTCTCTGCGGTTTCGTAGGCGATCCGCAGCGCGAATGCCGATGCACGCCCGAGGCCGTACGCCGCTACCAGGGGCGGATTTCCGGTCCGTTTCTGGACCGCATTGATCTCAGAGTGCAGGTTAGCCGCCCTTCCCGGCCCGTGATGGCCGATTCGCCGCGGGACGGCCCTTGCAGCGCAGAAGTGCGCAAACGCATCCTGCGCGCCCAACGCCGCCAATTGGACCGCAGCGGAAAATGCAACGCCGACCTCGACGATCCGGAACTACGCGCGCATTGCCGTCCGCGGAAGGACGGGCAGGCATTGCTTGAGCGCGCAGCCCGGCGTCTGGCGCTTTCGCCGCGCGCCTGCGTGCGCATCCTCAAAGTTGCGCGCACCATCGCCGACCTGGCGGCGGCGCGGCGTGTAGCCGAAGCGCACATTGCCGAGGCGCTCACACTGCGTGGTATGCAGCCGCGCTGATGCGCCCGCGGGCGGCGGGCCCAGCCTAGCGCGGCAGGATGCCGTGGGGCTCGATCAGGCCCAGCATCCAGAACACGATGATCAGGGCGAATAGCGCAACCGACAGCGCCACGCGCAAGGCCAGCGAGCGTACCATGCGGGCCGGATCACCCTTGGCCGCCACCATGTGGTACAAACCCGACCCCAAGCTGGCGATAATAGCCAGCAGCAACACAACGATAAGCGCGCGAATCAACTCTTCCAACCACCGTCTGACTGCATGATACCCCTGCCCGCAACAATGGGAGCCGGCCTCCGCAACCTGCTGCTTATGCTGCTGGGCGTGGCCGCGTTCGGGTGGTTGGGAACCTGGCAGCTCAATCGTTCGGGCGAGCGGCAAGCGGAGCTCCAGGCCTTTGAACAAGCCCAGGCGGCGGCGCCCGCTGAAGGGCTTGCCGAAGTTTCCGCGCCAGGTGATTACCTGCGCGTGAAACTCTCCGGTCGTTACGCCGGCGGGCGGCAGATACTGATGGACAACATGACCCACGAGGGAGCGCGCGGCTATCACGTGCTGACGCCGCTGTACATGAACAGCGGCGTGGTGCTGATAAACCGCGGCTTCGTGCCCGCCGGCATGGACCGCTCGCAACTGCCCGATCTGTCGGTTGACGGCGGCGAGCGGCAGGTGATCGGGCTGGCGGCGCCGTATTTCCGTGCCGGTCTTGAGCTGCAGGCGGAGAGCCGGGATGCTTCCTGGCCGCGCCGCATGACCTATCCCACCAGCGAACAATTGCGCGCCCTTATCGACACCCGGCTCCCCGAATACCAGATACTGCTGGACAGTGGCGCCGCGGATGGCTATGTGCGCGCTTGGCAGCCCTACGGCATGTTGCCCGAACGCCATCTCGCCTATGCCGTGCAATGGTACGGACTGGCGGCGGCAGCGGTCGGCATATGGTTGGCAATTGCGATCAAGCGCAGGAGAGCGGGCAATGAAAATTAACTTCAAGAAGGCGCAGATCGCGGCGATCGCGGCGCTGTTCGTGGCTCCGGTCATAGTGGCGTGGTTCATGTTCTTCGGGGAGGCCGGCACCAGCCAGGTTCCCGAAGCGAGCGGCGTTCTGGCCGAACCACCCCTTGCACTGGGAGAAATGGAACTGCCCACCGGGGGCGACGCCGGCGTGGAGGGGCAGCTCACGGGGCGCTGGTCGTTGCTCTACATGCACAAGGGCGCTTGCGAGCAGGCCTGCCAGGAAACGCTGTTGCGGATGCGCCAGGTGCGGCTGGCGCTGGGCAAGGACGCCAGCCGATTCCAGCGCGTGTTCGTGCCGCTGGACGCCGAGGAGAGGGGCGAGAGTTTGGCGCAAGCCTTCCCCGGCATGGCCGTAGTGCGGCCGGACGCACCCGGGCGTTTCGAGCTGGTGGAAAAGGCCGGCGCACGCCAGCCGGGAGAGCTGTTGCTGGTGGACCCCATGGGCAACCTGGTCCTCAGCTATCCGCCTGATATCGAAGCCGACGGCCTGTTCCGCGACGCCAGGCATCTGCTCAAACTTTCCAAGATCGGTTAGCACATCCTGCAGGCGCCAAGAGCAGCGACGCATGGATGCCGCCCGCATTCTTGAGCCGCTGAACACGGCGCAGCGCGAGGCGGTAACGGCGGGCAACCAGGCCGTGCTGGTCCTGGCCGGCGCCGGCAGCGGCAAGACACGGGTGCTCGTGCATCGCGCCGCCTGGCTGGTCAGCGCACACGGGGCGTCGCCCTGGAACCTCTTCGCCGTAACCTTTACCAACAAGGCGGCCAACGAGATGCGCACGCGCATTGAAGCGCTGTTGCAAACGCCTACGCGGCGGCTGTGGATCGGCACCTTTCACGGGTTGGCGCACCGACTGCTGCGCCGCCATTGGCATGAAGCAGGACTGCGCGAGGATTTTCAGATCCTGGACTCGGCCGACCAACAGCGGCTGATCAAGCGCGTGATGAAGGATGAGCGTGTGGATGAACGCCTGATCCCCCCGCAAACCCTGCAGTATTTCATCTCGGGCGCCAAGGAGGCGGGGCTGCGCCCGGAGCAGGCCCCGGCAAGCGCCACCACATACGGCGAGGAAAAGCGGCAGCTCTACACGCTCTACCAGCAGCGCTGCGAATCCTACGGGCTGGTGGATTTCGGCGAATTGCTGCTGCGCTCGGCGGAACTCATGCAGGATCATCCGGCTTTGCTCGACCGCTACCGGGAGCGCTTTCGCTGGCTGCTGGTGGACGAGTTTCAGGACACCAACGGGGTGCAGTACGACTGGCTGAGGCAGTTGTGCGGAACCACCGGCACGCCCTTCGCGGTGGGCGACGACGACCAGTCCATCTACCGCTGGCGCGGCGCGCAGGTGGAGAACATCCGTCGCTACACGCGGGATTTCACGGATGTGCGCATCGTGCGCCTGGAGCGCAATTACCGCTCCACGGGAACCATACTGAAGGCGGCCAACGCGGTCATCGCGCATAACGCATCGCGGTTCAGCAAGAAACTGTGGACGCGCGGCGGCGAGGGGCGCCCGGTGCGCCTTTTCGCCGCCTACAACGAGTGGGATGAAGCGCAGCAGGTGGCGTCGCGGGCGCGGCAGCACGGCGGTCGCCTGAACGAACTCGCCGTGCTCTACCGCTCGAACGCGCAGTCGCGGGTGTTCGAGGAAGCGCTCGTCGGAGCGGGTTTGCCCTACCGCGTCTATGGCGGCCTGCGGTTCTTCGAACGGGCCGAGATCAAGGATGCCCTGGCCTATCTGCGGCTGGTGGCCAACCGCGGCGACGACCCTTCGTTCGAGCGCGTGGTGAACAACCCGCCGCGACGCATCGGTGGGGCCACCCTGAACAACGTCCGCACGTACGCCAGACGCCACGGCCTGACCTTGTGGGAAGCGGCGGAAAAGTCGGAGACCTTTCTCGACGCACGAGCGGCAGGAGCACTCCAGGGCTTTACCGCACTCATTGAATCGCTGGCCGGGGACGTGGCCGGCCTTGAGCTGCAGGCACAGGTCAGCCGCGTAGTGCGGGGCAGCGGATTGGTGGAGCGGCTGGCGGCTTCGGGCAGCGAAGCCGACCGCATTCGGGTCGAGAACCTGGACGAACTGGTCAACGCGGCGCAAATGATCGAAGAAGCCATGGAAGACCAGCCGGAGTCGCCGCTTAACGCCTTTCTGGCCCACGCCGCGCTCGAAAGCGGCGACGATCAGAGCGGCGCAGACGAAGACGCAGTGCAGCTTATGACCATGCACGCGGCCAAGGGCCTGGAATTCCCGGTGGTTTTTCTAACCGGCATGGAGGAAGGCTTGTTTCCCCACAGCCGTTCCATGCAGAGCGAAGAGGAACTGGAGGAGGAGCGCCGACTCTGCTACGTGGGGATTACGCGCGCCATGAAGGAGCTGAATTTGAGCTACGCGGAGGTGCGCCGGCTGCGCGGGCAGGAACGCCGCAATCGTCCATCGCGGTTTCTCGCGGAAATCCCGGCGGAACTGCTGGAAGAAGTGCGCCCCGCACCGAGCGTTTCGCTGCCGGTGCGCATGGGCGGTTCGGCAGACGCGGACGTGCAGACGGATTCGGGCCCCGGGCCGGGTCTCGGTCAGCGGGTTTCGCACCCGAAGTTCGGCGAGGGCGTAGTGCTCAATCGGGAAGGCTCGGGCGAGCACGCCCGGGTACAGGTCAACTTCGAGCGCCATGGGTCCAAGTGGCTGGTTGTGGCCTATGCGCGCCTGGAGTTGATATAGTGCGACGCTGTGTCGGGGCGCGGCGCTTGAAACAATGAAGATACTGATTCTCGGGGCCGGCGTGGTGGGTTCCACGATGGCCGAGCGTCTTTCCCGCGAGCCGGAAAACGAGATCACCGTGGTGGACCTCGACGCTGGCATCCTGCGCAACATCCATGAGCGGATGGATGTACGCACCGTGGCCGGACACGCATCGCATCCCGGGGTGCTCGACCACGCCGGAGCCGGCGACGCCGACCTGATCGCCGCTCTCACCGGCAACGACGAAGTCAACATGGTGGCCTGCCAAGTGGTGCATTCGCGCTATCGCGAGTACGAGCCCGGCGCCCGCGCGCGCACCAAGATCGCGCGCTTGAGTTATACCCAATACAAGAGCGTCCACGCTCTGTTCGGTCCCGAGGGGCTGCCGGTGGACGTGGTAATCGCGCCGGAAGATCTGATTACGCGTCATGTTGAACAGGTCATCCGCTACCCGGGCGCATCCCAGGTCATGGAGTTCTCCGATGGCGGCGCGCTCCTGCTTGGCGCCCGCGCGCGGGAGGGCTCGTGGTTGGTGGACAAGACGCCTGCGGCGCTGGGCGAAAACAACGTGCAAGCAAGGATCGCCGCGGTTTACCGGGACGGCCGCCCGCAAACCGTGCGTAGCGACACGCCCATCCGCGATGGAGACGAGGTGTTCTTCATTGCCGGCCCCGATCACGTGCGCGACGCGCTGGGCGCGCTGCGCCCGGAACAGCAGGAAGTGCGCAACGTCATGATCGCAGGCGGCGGGAACATCGGGCGGAAGGTGGCCGAGCGGCTGCAGAATCGATTGCAGGTCAAACTCATCGAGCGCTCGCCGGAGCGCGCGCAGCGGGTGGCGGAACGGCTCGGCCGCGTGATCGTGCTGCAGGGCGATGCGACCCACGAGGAGCTCCTGATCGAGGAAAACATCGAACGCATGGATGCTTTCGTAGCCTTGACCGAGGCCGACGAAGCCAATCTGCTTGCCGCAGGTCTGGCAAAGCGCGCCGGCTGCAAACGCGTGATGGCTCTGGCAAAGCGGCCCGCCTACGCTTCGCTGGCCGGCCAGATGGGGATCGATGTGCCGATTTCGCCCGACCAGATCACTATCAGCGAATTGCTGCGTCACATGCGCCACGGCGATGTGGCCAAGGTGCACTCGCTGCGCTTTGGACGCGCCGAGGCCATTGAGGGAGTGGCCCACGGGAACGCCGGCAACGGAACGCTGGTGGGACGCGCGGTGGGAGAAATCAAGCTTCCCCACGGCGCCTCGGTGAGCGCCATCGTGCGCTCAGGAGAATTGTTGCCGCTCACCCGCGAGACCACGGTCTGCGACAAAGACCACGTCATCCTTTTCATGACCAACCCACGCGCCAAGGCGCAGGTCGAACAACTGTTCGAGACCGGCGCCTGAACACAGCGGATATCCGACCATGCAGTTCGCGCTGATCGCCAGCGTGCTGGGCCGCCTGCTGATGTTGTTCAGCGTGAGCATGTTGACGCCGGTGCCTGTGGACCTGTATTTCGGCGACGGCAGTTGGCCCGCTTTCGCCTGGAGTTTTGCCGCAGCGCTGGCCGCGGGATGCTTGATCTGGCTGCCGTTTCGCCGCGTGCAGGGCGAGCTCAAGCTGCGCGACGGATTTCTGATCGTGGCGTCCTTCTGGGTGGTGCTGGGCAGTTTCGGCGCGGTGCCGCTGCTGTTTGCGCAAGAGCCGGAAATGGCCTTTACCGACGCCCTGTTCGAAGCCATTTCCGGCCTCACCACCACGGGCGCCACGGTGCTTGCGGGGCTCGACGAGATGCCGCGGGCCATCCTCTACTACCGCCAGCAACTGCAGTGGCTGGGCGGTTTGGGAATCGTGGTGCTGGCCGTGGCCGTGCTGCCCATTCTGGGCGTGGGCGGCATGCAGCTCTACCGCGCCGAAACGCCGGGGCCGATGAAGGACAACCGCCTCACTCCGCGCATCAAGGAAACCGCCAAGGCGCTCTGGTATATCTACCTGGCGCTAACCGCCGCCTGCGCGGTTGCCTACCGTCTGGCAGGAATGAGCCTGTTCGACGCCATATGCCATGCGTTCACGACCGTCGCCATAGGGGGCTTTTCGACCCACGACGAAAGTTTCGGCTTCTTCCCGCAACCCGCTATCCGACTGATTGCGATCGTGTTCATGTTTCTGGCCGCAATCAATTTCGCGCTGCACTTCGTGGCTTTCAATCGCCGCACTCTGGCCGGCTACTTCAGGGACGCCGAGTGCCGAGCCTACGCCATATCTCTGGTTGCGCTCTGCGTTCTGGTGACCGGGGGGCTGCTCCTCTGGGGCAGTTACGGCGATCCTTCCCGGGCACTGCTCGACGGAATATTCCAGTCGGTGTCGATCATGACGACCACCGGCTTCGTTACAGCCGATTTCTCGATGTGGCCCGGACTGCTTCCGATGCTGTTGATTCTGTCGGCCTTCATGGGCGGCTGCGCGGGCTCCACGGCCGGCGGCATGAAGTGTGTGCGAATCATGTTGCTGGTCAAGCAGGGTGTGCGCGAGGTGCGCCGCCTCGTGCATCCGAGCGCCGAAATACCGGTAACCCTGGGCGACACGCCGCTGCCGAAACGGGTCATCGATTCGGTTTGGGGGTTCTTCGCCGTGTATGTCGCTGTATTCGTCGTGATCCTGATCGTGCTGGAGGGCATTGGGCTGGATTCGCTGACGGCCTTTGCCGCAGTGGCCGCCACTCTCAATAACCTCGGGCCCGGTCTGGGTGAGGTGGCTTCGGGCTATGGAGGGCTCGCTCCCGCAGCGAAATGGGCCTGCATCGTGGCCATGCTGCTGGGACGCCTGGAAATCTTCACCTTCCTGGTGCTGCTGTCGCCGACTTTCTGGCGCCCCTGACACTACCAGCATGAATCGCCTGCTCAAACTGGCCGCGGCAACCGAACGCCTGATCGTACGGGTGGGGGAGGCCGTAGCGTGGCTGACTTTCCTGATGGCCTTGATCACCTGCCTGGTGGCGGTGCTGCGCTACGGGTTCAGCCTGGGCTGGATATGGCTGCAGGAGACCATCACCTGGATGCATGCCGCCGTTTTCCTGTTGGCTGCGGGCTACACGCTGGCCCAGGACGAGCATGTGCGCGTGGATATCTTCTACCGCGAGCTGAGCGCTAGGCGCAAGGCGCTGGTCAATCTGGGCGGCTGCCTGATCTTCCTGCTGCCGCTTGCCGGCTGCCTGGTGGTGGGCAGTCTGACCTATGTCGAGACCTCGTGGCTGATTCGGGAATCCTCGCGCGAGGCGGGCGGCCTGATCTTCCCGTTTCCTTCTCTGCTCAAGACCTTGATGCCGGTCGCAGGCGCGTTGCTGGCCTTGCAAGGATGCGTGATATGCGTTCGCTCCTGCGCGGTGCTGCTGGGCGTCTCGGAGCCGCGCCTCGTCTCCGGCGCCGGGGGCCGGAATTCGGGCGGCGGCAAGCAGGGGGGTGGGGTCTAGCCTATGTACTGGCCGGCATTCGCCCTGTTTGCCTGCGTTGTGCTCTTGCTGCTGGCGGGCTTTCCGGTGGCCTTCACGCTGGCGGGCACAGCCTTGCTGTTTGCGATGGGCGGCGCGTTGGCGGGTATCTTCGACGTGTCGTTCCTGAGCGCCATGCCGAATCGGCTGTTCGGCATCATGAACAACGAAACACTGGTTGCGGTGCCGCTGTTCGTGTTCATGGGCGTGACGCTGGAACGCGCGCGCATCGCCGAAGACCTGCTGGATGCGCTGACCCGGCTGTTCGGCGGGTTGCGTGGCGGCCTGGGCATTGCGGTAATAGTTGTAGGCATGCTGCTCGCCGCCAGCACCGGCATCGTCGGCGCAACCGTGATCACCATGGGTCTTCTGGCGCTTCCGACCATGCTCAAGCGCGGCTACCACCCGTCGGTAGCGACCGGCGTGATCACCGCGTCGGGCACGCTGGGGCAGATCATCCCGCCGTCCATCGTGCTGGTGTTGCTGGGCGACGTGCTGTCTTCCGCCTACCAGGAAGCCCAGTTGGCTCAGGGCATATTCGCTCCGCGCACGGTATCGGTAGGCGACTTGTTCATGGGCGCCTTGTTTCCGGGCTTGATGCTGGTCGCGCTCTACGCGGCGTGGATGATCGCTCTTGCGGTGTTTCGGCCCGCCTCCGTTCCAGCCGGACAGCCGCCAGGCGAGGTAGGCCGTCCAACCGTGAAGGCCGGCGAGCTATTGCGCTCGCTGGCTCCGCCGCTGGCGCTGATCGCCGCCGTGCTCGGTTCCATCATCGCCGGCGCCGCGACGCCCACCGAAGCGGCCGGTGTAGGCGCGGTGGGCGCCATGGTGCTGGCTGCCTTGCGGCGCAAGCTCGACCGTGGCCGGATTCGGGACATTGCGCGCGCCACGGCACGCGTCAGCAGCATGGTGTTTCTCATCCTCGTGGGCGCTTCGTTGTTCTCGCTGGTATTTCGCGGCTATGGCGGCGACGAGGCAGTGCGCGAATTCCTGGTGTCGCTGCCCGGCGGCGTGTTCGGAGCCGTGGTGCTGGTGATGCTGGTGATGTTCCTGCTCGGCTTCGTGCTGGATTTCATCGAAATCACCTTCGTGGTGGTGCCCATCGTCGGCCCCGTGCTGCTGTCCATGGGCCTCGATCCGGTGTGGCTGGGCGTGATGATCGCCATCAATCTACAGACTTCCTTCCTCACACCGCCGTTCGGCTTTGCGCTGTTCTACCTGCGCGGCGTGGCACCTCAGGAGGTGGCCACCACCGCGATGTACCGCGGCGTGGCGCCGTTCATCGCGATTCAGTTGCTGGCCCTGGCCCTGCTGGCCCTCTGGCCGCAAATCGCCACCTGGCTACCGACCGCCCTGCACGGCGGCTGATTCCCCCGGATAGGCGAGGATGAAGTTGTCGCGGTTGGGCATGCGCACGGCGGGCAGGGATTTCGCGTCCATCGGCTGGTGCTCTTCGATGATGCCGTTCAGGTACAGCAGGTAGGCCGTTAGCGCATACACTTCGCCGTCGCTGAGCGAATGCGGCTGCTGGTAGGGCATGGAGCGGCGAATGTAGTCGAACAGCGTGGTGGCGTAGGGCCAGTAGCTGCCGACCGTCTTGCGCGGGGCCGGACCTCCAATTGAGCCGTGACCACCCACCAGCACGTCGTTTAACTGGCCTTCGCCCTCCGTACCATGGCAGGAAAAGCAGTGCAGCGTATAGACAGACGCGCCGGCGGCGGCTGTGCCCGAACCGGGCGGTAGTCCCTCGCCGTCGGGCTGGATGCTGATGTCCCATGCGGCCACTTCCTGCGGCGTGGCGGGAATGCCCAGGCCCGGGCCTTCCCACATGAAAGGCTTCGGTGAAGGCTGCGGGCTCTCCGGGATGGACGGGTCCACGGGCGGCTGCGAGTTTTGCTGGGCGACCGGGACCACAGGCGCTTGAGGGCTTTCCTGGGTGAGCGTTGCCGAGGACGCTTGAGGACTTTGCTGGGCGGACGAAGCAACGGGCAGCGGCGGGCTTTCCTGGGCAAGCGCACTCAGCACCAAAAGCGCGCCACCCGCTGCGGCCAGGCTACGCATGAACATTGCTCACTTGCCCTTGCGCGTCGATCTTCCAGGCCTGGATGCCGTTGTAGTGGTAGGAGAACTTGCTGCCCTTAGCCGCGATCAGTGCATCGCGCGTGGGCTGCACCGCGCCGGTGTCGTCCAGCGCTCGGCTCATGATCACCGACGGCGAGCCGTCCCAGCGCCAGGCCATGCGAAATCGCGTAACAGCCTTATCCAGCACCGGCGGTGACAAGGCTGCCTCGGCCCAGGTCGCGCCGCCGTCCGCCGAAACCTGCACCTGCCGAATGCGGCCCAGGCCGGACCACGCCATGCCGGAAATCTGGTAGAGCCCCGGCCCGGCCAACTCCAGCCCCGGCGATGGCGATGTGATCACCGACTTCACTTCCATGGGAAACGTAAACAGCAGCGCCCGCCCGTCCGGCAGCAGGTCCGAATACTTGGAAGTCTCGTCCTTGGTCATCGTGGGCGCAGCCGTAACCTTGAGACGCCGCAGCCACTTGACGCTCATGTTGCCTTCGTAGCCGGGCAGAAACAGCCGCACGGGATAACCATTGTCCGGGCGCAGGCGTTCGCCGTTCTGGTATATCGCAATCAGTGCATCGTCCATGGCTTTCGAAAGCGGGACGCTGCGGCTCATGGCGGCCGCATCGGCGCCTTCGGCCAGAATCCAGCGGCCAGCCGGCTTAACGCCGGCCTCATCCAACAGGATGGACAACGGCACGCCGGTCCACTCGCTGCAGGCCACCAGGCCATGGAGCGCGCCGCAGGTATCCTGGATCGGCTCACGCGCCAGTCCCGCCCGACCGCTGTTGCCCGAACACTCGATGAACTGTATGCGCGACTCCATCGGATAACGCGACAAGGCATCCATATCGAAGAACAGGTCGCGCTCCACCAGGCCATGAATGAGCAGCCGGTGCCGGTCGGGATCTATGTCCGGAATGCCGCTGTGGTGGCGCTCGAAATGCAGCGGATTCGGAGTGATCATTCCTTCCAGCTTCTCCAGAGGCGTCCAGGAACCTCCGGCGCCGCCGGTGCCCTTGGCGGACAGAGGCATGCGCTGCACATGATCTTCGTAACGGGAGCGGCGACCGTAACCGCTCAGGGGCCGGCCGGGAGCCTGCATCCAGGGCGGCAGCTCCCTGGCCTGGGCGGCCGTCATCAGCCCCAGCGAACCGGCGCTCAGCACCGCGGCGCCGCGCGCCAGAAACAGGCGGCGGTGCAGCAGGCCATTGCCCGCCACGGGTTCGAGGTGTTCCGGAATCGGCCTCGCCATGACTGCGTTTACCGGCCCGACCGCTTCGGTATGCCCAGGCCCGGAATCAGTCGCGGGCGACTATTGCGGCGCGTTCGCCGATGTCCAGCCACTGGCCGACCTGCTGCTGGAAAGCGGTGTAGGAGGCATATATGCGCGCGGCGTTTTCGTCGCGGGCGACGAGTTCGCCGATCACCTCGCTGGAGCGAGCGCGCAACTCCTCGATCACGGAGTCGGGGAAGCGGCGGATTTCGATCTTGCCCTCGTCACGCAGTTGCCGCAGAAACTGGGCGTTGCGCGCGCTGTATTCGGGTCTCATCCTGCTTTCCACGTAGCCGCAGGCGGAGCGCACAATCTCCTGAAGATCCTCCGGCAAGGCATCCCAGGCTTGCCGATTGATCGACACCTCCAGGATCGCGCCGGGCTCGTGCCAGCCGGGATAGTAGTAGTACTGCGCCACCTCGTGCAGCCCGAAGCCCACGTCGTTGTAGGGCCCCACCCATTCGGTGGCGTCCACGCTGCCGGTCTGCATGGCGGTATAGATTTCTCCCCCGGGCAGCATGACCGGCGTGCCCCCGGCGCGCTGCAAAACTTCACCGCCCAGCCCGGGAATGCGCATCTTCAAGCCCTTGAGGTCGTCGGGCGAGTTGATTTCGCGGTTGAACCAGCCGCCCATCTGGGTACCGGTATTGCCGCCGGTAAACACCATTACGCCGAACGGCTCGTAGAGCTCGCGCCACAATTCGAGGCCGCCGCCGAAATGCAGCCAGGCGGAACTCTCCGTCGGAGTCATGCCGAAGGGAATGGCGCCGAAGAACTGGGCGGCCTCCACTTGCGCCTTCCAGTAGTACGAGACGCCATGTCCCATCTCCGCGGCGCCCGCCGATACCGTGTTGAACACCTCGAACGGTGGAACCAGCTCGCCGGCGGCATAGACGCGCACGTTGAGCCGCCCACCGGAGGCCCGGGTAATGGTTTCCGCCAGCGCAGTGGCCGATGTTCCGGTGCCTGGGAAGTTGGGCGGCCAGGTGGTGACCATCTTCCAGTTGAAGGTCTTGCCGGAACTCGCGCCCTCGCCCGTACCGGCGCCGCTGCCGCGCGGCGCATCTCCGCCGCATCCCGCCAGCGCCACGGCGCCGGCGCCCAGTCCGGCAAGCAATGCTCTACGTTTCATGTTTCGCTCCCGCTTCGTTAACGGCCTGTTGTTCGCTCAGGACGGCAAGCGCGTACTTTCGCCGGGCTTGCTGCGCATGTGTGCCTTAGAACCTGCATCACAATAGCGCCCGCTTTCGCTACTCGTCCGCATCCGGCTTGCGGAAATCGCGCATCAGCACCTTGATGCGATGATCGCTGAAGCGGCTTCCATCAAGGTGCGCGCCGCGCATGTAATGGCCCTGCCACTTGCGGCCGGCTGGCCGGTCGTGGTCATGCTCCAGCTCCGCGTTGAAATTGCCTCGCGACCGACTCCACTCGATGTGCTCGCGGCACAGCTCGCGATCATCGGAAAGCGGTCGAATCACGGCGTCGAACTGCTCGCTGTAGTGGCGGGGTATCGGCGTCAGCCGGCACACAGGCTCGTCCTTCTCGAAGGACACCCAGGCGCGTTTGCGGGTGAAGCGCCAGTTCATGGTGAAGGTGAACGGCGCCCAATCGGTCTCGATAATGCCTTCCAGCGGCGCGATGGCGTCTTTCGCCGTGTTGGGCAATCCCTTGCACCAGAGATTGTGTCCCTCGCTGGTGCGGAACAGGTAGCCGAGCGTGAAGGTGAGCACGCCGCTGCCGAAATGCGCGCTGATCAATTCGGATTTCTCGCCCGGAAAACGGATCTCGACGCCTTCCTTGGCGGCCTTGCCGTTCCAGCGCGCCCTGAAGTCCACCGGACACAGCACATCCCAGCCGGTCTGGTTAGCAATCAGAAGCGGCAGGCAGCGGTTGGCAAAATGATCGACCGTTGCGTCCATCCACTCGCGCGAACGCGCGGCCGGACGCAGTTTCATTGGCCGCTCTATCAGCCGGTAGGCGGTGATCTGTAGTTTCTCGCTCACGAAACAGCCCAGTGCGAAGAACTCCCGGCAACACAATGCCAGACGCAAGAGTACACTTGCCGGCGTGTTGGCGCATCTCCGCACCCTGATTGCAGCCCTTTTTCTTTCGGGCTGCGGCTTCAGCGGCGCGCTTTACCTGCCCGAAGAACCGCCTCCGGCCCCCGCCGAGCAGCCTGCTCCCGAAAACGCCGACGCGCAACCCGAGGATTCACCGACTTGAGCCGGCTGCTGCTGGTTGACGGCACGGCCTACCTGTTCCGCGCCTACTACGCGCTGCCGGCATTCACGACTTCCGAAGGGCGGCCCACCGGCGCCTTGCATGGCGTGCTGAACATGGTGCAGCGGCTCTTGCGAGAGGATACGCCCGAGTTGCTTGCCTTCGTGATGGATGCGCCTGGGCCCACTTTCCGCGACGAGTTGTACCCCGAATACAAGGCCAACCGGGACGTGATGCCGGAAGATCTCCGCGAGCAGATCGAGCCGGTGGTGAACATGGTCGAAGCGATGGGCGTGCCGCTGTTGCGCGTGGCCGGCGTGGAGGCGGACGACGTGATCGGTACGCTGGCCGACCAGGCCGCGGCCGAGGGGATGGATACGCTGATTTCCACCACCGACAAGGATTTCGCGCAACTGGTGGGGCCGCGGGTCAAGCTGATCAACTGGACCAATAACCGCATCATGGACAGCGCTGCGGTCGAAGAGAAATTCGGGGTGCCGCCGGGGCGCATAAGGGATTACCTGGCGTTGGCCGGCGACAGTTCCGACAACATTCCCGGAGTACGCGGCGTGGGCCCTAAAACCGCCGCCAAGTGGCTGCAGGAATACGGCAGCCTCGACGGCGTAAAGCAGAACGCCGAGAAGATCCGCGGCAAGGCCGGCGAAACCCTGCGCGCGAGCTTTGCCGACGTCGATCTGTCGCTGAAGCTGGCCACTATTCGCCGGGATGTTCCGCTGGATGTGACCCCAGGAGAATTGCATCTCAATCCGCCTGATCTCGAAGCGCTGGAGCCGATGTGCCGCACCTTCGAACTCAACAGTCTGTTGCGCAATTTGCGGCAGTTTGCGCAGGCGCCGCGTCAGGACGCCGAATACCAGGTGATCTTGAACCGGGCGCAACTGGACGAGTGGACCGGCCGGCTGCACAAAGCGCCGGCCGTGGGGCTGAGCGTGGAAGCGTCGGGCGAAAACCCCATGCAGCACCGCCTCGCGGGCATTGCCGTCGCCACCGGCGAGGACCAGGCCGCCTACGTGCCGTTAACCGCCGGCAGTCTTAACTCCAACAGCGGGAAGTCCGGCGATCCCAAGGAGCTTCTGAAGGGCCTGAAAGGCTGGCTGGAAGATCCCGAAGCGCCCAAGATCGGGCACAACCTCAAATTTGCCGGCCAGGCGCTGGCCAACCAGGGCATTCGTCTGGCAGGGGTTGCCGGCGACACCATGCTGGAATCGTACGTGCTCAATTCCACCGCCATCGCGCACGACCTGGACAAGGCGGTCGAACGCTACCTGAAGCTCGATTGCATCGCCGAAGAAGAGGTACTGGGCAAGGGCCGAACCCGTATTTCACTGGCTCAGGCGCCGCTTGAACAGATCGCCCCGTACGCCGCCCAGAAGGCCGACTACGCGCTGCGTCTGCATCACTACCTGTGCGAGGAACTCGGCAAGATCAAGTCCCTCGACAACGTGCTGAACGAGCTGGAATTGCCTCTCTCGCCGGTGCTGGCGGGCATGGAGCGCGCCGGAGTGCTGGTGGACGCGCTGGCCCTCGATGCACAGTCCAGGGAGCTGGGGGACCAGTTGCGGAGCCTGCAAGGGCAGGCCTATGAGCAGGCCGGAACGGCGTTCAATCTTGGCTCGCCGAAGCAATTGGGCGATGTGCTGTTCAACCGTCTTGGGCTTGAGCCCGCGCGCCGCACCGCCACGGGCCAGCCCTCCACTTCGGAATCGGTGCTGCAGGAATTGTCCGCCGAGCACCCGCTGCCGGCCACCGTGCTGCACTACCGCAACCTGGCAAAGCTCAAGACGGGATATACCGACGCCCTGCCGGCCTGCATCGACCCACGCACCGGGCGCGTGCATACCTCCTACCAGCAGGCGGTCGCGGCCACCGGCCGGCTTTCGTCCATCAACCCCAACCTGCAGAACATTCCGGCGCGCACCCCCGAAGGCCGCCGCATCCGACAAGCTTTCGTGGCGCCGGAGGGGCGGATACTGTTATCCGCCGACTACTCGCAGATCGAGTTGCGCATCATGGCCGAACTATCGGGGGACGCAGGCTTGCTAGGGGCGTTCTCCGACAACCAGGACGTGCATCGCGCTACGGCAGCGGAGGTGTTCGGCACTCCGCTTGATGCGGTTACGGCCGATCAGCGCCGGGCCGCAAAGGCGATCAATTTTGGCTTGATCTACGGCATGTCGCCGTTCGGCCTGGCCCGGCAACTGGGCGTGAGCCGCGGCGAGGCGCAGGAATACGTGAACCACTATTTCGCCCGTTATCCGGGTGTGCGGGAATACATGGAGCGCACCCGCGAAAAAGCGCATGAACAGGGATGGGTGGAGACGCTGTTCGGCCGCCGGCTCTACCTGCCGGACATCCGCGCCAAGGACTATCGCCGGCGCAGCTACGCCGAGCGCAGCGCCATCAATGCACCTATGCAGGGCACCGCAGCCGACATCATCAAACGCGCCATGATCCGGATTCACGCATGGCTGGAAGCGCACAGCGGTCAAGCGCGGCTGATTATGCAGGTGCATGACGAACTGGTGTTCGAGTGCGATTCCGGCTTCGCCGACGAACTCGTCGGGAAAGTGGTGCAAATAATGGCGGGCGCCGCCACCCTCAAGGTCCCGCTGAAGGTGGATGTGGGCCAGGGACCAAACTGGGACGCCGCTCACTAGCCTCAAATTCAGAAAACGTGTGCGATGTCCGGAGTCGCCCGGATATCGCGCCGTTTCTCGGAAACTGGTCAGCGCGGCGCAGCGCCGTCTGTTTTCGCCGCCGCCAAACGGATGGGTTCAGGCGTCAAGCCACGCGGCGAGAGCGCTTCGGGCTTCTTCGAGCCCCACGCCGCGCAGGGCAGAGAAGGCTTGTACGGCAATGTCGCCTGCCAGCAAGCGCTCGGCCTGGCGCAGAGTCTGCAACAAAGCGCCGCGTTTCAACCGGTCGCTCTTGTTCATAAGCAGCCGCACAGGTGCACTCGCGGCCGCGCAGACCTCCAGCATTTGCCGGTCCAGTTCGCCCACGCCGCGGCGGACATCCACCACCACGAACACGCCACGCAGCGAGCGCCGGCGCCGGAAGTAATCGTCCATCATGCCTTCCCAGCGCTGGCGAACGCGCAGCGGCGCCGCGGCGTACCCGTAGCCGGGCAGGTCCACGACTCGCCGTTCTTCTCCCAGCGAAAAAAATTGCAATAGTTGGGTGCGGCCCGGCGTCTTGCTGGCGCGCGCCAGGCCCTTGCGGTTCAACACTGCGTTGATGGCGCTGGACTTGCCGGAGTTGGAGCGCCCGGCAAACGCCACCTCCGCGCCTTGATCGGGAGGGTATTGCCGCCAACTGGCCGCCGAGGTCAGGAAGCTTGCTTGCATGGCGCGCTTGTTGCCTGTTGTTGCCCGGACAGGTGGGTACACTATGCGAAAATTCGAGCCCGACATGAAAATACGATTCCACCTGCTGGCCCTGGCCGCCGTTATGGCTTCCGGCGTCGCGTCCGCCCAAGCCCAGGACGTGCCGCAGTGGCGATTCTCCGAGGGCGTGCATTACGACCGGCTGATTCCCGTGCAGGGCACTTCCAGTCCGCCCGACAAGATAGAGGTGGCGGAGTTTCTCTGGTACGGCTGCCTGTATTGCTATCGCATGGACGCCTATATCGATGAATGGCGCAAGCGGCTGCCGGACGAGGTGAATTTCGTACACATGCCGGCGGTATGGGACGCCACGATGGAAACGCACGCGCGGCTGTTTCTGGCCTTGGAGGCCTTGGGCGAGTTGGACGCCGCGCACAAGGACATCTTCC
This sequence comes from Candidatus Foliamicus sp., assembly GCF_965221325.1. GTDB lineage: Bacteria > Pseudomonadota > Gammaproteobacteria > Steroidobacterales > Foliamicaceae > Foliamicus. Next base: position 294,449 of record NZ_OZ244880.1, on the reverse strand, counting down.
GCGCCATCCACACCGAACAGCGCTTGCTGCTGACGCTCCGCGACCAGGAGCGATTCGTGGAGCGCTACGGCGTGGCCGCCGAGGACTACCGTAACGCCTACCGCTCGTTCGGGGTGGAAACGAATCTCAGACGCATCAGGGACCTGATGCGCCGCTACCGGATATTGGCGGTGCCGGCACTGGTCGTGAACGGCAAGTACGTCGTGCGCAGCGGCCAGAACAGCAGCATGCCGGAGTTGCTGGAAATCGTCGACGAACTGATCCAGCGCGAACTGTCCGAGCGCTAACGCGCCGGGCTTCTTTTGCGTTCACCCGCGGCGACGGGCAGCAAGCGCTCGAATCCGAGCGCGCGCTACCCGAAGCGTCGTAGCAGTTTGCGGGCCTGCGCGAGGTGTGGCTGATCGACCATGCGGCCGGCCAGCGACATCACGCCTGTTTCGCCGGATTGCTCGAAGGCGGCCACGATTTCGCGCGCTTCGGCCAACTGCGTCTCGCTGGGCGTAAACACATCGTTGAGTATGGCCACCTGGTCCGGGTGTATGGCGGCGCCACCCACGTAACCCATCTCCAGCGCTTCTTCCGCAAAGCGGCGGAAGCCCTCAAGGTTGCGGAAATCCGCGTACACCGCCTCGATCGCGTCCACCTCAGCCACAGTGGCCGCCGTCAGCGTCAGCGCGCGGGCGATCTCGTAGAGCGGCAGCAGGCTGCCGTCAGGCCGGCGCCGGCGCAATGCGCCCACATCCGTTCCCAGGTCCTCGGAGCCCCAGCTCAATGCGGCCAGCCGCGGCAGGCCGCAACGGTATTCGTGCAGCGTCATAAGGCCCTGCGCCGTTTCGCCGGCCAGCGCCAGAATCTGCGCCGGCGTATCCCGGTCAGCGACTTCATGGCGGTCCATCATCTCCGCCAGCGCAAACACATCGGCGGGCGAGCGCGGCTTGGGCAGTACGATGCCATCCGCAGCGCCTGCCATGGCCGCAGCCGCATCCTCTTCCCAGTGCGTCGTGTGCAGGCCATTGATCCGCACCCACAAGGGAGCCCGGTCGCGCTCCGCCGAAGCCAGGAATTCGCGAATCATGGCGCGGGCAATCGGCTTGCGCGCAGGACTGACGGAATCCTCGATGTCCAGAATCAGCACGTCGGCGCCAGTGGAAGGCCCCTTGGCCAGCTTGCGCTCGCTGTCGCCCGGCACGAACAGCCACGACCTGACCCTGCTCATGGGACTTCCGCGGGGGCGGCATTGATCCACTCGGCCGGCCCCTCCGGATAATGCTCGCGCTTCCATATCGGCACACGCTTTTTCACCTCGTCGATGACGAAGCGCGCGGCTGCGAAAGCCTCGTCGCGATGCGCGGCGGCCACGCCCACCCACACCGCCGGTTCGCCGATCGCCAGACTGCCAGTCCGATGCACGCAGCGCACCTGGTTCACGCCGAACTTTTCACTGGCCTCGGCGATGACCCGTTTTCCTTCGCTCACGGCCAGTTCCTCGTAGCACTCGTACTCCAGGCGCGTAACCGCGCGGCCTTCGTTGTGGTTGCGCACCCTTCCGCAAAAGGAAACCACGGCGCCGGACGCGGCGTCCTCCAGCGCCATAAGCTCGGCGCTGGGATCAATGGCGTCCGCGCTGATGCGGAAGTCGCTCATCCGCCCGCCACCGGCGGAATGAACACCACCCGATCCCCGTCGGCCAGCGACCATTCCCAATTGCGGAATTCATCGTTCACGGCCACTTTCAGACCCTGTTCCGGCGGCAAAGACAGGCGCGCCGAAAGTTCCCGATAGAGTTCACGCGGGGTGGCGGCGTCGGTGTCCAGCGTCTCGCCGTCTTTGCCCGCGCGCTCGCGCAGCACCGCAAAAAAGTCAACGCGCACACGCACCGCAGAGCTCGTCCGGCTGCCGAAACATCATCGCTTAATGCTACATTAGCGGCATGAACGAGAAAACGCTTTTGGTGCGCGAAGACGGCACCTACCCAGCCGCCGAGCTGGTCAAGGAAAGCATCAATGTAGCGGTGGTGCAAACCCGGGTGCGGGCGGTGAGAGGCGACAACCCGGAGCCCGACCTGCGCTCCAACCTGCAGTACATGCTCGAGTGCTTCGACGCCGCGCAAGGCTACGGTGGGCGCAGCGATCTGCTGCTTTTCCACGAATTCCCGATCACCGGCTTCAGCCTGTGGACGCGCGAGCAACATTACCGGCTGGCCATTGAGGTTCCGGGCCCCGAAACGGAAGCCATTGCCGAGAAAGCCAAGCAATACGGCTGCTACGTGGCGTTCGGCACCTACGCCAAGGATCCCGACTGGCCGGACCACATCCTGCACTTGATGGTGATGATCGGACCGGACGGCGAGCTGGCCGCGCGGCACTGGAAGCAGCGCAACGTGCGCGGCATGTTTCCCGGCAGCGAGCAGTACACCACCGCCGTGTATGACGTGCTCGACCGCTTCGTGGAAATGTATGGCCAGGATGCCGTTATCCCGGTGGCACGCACCGGAATCGGCAATATCGCGCTTTCGGCGGTGCAGTTCGAGCCCGAGCTGTTCCGCTGCATGGCGCTGAAAGGCGCCGAGATCATTTGCCGGGTCGCCACCGGCGGGTTCGAGTATGAGGACATGCGGCTGACGTCGTACCACAACAGCCTCTACACGCTGATCTGCAACAACTCGGTATCGACCCACGACCGCAACCCCGGCTTCCTGGAAGACACGGCCTACGGCGGCCCCGGCAGGTCCGCGATATTCGGCCCGCGCGGGGTGGAGCTGGCCAAGGCAGGCGCCTTCGAGACCCGGCGCTCGGCCCCCATTCCGATCGCCGAATTCCGGCGCAAGCACCGCATCCCCGACCTGCACATGTCCTTGTATCGGCCAGTCCTCGACCAGTACCGCGAACGCTACGACCCCAACGGCTACGCAGATGCGTTGCCGAAGAGCCGGCTGGAGGCCTACAAACAGTTCGCGGCCCGTTCACGCTGGACCCACTACTGGTAGGCGCGGGCAACGCCATGCTGAAGCTGGGTCCTTACGAAATCCACCGCATAGAGGAACTTGTGCTCCCCTATGCCGGGTATTCGGCACTGATCCCGGACATGCCGGCGGAGTTGCTCGAAGAGCACCGCCGCATCCTGGGGCCAAGCCAGTTACAGCCCGACACGGGGCTGATTGTGCTGAGCTTTCATAGCTGGTTGATCCGCACGCCGCACCACTGGATATTGGTGGACACCTGCATAGGCAATCACAAGATTTACGAACGCAAGGAGCTGGCGGCCTTCAGCCAACTCGATACGGCCTTCCTGTCCCGGCTGCGCGGCGCCGGCCCCAAGCCTGAGGACATCGATTACGTGTTCTGTACGCACCTGCACTTCGATCACTGCGGGTGGAACACTTCATGGGTGGACGGGCGCTGGCGACCGACTTTTCCCAACGCCCGCTACCTCTGTCACCACAAGGAACTGAAGCACTGGGCCGGCCCGCAGGAAAACGGTTACGACCTAGGGCCGAACAGCGACGCGTTCGACGCCAACGTCCAGCCCCTCGTGGATGCCGGCTTGCTGGAAGGCGTAGAGGACGGATACGAGATCGAGGACGGGGTGCGCTTGCGGCTGGCGGCCGGCCACACACCGGGGCACACGGTGCTGGAGCTCGGCAAGGACGGTGCTCTGGGCTTGTTCTCCGGCGACCTGCTGCACGCGGTAATGCAGGTGTACGGCCCGCAATACGCCACCGTGTTCTGCACCGACGGCCAGGCCGCGGCGATTACCCGCCAGGCAACGCTGGAACGGATCGCTGACCGCTCAACCCTCCTGTTTCCGGCCCATTTCGGACACCCGCACTACGGTCGCGTCGAGTCCACCGCCTCCGGCTTCCAGTTCAAGTTCGCGCCATAGCCGCGAGCGCTTCGCGAATCTGCGCGCTGCCGATGCGCAGTTCCAGCATGCGGTTGAATTCCTCCTCGCCGAAGACGCGCTGCGGCAGCACGTTCATCGGGTCCAGCCGGTAACCCAGTTCGCGCACCGCGAAGTCGAAATCACGCTGGGCCGCGCGCTCATCCTCAGGCACCGCCTCTGCCTCGTCCAGCCAGCCGAACCAGCGGTCGAGGAAACCCTTGAGATAGCGCTCGCAGGTATCGATATTGGCGTCGGTGAGCTCCGCCGTATGGCTGATGCACACCGGCGACATCAGGGCCCGCAGGTAGGCGCCATGGCTCACGTACTGTGTAAACGCCGGATTGCCCTGAAACTCCAGGTAGTCCGCATTGGCCGGCTCGTAGTAGCGCTGCAGGTAATCGGGATTCACGCGCAAGTCCACGCGCGGCGTGTATTCGGCATAGAAGAACAAGCGCGGAATGGTGCCGAAAATCACCGCCAGGTGCGGCACGCGAGTCTGCTGCCCCAGGAACACCGTGGCATTGATGTCGAGGATGCTGGCCTTGCGGTTGCCGATCCAGGAATGCACCAGCCAGGACACGTCCGGCCCACTGTAGGCCTGAAAGGAGCCCTCCATCGCGCCATCCGGCGAGGCGTAATATTCACGCCCCTCGCAACTGGGGTGCAACGCCACCGGGAAGCGCTCCCGCACACGGTCCACAATGCCCGTTTGAATCCCCCAGCATCGCTCCCAGGCCGCCGACACGTCAACCCGCGGGTTTTCGGCAAGAAAATCCATGATGGTCTTGACTTCGGCCTTCTTCATGGTCTTCGCTTCCCCCTTTGCAATCGTTTCAGAATTCCGACTCAGGGCTTGGCGAGAAGGTCCAGCGCCGCGGCGGTCATGGCGCGCACTCCGGTGCGCAAGGTCAGTTCGTATGCGGGCAGAAAATACGGCGAATGGGTGGCCGGCAGACTGCTCCCCCTCGCCTTTGCAGCCGCGAAGGCTGCGGGTTCGGCCCCGCCCAGCCAGAAATAGAAGCTGGGGATGCGCGGTTGGGTGCGCCCGAAGCGGGCGAAATCCTCGCCGCCCATCACCGGCTTGCTGAGTTCCACGTTGTCCTCGCCCAACTCGGCCCGCAACGCATCCGCGACGCGGTTCGACAAGCCGGGATCGTTATACAGGGCCGGCGTGTATTCGTTCTTCACATGCACTTCGGGCAGGCGGTCTTCAGGCAGTCCCAGGGCGCGGGCTTGCGCTTTGGCGATCCGGGCAATGCCCTCAAGCAGCAAGGCGCGGTTGTCGTCGCTGTAAGAACGCACGGTGAGTTGCAAATCCACGCGGTCGGAAATGATGTTGTGCTTGGTGCCGCCGTGAATGGAGCCCACCGTAACCACCCCCTCCTCAATCGGATTGAGATTGCGCGCCACCAGCGTCTGCAACGCGGTCACGATGTAGGCGGAAAGCACGACTGGATCGTGCGTGAGGTGCGGCGCGGCGCCGTGTCCGCCTGTGCCGTGCACGACGATGTCCACCGAATCCACGTTGGCCATAGCGAATTCCGGCTTGTAGCCCGCCTTGCCGGCCGGCAGGTTGGACGTCACGTGCAAGCCCAGGTTGTAGTCGGGCCGCGGAAAGCGCTCAAACAAGCCGTCTTCGATCATGGCGCGGGCGCCCAGACCGCGCTCCTCGGCCGGCTGGGCCACCAGCACCAGCGTGCCTCGCCATGCGTCGCGCATGTTCGAGAGCTTGCGCGCCACGCCAATCAGGTTGGTGATGTGAATGTCGTGTCCGCAAGCATGCATCACCCCGACAGTGCGGCCCTGCTCGTCGATGGTGGTGACCTGGCTGGCGTAGTCCACTCCCGTGAGTTCCACCAACGGCAGGGCATCCATGTCGCCGCGCAGCATCACCGTGGGCCCCTGCCCATTCTGCAGCACGCCCACCACCCCGGTGCCTCCCACTTCGCGGGTCACCGTATAGCCCGCCGCCTCGAATTCCTCGGCCATACGCGCCGCGGTTTCGAACTCGTAGAGCGAAAGCTCGGGATTGAGGTGGAAGTGCTTGTAGAGCGCTTCCATGTAGTCCAGCTCGGTATCGCTGACGGCGATCTCGGCGCTGGCGACCGCAGCACAGAGTGTCAACGCCAGTGCTGCGCCTGCGCCTGCCGAAATTCGCGTCATCGGGTTGCTCCGTAGAGGGCCTCGCTAGGCCGGAATTCGCAACTGTACACGAGCCGCAGCGCTATCGAACACAAGAACTCGTTTGCCGAACCCGGCGTCGGTCACCTAGAGCCCGTCAACGCCAGCCTTGCCGCCATGCCTCGAACTCGGCTGGGCGCAGACGGTAACGTGCAATATTGCCTTCGTGAAGGCTCATGATCTCTGTCTCCACAACCTCGACAAATCGCGCCTGGTCCGCTGGCGGCACCCGTTCCGCCGCGCGTTGCCGCGCCAATGCCGTCGTGGCCTTCTTGTCCATCCCTGCGCGCACCACTGCGGCGACCAGTTCGGCGACCAGTGTCCGGTAACGCAGGCGAAACGGGTCGGGCTCGCCCAATGACTGGCGCACCGCCGAGTACCGCGCACTGGAGCGTTCGCACGCCCAGACAAACACGTCACGTAACAGTTCGACGCGATTCAGTTCGTAGATGGCCAGCACACCATCGATGTAGGCTCGCTCGGGCACGTCCACGAAGAACAGGGGGCAGAGGTTGCCGCGGATCAGAGGGATATTGGCCGCCAGACGGGAGACCCGCTTGTTGACATCCTCAAAGCCCTGCAGATAGGCCAAGTGCACCAGGGCAAAGAAGGATTGCTCGAAGGGGTCGCTAATCGCAGCCGCAGTATCCAGAATCTGCTCGAAACACTCGTCGATGAACTGCGGCACTTCCAGCGGATGGTAAACCGTGCCCTCAATGCCCACCGGGATGCGCCGCAGTCGCCCACCTGCCTGCGGATCAGCAAGCAAGTTATCCGCGAGCAGAGCGTGCAGATTGAGAATGGTGTAACGGTTGAAGCCGATCTCCTCGGCCTGCTCGACGAGCAGCTCGATAGCCGCCTTGTGGTTCAGGATCATCTGCGCTTCCAGTGCATCCTTGCCCTCGGCGGCCTCTCCCAACTCCAACAGGCGCTCGGTTTCCAGCAAGGAGTAGGTATTGCCTTCCAGACGGCTGGAGTTCCAGGACAAATCAACAAGCAGGCGGTTGTAGATTTTCCGAGCGTAGGTTCCCGCAGGGCTCTCGCCGCCGGGCAGGCGAGCTATTTCCAGCAGGCGCCGCCGCGTATCCGCCGACAAATAGTAGGTATCGTTGGGCCGGTAATCGTCCAGCAAGTCGCGCTGGTAGCCCACCGGACGCCGTTCGTGCAACGGCATGCGAATTGCCTGCTTGACCGCCTCTGAGTCCGGCGAGATCGGGACATAAGCTTCGTCAGGCGCCCCCGTGGCGGCGCTATCAGCGACCAGGTTGCCCTTGCCGATAATGTCGGCGGGCAAACGATAACGACGGCCCTTGCGCTGCCCTTCGGCGATGAGGCGCCGCTGTTCGATCAGCAGTGACAAACGGCGCTGCAGTGTGCGCAGGGGCAGGTCGTACGGCAAGCCCTCGCGGATGACCCCGACCGGCACACCATCAGCATGTGCCGAGACGACCGCGAGGATCGCGTCAAGCTCTTGCTCTGGAACGCGCTTGGGCATATGCCGGATTATATGTCGCAAAAGCACATAAGCGACATATAAAGCCTTCAATATGGCCTATAACCACTTTATGTGTCGCTTTAGTCACTTTTTCTGTCGCAAACGCGCCCCATCATGGCGCTTGTTCGGCGCCTCCAGCGTCGAAGCACTTGATCCCGGAGGTGTTTGAGTCGCTACTTACTGGGTGGCTGCTGAAATAGGAGAATAGGTCAGCAGGCATCCCATGTCGGCGGGCGTATCCAAGTCATGCGCGGCATGGGGCATGGCGACAGCCGTGATGTCTTGGCGGGATTGCAGCAAGTCGCGGGCTCCTTCATCGCCACTTAAGGCTGCCAGCCGGGGAAACCAGGAGCGAGGGAAAACGGCCGGGGCGCCCAGACGGCCGGCGTAGCTTGAAGCGGCAGCCCAATGCGGTTTGCTTCGCCAAGCCGCAACCAAACGATGCAAGTCCGCAGTTTCCACCAGCGGCTGGTCGCACAACATCACAAGCACGGCGCGGGCCTGCCGCGGCAACACGCGAACGCCGAACGCAAGCGAACGCCCCATGCCGTCGCGCCAGCGCGGACTCCGAACCGTGCGCACCCCGCCAACAGTCCCGGGAGCCCTCCGCAAAGAGTTGCGCATGAACGCAGCCCGATACCCCAAAACCACGCACACCTCGCCGGCGCCCAACGCAGTCGCCATCCGTACGCTGCGGGCCAACAACATCTCCCCACGATACCGAACCCGCTGCTTCGGCCGGCCCAGGCGCCGAGACGCGCCGGCAGCAAGAACAAGCGCCACGCCCGGAAAGGCGCTCAGTCGGTGTGTACCCATAAATTTCTGCCCATCCCAACATCCACCAGTAACGGCGAGACATGCGGCGGCAGTCTCGCCGGCAGTGCGTCTAAAATCAAGATAGTTTGCGCCAAGGGAAAGGCAACCGTGGACGGGAGCGACGACGGCAATGACGACAGCGATGATGCCAAAGAGGAAGAAAGCGATAAGTAGGCACAAGAGCCGCGCCGGAAAATGATGCACATGCGTACAGTCCCTCTGGCAATCATGGTTCTATGCGCGATTGTCACGCACGGCTGCACAGCCGTGCACGATTCCTTGAGCGAGCGAGCGGGGCAGCAACTGGAACAAGTGATTGCGTACTACCAGAACGGGGAGTTGGAGTCTGCCTGGGAAGCCTATAGCGCCTTCTTCAACCATCCGTCCAATAGTGATGTCAACGTTGATGCGTTCGGCCGCTGCTTCTTCATTCAGGAGTGTCCGCCTCTGGGCGCACTCGCCTACATCCTCGGCAAATCCGAAGCCGACGCAGGCAATTTCCATGATTTTTGCCCAGATTGGCAGGGTCTAGACAAGACTGGATTAAGCGAGGAAGAGCTCAGGACGGGTTACGAACTCGCATATTCCTTTCGTGAAATTGCGCTTGAAGGCACCTGCGAACAGTGGGCAAAACGCAATGCGGCGATGTTCGACGCCCGCCCAAGAAAGCGGTGGCGCGATCCCCAAGTCCTTCCGCTCGTACGACTTTCCCCCGAAGATACTCGCCCCGCCATAGTAGCCAAAATTCTTCGAACGCCGGTTACGGGTCTTGTGGACACCGGCGCCAGTATGTCGTTCCTGAATCGCGCGTGGTCGGACAAAGCGCCTGAAGCGTTTGAGTTCATCCAGGATATGCGGGTTGAATTTATCGGACACTTGGATATGGCCAGCGTGGCGCGTATCCAAAATATGCAAGTGGGAAATGAAGCATTTCCCCGCCCCGTTGTCGTGCTCGGCGAAGTACGGGTAATCGAAAGTGGTCTCAATGCGGCTGCCGAAATGGGCAACATTTTTGGTATGAATTTGCTCCTACAGTACAGAAGTGTTTGTTTCGATTGGGAGCAAAACAAACTCCATCTAGGGACGCTGGGAGCCTGCGAGGGTGGCGAAGCACCCTACAGGAATTGGTTAACGGGCACTCAGCTAATCGGCATAGATGCAGGTTTGTCGACGGACACCAAATATACCGCGGAAATTGATACCGGTTCAGACACAACCTATTGCTCGCAGTGGCTTATGAGGCGTTACAAAGACCACACGTTTTCGTTTGGCGACAGCAGCGCACTGACCGGTGAATGCACGTATAGCCCGCATGTGTTGTTCCGGGACTCGGAGACGAGCCAGGATTCGCACACCAGACACATCCTGCTGGGAATGGACACATTGAATCAGTTCAGCGCCTTCGGCTGGGAACTGAATCCGCTGCGCGTCTATTTCGTGCCGAAGGCTTCCGATCAGGATCAATCTGGCATCGGCACGCTCCACGGAGGGCACTCCAAACAGAGCACGGAAGTATCCAGCAAACCGGAGGCACTCCAGTACCGCTACTACCCAGATATCCTTCTCCAATAGATGGGCCTTGTGGATACTGCCGCGTTCCACAACGTCCAGCGCATCACGACGGTCGGAGGCGGACAGATCCTGGAAGCGCGCTTCAGCCATGGGCGATTCGTGCGCTTACCGGCTCGGCCATCCAATTCGGCATCAACGCCCGCGCGGCTGAAAATTCGCTCAGTTCTTCCGCGGAAAGCGTCGGCATGACGGCCTCCAGGCCATCTTTGACTTCTGCAGGGCCAAGCCATGCCAGCGCGCGGATGAGATTCCCGGCCTTGCGATGCGGCGCCACCAATTGCCAACGCGGCGCGTGGCGCAGTTCAACGGTGTTTGATCCGAAATGCAACCGGCGGCTGGGACCAGACGTGAGATAGACCATGCGAACGGGATTCTGGGCAGTCAGGCCAAGACGATTGGCCGCGGCCCCGCCGCACGGCACGATGGTCTCGCCCCAGAGTGCGGAAAGCGCAGCGATTGCCTTGTCGATCCGAGGCCCGCGAACACCAAAGCGCGTCTCGACGGCACGCATGTATACGCCCTTGAAAATGCGCAGGAGATACCCCGAGCGGGCGAGCCTTGACAGCGCCTGATCCACCGCGGCGCGCTTGCCGAGATGAAGCAACGCCCCGGGGCACAGCGGCGTTGCCTCCGGAAGGGCTTCAGCATGTTCCAGGATGCGCTTGGGTAGTCCCCACATGGATGGAATTCCTCGGATATTTTGTCAGATGGACATGCGATAGATTACCACTGTGTGAACGGTGGAGAGGAGACATCGTGGTCAGCACCGGTTCGGGCCGTGAGCTGCGGTTTCTAGCCCGCCCGCTCGGAATCGGAGAAGCGGATCAAGCGCGGAGCGCGTGGTGCCGTGTGTTTTACGGCGGAGTTGGCGCGCCCGAAGGGATTCGAACCCCTGACCTTCGGTTCCGGAGACCGACGCTCTATCCAGCTGAGCTACGGGCGCGCCGCGGGTTGCCGCTCAGCAGGATTATGCCGGAAGGCTGACGGAGAGGGCGTTCGCGGAGCGGGACCAAGGCACGCCGCAAGCGCGCCGTCCCGGCAAGCGGTCAGTGTTTGCCGGGCTCGAGTTCCACGCCGCGGCGCTCGTGGTGGGCGTAGGCAAGCAGCGCGATCATCCTGGGGTCGTCGGCGGCCATGTCCTCTCCTTCCAGTGGGTTGCGCAGGCACCAGTTGAACATCTCCCACAAATCGACCACGCGGCCGAGCTGCTTCTGAAACTTGGGATAGGTTTCGGGATGCGTATTGGCCGCGTTCGGATGGCATTGGGCGCACGACACGCCGTTGGTTCCCAGCGTGCCGTCGGTCCACAAGTCCCGCCCTTCCTGCACCACTTGCATGAATTGCTCCTGCCAGCGGTCGAGGTCCGCCTGGTCGAACTCGTCGCCACCGAGGTTGCCGGCGCTCAGCACGAACAGGACCGGGGTCAAGGCCGCACAAATCAGTTTCTTGCGCATGGGTTGGGGTTCTCCGTCAGTAGTGCTGCTGCGGGGGAATCCGCGCCGCCGGGTCCTGAAACACGGTGTCCTCCGGCTGCCCCGTCTCGTCGTTCCAGGCCACCGTGCGCACCGCGTTGTCGTAGAGGTTGTAATGCACCGCGGCGCGGCCGGTATGCACATCCACGAACTGCCAGCCGGTGGCGTCGCGCTCGAAGAAGGGGTCGGCGCGGTTCATCGGCACGGTAAGCACCGGCAGATAGTGCTCCGCCTGGGCGTAGCTGCCGGGGTAGGGCCATGGCCAGGCGGTGGCCATCGCGGAGGTGAAGCTGATGTTGCCTAGCTGGTTGTACTGGATCTGGTGCACGTGGCCGTATAGCACGGTCACCTTGTCGTAGGGCGCCAGAATGGCTTGCACCTGCTCGGCGTCGTCGGTCCAGAAATTCCAGCCCTTGTAGATTTTCTGCAACGGCGAATGCGAAATCACTACGATGGGCGTGCTCTTGTCCACGCCTGCCAGGTCCTGCTTCAGCCACTCGCGCTGGGCCTCGCCCACCATGAACGGCGAGCCGTTGGGATTGTCCAGCCCGGCCATTTCGTTCATGCGCTGCTCGGCGGTGGGCCAGCGCTCGAAAGTCCACTCGTCATAGGTAACGATGGAATTCAGCATAACGAAATGCACGCCCTTGTGATCGAAGCTGTAGTAGTGCGGACGCTTGAACAGGTCCGACCAGTACTCGCCCAGGTCCAGGTAATAGTCGTGCTCGCCCAAGATCGGATAGATGTCGTAGTTAAGGGCCGAAAGCAACTCCGCGCCGTGGTCCAATTCCGGCTTGGTGCCCAGTTGCGCGAGGTCGCCACCGTAAATCACGAAATCCGGTTTCGGGTTCAGCAGGTTGGTTTCGGCCACGGCGCGAATCAGGCCGCGATCCCAGTTGCGCACGAACTCGGCGCCGCGGATATGCTGGATGTGCGAATCGGACAGGAAGGCGAAGCTGAACTCCGCCGACTGCTCGCTGCGTCCCAGGCGCACGTAGGTGAGCGGCAGGGTGCCCACCGCCGCCATGCTGGCTGCGCGCTGGAGGAATTTGCGTCTGTTGCTGCGGGTCATTGTTCTCTACTCCCCGGCCGGCAGCCCCGACGCATCGGCGGCGGCGGCCAAGTCTTCATATTCCGGGCTGGTGAGCGCTTCCATGAACAGCACCAGGTCGGCAACCTGTTCGTCGGTCAGGTCCAGAGGCAGGATACCGCTGGACAAGAAGTCGTTGACCGGATCGTCGGCTTCGGTAACGCCACCGTTGTTGTAGTGATCCATCACTTCCTTGAGCGTCGCCAGGCTGCCGTCGTGCATGTAGGGCGCGGTAGCGGCCACGTTGCGCAGCGTGGGCGTCTTGAAGGCGCCCAGATCGTCGAACATCTCGGATACCGCGAAGCGTCCCAGTTCCGAAGACAACTTCTCGGAAAGCACGGTTTCGTCCACCTCCGCACCGCGCGCGCGCGCCGCCAGATAGTTGCCCACGGCTTCCGGAATGCGGTCCTGAATGTCGTTGATGCCCACCCCGATGTTGTGGAAGCGGTGATCGGTAAACAAGGCGTGATCGTGCTCGATGGTGTGGCAGGACACGCAGCGCCCTTCGTTGAGGAACAGGTCCAGGCCGCGGATTTCGGCTTCGCTCAGGGCATCTTCCTCGCCCCCGAACCAGTAGCGGTCGAAGCGCGAATTGCCGAACACCAAGGTGCGCTCAAAGGCGGCGATGGCCTTGGTGACCTCGTCCATCGTCACCTGCCCCGGCTCTTTCCCGAACACTTCCCGGAACGCCGCCACGTAATCCGGATCGGTGGAAACGATCTCCAGAATGGGGTCGTGGGTCGGCAAACCCATCTCCACCGGGTTCAGAAACGGATGCTGGGCCTGATCCTCCAGGCTGGGCGAGCGTCCGTCCCAGAAGAAAGTCTTGAAGTAGGCGGCGTTGGCGGCAGTGGGCGAATTGCGCGTGCCGGTAAGCCCGAGAATGCCTTCCGAGGTTTCCAGGGGGCTGTCGGTGAAGCCCTTCTCCCGCTCATGGCAGGTGGAGCAACTGACCTCGCCGGTGGTGCTGAAACGGTTATCGTGAAACAGCTTGTCACCGAGCGCAATCTTGGCCGGCGTCGTGGGGTTGTCCTCGGGCACAGGCACCTCGGGCAAACCGAGCGGCGCGGCGCCAGCCGAAGCCGCGAATGCCACGGCGCTGAGCGTCACGAGCAGTGTTCGTACCATCTTCCCTCCTCAGTTCGCGCTCGAATCATCCTACGCCCAGCCCCGCGCAAGTCAAGCCCACCGACCGAGCGCGGCGCGGGCCTTTTCGTTGGTGCCAGGAGCGGCAGTTGGTATGCTGGCGCGCATGTTCCCCCGGCGCTCCTGCCGCGCACGCAGGCTTGTCCCTCCGCCCGGCGCGGCCATGCGCTTCGCCGCGCTCCTGCTGGCGCTCGCGCTACATGATCCCGCCGCCGCGTCCGAACCTCCGGTCGTGTTCGCGGCGGCCAGCACCACGGCCGCGCTAAGCGAGCTCGCGGCCCGCCACGAGCGCCTGCATGGCCATCCGGTAAGGCTTTCCTTCGCGTCATCTGCGACTCTGGCCCGACAGATACTGCATGGTGCACAGCCGGCCTTGTTCCTGTCGGCAAACCGCCGCTGGATGGATGCGCTCGACAACGCAGGAAGGTTGGCTGCCGGCACTCGGCGGGATTTGCTGGGCAACCGCCTGGTGGTAATTCGTCCTGTGTCTGCGGAAACTAGTTTGAGCCTCGCCGACCCCGATTCGCTGCTGGGCGCGCTTGGCGAGGCGCCCTTGCTGCTGGCCGACCCTTCGCATGTGCCGGCCGGCGCCTATGCGCGCGAAGCGCTGGAGCGCCTGGAGCTTTGGGATTTATTTCGTGGCCGTCTGGCTTTCGCCGCCAGCGCGCGCGCCGTAACCGCCCGCGTAGCGCGCGGCGAGGCGCCACTGGGCATCACTTATGCCAGCGAGCTGAAAGGCGAATCCCGCATCCAGGCCGCCGCCAGGATACCCGCTCAGACGCATAGTCCGATCCGCTACGAAATCGCAATGATTGCGCCCGGCAAAGACCCGGTGGCGGCAGCGTTTCTTGACTACCTGCACAGCGACGACGCCCGCTCCGTATTTCTGGAGCGCGGATTCCGCGCGCCCCGTCCATGACAGCTATCTGGGAAATCGCAGCGCTGTCGCTGAAGGTGTCGCTTTGGGCGGTGGCCTGCTCGTTGCCGCCAGGCATTGCCTGCGCCTGGGTCCTGGCGCGCTGCCGGTTTCCGGGCAAGATCCTGTTGGACGGGCTAGTGCACTTGCCGCTGGTCACTCCGCCGGTCGTGGTGGGCTACCTGCTGCTGACCGTGTTCGGACGCAACGCGGTCCTCGGCAAATGGCTCCATGAATCGTTCGGCGTAAGCCTCACTTTCACCTGGAAGGGCGCCGCGGTAGCTGCCGCGGTCATGGCTTTCCCGCTGCTGGTACGGGCAATTCGTCTCGGCATCGAATCGGTGGACCGCCGCCTGGAGGCCGCGGCGCGCACGCTGGGCGCCTGCCCGGCGCGGGCCTTGTTCACCGTTACCCTGCCGCTGGCTGCGCCCGGTCTGATTACGGGAGTCTTGCTTGCGTTCGCGCGCTGTCTGGGCGAGTTCGGCGCCACCATCACTTTCGTTTCCAACGTGCCTGGACAGACCCGCACGCTTCCGCTTGCGATCTACACCCAGTTGCAAACCCCGGAAGGCGAAACCGCCGCCGCCTGGCTGGCCGGCACATCGCTAACGCTGGCGATTCTGGCGCTGGCGGCTTCCGAGCTGGCCGCGCGCGCAGTGCGCAGGCGCTTGGGCTGAAGCGGGGCACCGCAATGCTCGCCATCAAAGCGCGCAAGAACCATGCCGGGTTCGAATGGCGCGGGGAACTCGAGCTCGGGTTTGGCGTGACCGCCCTGTTCGGCCCGTCCGGAGCGGGCAAGACCACCCTGGTCAACATGGTGGCCGGTCTTGTGGCGCCCGACGAAGGCGAAATCAGGATTGGACAAAACTGCGTATTTAGCAGCGCGCAGGGCATAAACCTTGCCCCCGAACGCCGTTCGGTGGGTGTGGTGTTTCAGGACGGGCGCCTTTTCCCCCACCTGAGCGTGCGCCGCAACCTCACCTACGGGCGGCGGCGCAGCGCACAACCGCTCTCAAGTTTGGACGAGGTGGTCGAGCGGCTGGAATTGGGCGCGCTGCTCGACCGTCGCCCGATGTCCCTGTCCGGGGGCGAACAGCAGCGCGTGGCCATCGGCCGGGCGTTGCTTACCGACCCGGAAGTGTTGTTGCTCGACGAACCGCTGGCGGGTCTGGACGGCGCTCGGCGCAGCGAGGTGCTGGACATGCTGACTCGCCTCGGTCAGAACGAGAACCGGGTTTTGCTCTACGTCACTCACCAAATGCGCGAAGTGCTGCGCCTGGCGGATCGCCTGGCGCTGATCGACGCAGGCCGCATCAAGGCGGTGGGGTCGCCTCAGGAATTGTTGGGAAGGCCGGAACTGCAGCGGCTTACCGGGCGGCACAGCGCCGGCGCTCTGCTGATCTGCCGCATGGAGCGCAGCAACGACGGCGACGGCCTGAGCCGTCTAAGCTGCTGCGGCCAGCGCCTCCTGGTGCCGCGGCTGGAAAGAAATCTGCCCCAGGGCAGCGAGGTGGTGCTGAAGGTGCGCGCCGGCGATGTGGCCTTGTCGCGCGAAGCCCAGCAACAGAGCAGCGCGCTGAATGTTGTGAGCGGCGTCGTCGAGCGGGTGCTGGAAGAAGACGAAGCGTTCAGCAACGTGGTCGTGGACATAGGCCAGACGCTCTGGGCGCGCATTACCCGCCGTTCCGCGCGGGAGCTGAACTTCGCGGCCGGGCAGCGGGTTTACGCAACCATCAAGACGGCTTCCCTGGTTTCCGAATACTGATCTGTTCCAACGGCACCTCGGCCGGCTCGCGGGCCCCGCGCGGCGGCGCCACCCAGGCCTGGCCATAGACGACTTCAATGCTTACCGGTATGACGCCCTCGGCGTTGCGTCCCGCTTCCAAGGCTCGCGCCACGGCAAGCCGCCGCCCGCGCTGCGCCAGACCGGACCCCGGAGGCGTCATCGCCCGGCTTGCGCCGCTGTGGCGCAAATCGTTTTCCAAAGACCTGTAGTCCGCATACTGCACGCTGAAACGCTCAGCGCTCATCACTGGGTCGGCGAACCCGGCCCGGAGCAGCGCATCGCCCAGATGATGCATGTCCAGCAGAGTTTCCGGCTGATCGTTCCAGCCCACACTGCGGCGCGCGGTGCGCAGCTCCTTGAGCGTGTCCGGGCCGAACATCGAAAAGAACAGCAAGCCCGGCGAATCGAGCACCCGCAGGAATTCCGCCAGCGCCGCGCCGATGGATGGGCACCATTGCAGCGCCAGGTTCGAGAACACCAGTTGCGCGCAATCGTCGGCCAGCGGCATTTGCTGCATGTCGCCGCACAGGCGCTCGCCGTCGGCGACCCGCAACATGCCCAGGGAAGAATCCAGCCCCAGCACGCGCGCGGCGGGGAAGCGCCGTTGCAGTTGCGCGCGCGCCGCGCCAACCCCGCAGCCGGCGTCGATGACAAGGCGCGGCTCCAACCGCACCCATTCCAACTGTTCCAGCATGCGCCGGCGAAATTCCGCGTAGAGAAAATCGCCGCGCGAGAATTCCTCGGCGCAGCGGTCGAATGACCGTCGTACCTGGAGCGGGCGCGGGCGCGACATCGAACGCGCCTTAAGCCGGCAAGACCGGCCCTGCGGTTAACATGCGGTCCTCTTGAACACGACGAGGTCGAGCGTGGCCGACAGCAAGCCGGACGCTGCCGAGGCAAGCGCGAGCCGCGGGCAGTTCGCGCTGTTGCGCAGCCGGCGGTTCGCTCCGTTCTTCGTTACCCAGGCGCTGGGCGCTTTCAACGACAACGTGTACCGCAACGCGGTGATCGTGCTGATCGTGTTCGGCGCGCCCGCGGTCAACGCCGACGCCCTGGCCAACCTCGGCGCGGGCCTGTTCGCGCTGCCGTTTTTCCTGTTCTCCGCCTGGGCCGGCGAAATCGCCGACCACGGCGACAAGGCCGCGCTGACGCGTCGGATCAAGATAGCCGAGGTGGGCATCATGCTGCTGGGCAGCCTGGCCGTGGCTTCCGGGCCGGTATGGGCGGTGATGGCCGTGCTGTTCCTGATGGGCACGCAATCCGCCTTCTTCGGCCCGATCAAGTACGCCATCATCCCGCAGCACCTGCGCCAGTCCGAGCTGGTGGGCGGCAACGGGCTGGTGCAGATGGGAACCTTCGTGGCAATCCCGGTGGGCTTGCTGCTGGGCGGTTTGCTGGCGGCTTCCGAACCCACAGCCCTGCGGCCCTGGCTGATCGGCGGCGTGGTGGTGGGTCTTGCGGCCGCCGGATACCTGGCCAGCCGTTTCATTCCGGCGGCCCCGCCCGCTCCGGACGCCGGCCGAATCTGCTGGAATCCGCTCACCGTGGTGGCGCGCATGGGCCGCGCGGCCGCGTCCAAGCGCTCGGTTCTACTGTCGGTTCTGGGCATTTCCTGGTTCTGGCTGCTGGGCTCGGTGGTGCTGGCGCAGATGCCCAATTATGGCAACGCGATTCTCAACGCGAACGAAACCGTCACGACAGCGCTGATGGCCACGCTGGCAATCGGCATCGGCGTAGGGTCGATGGTTTGCGAATGGCTGTCCGGGCGGCGCGTGGAAATCGGCCTCACGCCCATCGGCAGCCTGGGCTTGAGCGTGTTCGCGGCGCACTTTGCGCTGACCACCATGCACCCGGTCACGCCGGATGCCGGCTTTATGCAATTCCTGGCGGCCGGCGGCTGGACGCCGCTTCTCGACCTGTTTCTGATCGGATTTTTCGGCGGTCTCTACGCCGTGCCGATGTATTCGATGATCCAGCAACGCACCCAGCCGGAAACCCGCGCACGCGTGATCGCCTTCAACAACATCGTCAATGCCTTGTTCATGGTGCTCGGCGCGGCCTTGAGCATCCTGGTGCTGGTGACGTGGGAGCTCGGCATTCCTGACCTGTTCCTGGCGCTGGCCGCGATCAATCTCGCGGTTGCCGTGTTCATCTTCTGGGAAGTGCCGGAGTTCGTCGCCCGCTTCATGGTTTGGTGCCTGATGCGCAGCCTTTATCGGCTGCGCTTCGAGAATCTCGACCGGGTGCCGGAGCGCGGCGCCGCGGTGCTGATATGCAACCACGTAAGCTATGTCGATGCGCTGCTGATCCTGGGGGTGCTGCGCCGCCCGGTGCGCTTCGTGATGATCAAGCGCATCCACGACATTCCTGTTCTCAACTTCATTTTCCGCAGCGTGGGCGCGGTGCCGATCACGCGCCGCAGCGACGACCCCGAAACCTATCAGCGGGCCTTCGAGTCGCTCACCGAGGCGCTGCGCAACAGGGAACTGGTGTGCATCTTTCCGGAAGGCCATATCACCCGCGACGGCAAGCTGCACGAGTTCCGCCCGGGAGTGCTCAAACTATTGAGCCAGGCGCCGGCGCCGGTTATTCCGATGGCCTTGCGCGGACTATGGGGCAGCCTGTTCTCGCATCAAGGGCGTGGCGCCTTCCGCGGCGGACTGAAGTGGCTGCGCGCGCCGGTGCAACTGATTGTCGGCGAGCCCCTGGCGCCGGAAGGTCTTACCACCAGGCAACTCTACGAAGAGGTCGAGCGCCTGCACGCGTAGCCGAACGCCCGAGCGGGCGTGTCACCAGTTCACGGATTCGCCGAAACGGTTGATGAATTCGCCGGAACGCGAAGATTCCAGGCTCTCGAACAATTCCTGCTGCATGCGCACGCTTTCCACGGGGTCCACGGGCGCTTCCGGGCCGCCGAGATCAGTGCGGCACCAGCCCGGCGCCATCGCGATTACGGTAATTTCCTTCCACTCGAGCGCCATGCCCTTGGTAAGCATGTTGAGCGCCGCCTTGCTGCTGCGGTAGCCGTGCGCGTGACCGATGGAGTTGTTGCTGATCGAGCCCATGTCGCTGGACATATTCACCAGCAACGGATGCGCAGCGGCTTCGAGGTGGGGCTTGAAACACACCGCCACCTTGAATGCCGCCAGCACATTGATTTCGAGCATCTCGCGCCAGAGGCCGAAGTCCATGCTTTCCAGCGACTGGTAATGCATCCCTTCAAATGCCGATTTCGGGCCGTAGGTGCCGGCGTTGTTGATGACCATATCCAGCGATTCGCCGCTCAGTTCCTCAGCCACGGCCTCGACCCTGGCATGGTCGGTAACGTCCATGGGCACCAGCCGCAGCGAGCCCCCGTCGTCCGCCGCTATCGAATTCAAGCCCGGTGCTGCTTCCGGGTTGCGCGCGGTGGCGATCACTTCCCAACCCTTCGCCAGATATTGCCTGGCATGCTCCAGGCCCAGTCCGCGCGAAGCGCCGGTTATCAAGACTCG
This sequence comes from Candidatus Foliamicus sp., assembly GCF_965221325.1. Taxonomy (GTDB): domain Bacteria; phylum Pseudomonadota; class Gammaproteobacteria; order Steroidobacterales; family Foliamicaceae; genus Foliamicus. The sequence continues at coordinate 274,599 of NZ_OZ244880.1, read as the reverse complement.
TGGCATAGGGATTTCCCTTCGGCGTGGGGGCGTTAGCATAACCGCAATGGCGCATTCCGAACACTTACCGCACTCCATCGCGCAAGTCCTGCTTCCGTGGCGATGCGACCTGTGCGTGGGAATCGCCCCCGAAGGCCGGGGTTTGTGCGAAGAATGCGCGGGCGACCTGCCGACGAACACGCAGGCGTGTCCGCGCTGCGCGCGCGCGCTGGCGGTTACCGATAGCTCGGGCCTGTGCGGACACTGCGCGACGCAACCGCCGCAATTTCATCGCACCGTGGCGCCGCTGAATTATGGCTATCCGGTAGATCGGCTGTTGCTGGGCTTGAAGTTCGGCAAGCGCATCCACCTGGCCCGCGCGCTGGCGCAACAAATCGCCTTGCGGGTGCGCTGGGAGCTGGAGCGCGGTGCGCTGGACATGCCGGATGTGCTGGCGCCCGTTCCACTGCACCCCAGGCGGCTGGCCGAACGCGGTTTCAATCAGGCCGAGGAAATCGCGCACTTCATTGGCCGGGAGATTGGCGTGCCGGTGCGGCCGGAACTCTGCCGCCGGACACGAAACACGCGCATGCAGAGCCGCTTGAACGACAACGAGCGCCACGCCAACGTGGCGGGCGCCTTCGTCTGCTCGCAATCCCCCATACGGGCGGCCATTGTCGATGACGTCGTAACCACGGGCGCCACAGTGGAAGCAATGGCAGGCGCGCTTGCCGGCGCGGGGGCGGAATATCTGCAGGTCTGGGCAGTGGCGAGGGCATAATCGCAGGAAGAAATAACTGATGAAATAGGCAGCCAGACATAGATAAAGAACAGGTGCGAAATGAGTAGTGCGCTAAATCGGATCGACAAACACAAATTTGCTGGCGAAACACGACTGATAGGCCGACTGGCCGGCGACTTCACGCTCGACGAAGCCGCCCGGCGGGGCATCGTGGAACAGGCCGCGCAACTGGTGCGGCAGGTGCGCGCGTCGCCCAAGGGGCCCACCATGCTGGATGCGTTTCTGAACGAGTTCGGGCTCAACAACGACGAAGGCGTGGCGCTCATGTGTCTGGCCGAGTCGTTGCTGCGAGTGCCCGACCCGAGCACCGCCGACGCCCTGATTGCCGACAAGCTGGGCCCCGGGCAGTGGGATGAGCACCTGGGACATTCGAGTTCGCTACTGGTCAACGCCTCTACGTGGGCGCTGATGCTCACCGGCCGCGCCGTGTCCATGCGGCGCTTCGAGGGGCAGACAGGCGACGGGGTACGGCGGTCGCTGGCCGGGCGCCTGGGAGAGCCGGTGATCCGCGCCGCCACGCGGCGGGCGATGAGCATCCTGGGCCAGGAATTCGTGATGGGCGAAACCATGGAAGCCGCCGTCAAGCGCGCCTACAAGCTCGATTCCAGCGTGCAATACTCGTTCGACATTCTTGGTGAAGGCGCGCGCACCGCCGAAGTGGCCGAGGACTACTTCCAGGCGTATTGCGAGGCCATTCCGATGGTTGGCACTCGGCAGCCGGGCAGCGGCGAACGGCGCTGCGGCATGTCCATCAAGCTCACCGCGCTGCATCCGCGCTACGAAGCCCGGCAAGCGGAGCGGGTGCATGACGAAATGTATCCGCGCCTGCTCACGCTGTGCGAGCTGGCCAAGCGGCACGATATTCCGCTGTGCCTGGATGCCGAGGAGGCCGACCGGCTGATCCTTTCTTTGGAACTTGCCGAGCGCCTGTGCGCGGAGCCCTCGCTGCGCGGCTGGGACGGCCTGGGGCTCGCGGTTCAGGCCTACGGCAAGCGCGCCAGGCGCGTAATCCTCTGGCTGAGCGAACTGGCGCAACGCACCCGGCGGCAGATTTCCGTGCGGCTTGTGAAAGGCGCCTACTGGGACGCCGAAATCAAGCGCGCGCAGATTGCGGGGCTGCCGGACTACCCGGTGTTTACGTCCAAGGACAACACCGACACGTCGTATCTCTGCTGTGCCCAGGCACTTCTCGCCCAGCGCCCGCACCTTTACTGCGCCTTCGCCACCCACAATGCGCACACGCTTACTACGGTGCTGGCGCTGGCAGGCGACCGCTCCGACATGGAACTGCAGCGCATTCATGGCATGGGCGAGCGGCTGCACGAAACCGCGCGCGAGATGTTCGCGGATTTCCCGCCCGTTCGCGTGTATGCGCCGGCAGGAGAATACAAGGACTTGCTCGCCTACCTGGTCCGCCGCCTGCTGGAGAACGGGGCCAACTCCAGCTTCGTGAACCGACTCTACGACGAGGCGCTAGAACCGGAAGCCATCGTGGGCGATCCGATGCGGACTGCGTTGGCCCGCACATCGTCCACCCTGCCCACGCCCGGCCTTCTGTATGGGCCGGACCGCCCCAACTCCGCCGGCTACGATCTGGCCTCGCGCACCGCTTTGGGGCGCCTTACGGTGCTGCATTCGGAACCGTCGCGTGCGGTGGAACCGGAGGTCGTTACCCCGGCTTCAAAGGAAATCGACGGATGGATCGCAAGCGCGGCTCAGGCCCAGCCGGCCTGGGATGCGATGGGCGGAAGGCAACGCGCCAACATCTTGCGCCTGGCGGCGGATGCGCTGGAAGACGAGCGCGGCGAGTTGTTCCGCGTGCTGGCGAGCGAGGCCGGCAAGACGGTGGACGACGCGGTTGCCGAAGTGCGCGAAGCAGTGGACTTCATGCGCTACTACGCCTGCCGGGCCGAAAGTGATTTCGACAAGCCCATGCGGCAGGACGGACCTACCGGAGAATCCAACGACCTGAGCCTGCATGGCCGCGGCGTGTTTGCGTGCATCAGCCCCTGGAATTTTCCGCTGGCCATCTTTGCGGGCCAGGTTTCCGCCGCCTTGCTTGCCGGTAACGCCGTAATCGCCAAGCCCGCCGAGCAAACGCCGCGTATCGCGCGGATGGCCGTGGACGTGCTGCATGCCGCCGGCGTGCCGCCGGAGGTCCTGACGCTGGCGGTAGGCGCAGGCGAGGTGGGAGCGGCGCTGGTAGCGCATCCGGGCATTGCCGGCGTGGCCTTTACCGGCGGAACCGAAACCGCGGCGCGCATTCAGTCTGCGCTGGCCGACAAGCCCCAGCGCCCCATCGTGCCGTTCATCGCCGAAACCGGCGGGCAGAACGTGATGATCGCGGATTCTTCGGCGCTGATCGAACAGACCACCGACGACGCCATCCGCTCCGCGTTCCTCAGCGCCGGTCAGCGCTGCTCGGCGTTGCGCGTGCTGTGTGTGCAGGAGGAAGTAGTCGATACACTGCTGGAATCGATTCGCGGCGCCACGGCCGAGCTCGCGATCGGCGATCCGCGCGATTACGCCACCGACATCGGCCCCATCATCGACACGCCGGCGCTGGTGCGGATTCAAGCGCACATCGAACGCATGCGGTCACTCGGCTGCGAGGTCTGGAGCGGCGGACGGCTTGCGGAGGGGGTGGAAGGATCGTACATCCTTCCGCACATCATCGAACTGGAGAGCCTGGAGCAATTGGAGGGCGAATGCTTCGGTCCTGTGATGCACGTGCTGCGCTTCGACGACGCTGGCATCGGGAGCCTGGTGGATGCGATCAACCGCCTCGAGTACGGCCTCACCCTGGGCATTCAAAGCCGCATAGACGCTCGCGTGAACGAGATCGTCGCGCGCGCCCGCGTGGGCAATATTTATGTAAACCGCGACATGGTGGGGGCAGTGGTGGGTGTACAGCCTTTCGGCGGCATGGGCCTGTCCGGCACCGGCCCCAAGGCCGGCGGCCCCCACTACCTGCATCGCTACGCCGTCGAGAAAACCGTCACCATCAACACCACCGCAAAAGGCGGCAACGTGGAACTGCTGCGCGAGGTCACCGCCTGACACGCGGTATAGCCACCAGCGCGGAGGCGGCGGGCACGGCTACAATTCAAGGATGGCTTCCACCGCTTTCGACATATTCGAGGCTGTCCGTGCATTGGAATCCGCTGGCATGGAGCGTACGCAAGCGGAAGTCATCGCCAGGGCGATACAGCAACTGCAATATCAACAGTATGCAACCAAGGCGGATGTAGCCGCGCTTCGCGGCGATTTGGCTGGGCTTCGAACCACCGCGTTGGAGCCCCAAAACGCGAATAAGGATTTTGGTAATCACGCGGCGGGATTGCGAGCGGATTTTGCCGGGTTTGAAGCCCGCATGACCAGACGCATCTACGTCGGCGGGGCATGGCTCGCCGCAGTTATTGCTGCATTCCAACTGTTCACCTGAACCAAAGCAGCCGAAAGCCGGGGCGCACAAGCTAAAAGGAGCAGCGCCTTTACGATCAATGGTGTGCGTCGCCGCAAAGGGCTCGGCGCCCTCGCCGGCTAGCGTTGCGCGAGAGAATTAGGGCGCCCCGAATTCAGGTCGGACTGTCGGTAGTCGGCGTTGAGAAGGCGCTGGGCCGATTTGGTAGCGAACCCCCAATGGGATACTCGAACCGCCGGGGCATCGCGTAAACATCTCAACTTGGCTCGAAATGATCTAGACTGGCGAGCGCGGAGCAGCCAGCTTGCCTAATAGACTACGGCTTGAGGAGGCAGGCAGGGATACGCCGCGACAAGCAACAAGAAGAATTTCGATTACCAGGCAGAAAGTGCCCACGCAGAAAGCACGAGGTGGATCAGACAAGAGCCGAAGCGCTGTCCACGAAACATCTGAGCGGGACGGAAGTTTCGGGGTGCGGGATGTAGTTGCGGTCTATGACGCGGCAGCACCTGAGCTCTTCCAACACTACGAAGAAATTCCGTTCAGCGGCGCTCATGGGGCCGTTATGCGCCTGTTGCCCGAATCGTCCAGCAATGTGCTGGACGTTGGCGCGGGAAGCGGGCGGGACGCCGCGTGGTTTGCAGCGCACGGACACAACGTGGTCGCTGTAGAGCCTTCGGCGGGATTGCGCAACGCGGGCAGGAAGGAGCATAGGTCATCGAGAATCCGTTGGCTCGACGACCGGCTACCGACACTGGAAAAGGTGTTGCGCTCAAAGGCCTCTTTTGATCTCGTGTGGGTAAGCGCCGTCTGGCACCACTTGCCAGCAAGTCAAAGGCGGCGTGCTTTCCGCAAGCTTGTATCGGTGCTCAGCCCCGGCGGCAGCATAATGATCAGCCTTCGCCAGGGTCCGCCGTCGCCAGGACGCCCCCTGGCGCCAGTCAGTGCAGCGGAAGTCTCAAGACTGGCTCTAGATCACGGGCTTCAGATCATCCTCGAAGAAAAATGCGCGGACTGGAGCGGGCGCAGCGAAGTTTCCTGGGACGTTGTTTGGCTCCAGTTGCCGGACGACGGGACGGGGGCGTTGCCGCTCTTACGGCACATCGTGTTCAATGACAAGAAGTCTTCGACCTATAAGCCCGCCCTGCTGAGGGTGTTATTGCGAATCGCGGATGGGGCAGCCGGATTTGCGCGAGACGGCCCAGACGATGATCACGTCGATTTGCCTCTTGGGCTGGTTGCGCTCTTCTGGGTCCGGACGTTTCAGCCGTTGATTAAGGCGAGCCTTCCCCAACTCCCCGCGGGCAACGAGCGCCTGGGCTTCGTAAATTCCGACTTTCGCGAACTCATGAAGCGCTCACACTTCGACTTGCGGGTAGGCCAACGCTTCGAAGGCGAGGATGCGGAGAGATTAACCAGTGTGCTCCGGACAACCGCCGACCTCATTCTCCGCATGCCCGCAGAGCACATCAAGTATCCGGGTAGCAGCAAACACGTTTTTCATGGCGTTCGTCCAGGTAAGGGGCGCACTGAAAACAAGAACTCAATATGCATTGATGAGGTGTTCTTGTGGTCTTTTGGTTCCTTTTCCGTGCCCCGCAATCTCTGGCAGGCCATGGCCCGTTACGCTTCTTGGCTGGAACCTGCTGTACTGAACGAGTGGATCCGATTAATGCGTAGATATGAAGGCAACACTGGCGGGGGACCGCAATCCTGGGACTTGCACTTCAGAGCGCTTCGGTGGCTTACGCCAGAACATGACATAAGTGTTGCTCGCGCGTGTGCAGAAAAACTGCGCTCCAATGGATCCCTGTACTGCGTGTGGACCGGAAAACACCTTAGGCGTACGTACGCTATTGACCACTGCTTCCCTTTTGCCGCTTGGCCATGCAATGACTTGTGGAATCTCCTGCCCAGCGACCGGAACGCAAATAGCGGGAAATCCAACCGGCTCCCAAGCCAAGAGGCATTGCATGCAGCCAGATTTCGACTTCAGGATTGGTGGACTTCCGCGTATCAAGAGAATGTGCAACTGAAGGAAACATTTGAACATGAGGCCCGCAGCGCCTTGCCTGCGGCCGTTTTAGCCGGCGAGGCAATCACGCCTGAATCCCTTTTCGAGGGCTTGATACTCCAGCAGACAGTCTTGAAACGCGACCAGCAAATCCCCGAATGGGAGCCGACTACCACTTGACCTTACGCATGCCTGCCGTATCCACCATATGCGAAATAGGGTGCTTTCTGGCGGCGGACGGCGGCCGCCGTGCATGTTTTGCTGGTTTCGAAGCGGCCGATCGAAGCGCCCGCCAGTTTGTCGGGGTGCGAAGTTCCTGTGCAAAATAGAAATGAATTTCTATTTTGCACGCCATTGCTGCGCCGCAAACGGCCTGCCGAAACTCCATAGGCTGCGCGGGGCGCCACTCTCTGTCCGTGCCGATAGACCCTCGGCGCGAATCAAGTGCGAGGGAGCAAGGACAGTTGTTCGCCGCTATTCTGCGGGCTGTCCGGCCTTCTGCTCTTCGGCGTTGGCGGCGGCAGGGGGCGGCGGAATTGGGTGCTGTCGAGCGGCGGGCGGCGGCCACCGCGCAGGTTGTGGCGGCGGCAGGCGCGGTCGAAGCGTTGGCGCAGGAGTTCGGCGTAGAGACCCTGGCCGCGCATGCGGCGGCCGAAGGAGTGATCGTTTTCGCGGCCGCCGCGTATCTGGCGCACTCGGCTCATAACGTGCTTGCTGCGCAAGGGGTACTGTTCGTTCAGCCAATCCTTGAACAACGGGCGTACTTCGTTGGGCAGGCGCAGCACCGTATAGCCGGCCCATAGCGCGCCGGCAGCGGCGGAGGCCTCAAGCACGGCTTCGAGTTCGTGGTCGTTGAGCGCCGGGATGACGGGCGCGAACATCACGCCGGTGGGAACGCCGGCTTGGGTCAGCCGCTCAATCGTCAACAGACGTCGACGAGGCGAGGCCGCCCGCGGTTCCATGCGGCGCTTGAGTTCCTCGTCCAGTGTGGTGACGCTGAGGATTACATGGGTCAGATTGCGGCGCGCCAGTTCGGAAAGCACATCCAGATCGCGCTCCACCAGCGCGGACTTGGTGACGACGGCCACCGGATGGCGGGCTTGCAGAAGAATTTTCAGGAGCGCGCGGGTTGTGCGTAGTTGTTTTTCCACCGGCTGATAGCTGTCGGTGTTGACGCCCAGCGCGATGGGCGCGCAGCGATAGCCTGGATGGGCCAGCTCGCGCAGCAAGAGCTCTGCGGCGTTGGGCTTGTGCACGATCTTGGTTTCGAAATCCAGTCCGGGGGAGAAATCGAGATAGGCATGCGAAGGCCGGGCGTAGCAGTAGATACAGCCGTGCTCACAGCCTTTGTAGGGGTTGATGGAGCGGTCGAAGCCCACATCGGGCGACTTGTTGCGGCTGATGATGGTCTTGCTACGCTCGGCGAACAGCTCGGTTTCCGGGCGCGGCGCGGTTTCGGCCACGCCTTCGTCGAGTTCGGTGGTTTGGCTTTCGAACCGCCCGGCGAGGTTGCCGCGCGCGCCGCGGCCGCGAATGGAGAAGCCGGCGCGAGGCAGAGTGTTGCGGGACGAGGAGGCCATCGCAGGAAATATAACTTGTGCGCGGATGTCTGCAGTCAGCAGGATGCGCCGGATGGGCTGGGTTCCGCAAGCCGTACTTGCCCGCAGCCCGCTATACTCACGCACCCATGCGAGCGGTATTGAAATACGGTCTGTTGGGCGTTGCCGGGCTCGCCGTGCTGCTCATGCTCAGCAACTGGCTGTTCGGCGAAGGCGACGCCCTGGAAGTGCGCGTGGCCGAGGTCTCGCGCGGCGAAATCCGCAAGACGGTGCTCAACACGCGCGCCGGCACCGTGGATGCCTGCCGGCGGGCGCGGATGTCGCCCGCTTCTGCCGGGCAGATTGCCGGGCTTCCCGTAACCGAGGGCGACGCGGTAAGCGCAGGCCAGGTGCTGCTGGAAATCTGGAACGAGGACCTGAAGTCGGAAATCGAGCTGTCCGAACGCAATCGGGTGGCCGAGAAGTCGCGGGCAGCGGAAAGCTGCACCCGCGCGGACCTGGCGGCACGCGAGGCGCAGCGGCTGGCCAAGCTGCAGGAAGACAACCTGGTGTCGGAGGAACAGCGCGAGCGCGCCGAGGCCGAAGCCGAAGCGCGGGCCGCTTCATGCAAGGCCGCACAGGATTCCGCAAGCGCTGCCGAGGCCCGCGTGGAAGTGAACCGGGCGCGCCTGGAGCGGACCATTCTGCGCGCGCCTTTCGATGGCGTGATTGCGGAAATCAACGGCGAGCTGGGCGAATTCGTCACGCCGTCGCCGGTGGGCGTCGCCACTCTGCCTACGGTGGATGTGATCGACAATAACTGCTTGTATATCACCGCGCCCATCGACGAGGTGGACGCGCCGCTGGTGAAGGCGGGGCAGCAAGCGCGAATCGTGCTTGACGCCTTCCCCGATCAGTTCTTCCCCGGCGTGGTTCGCCGTGTGGCGCCATATGTTCTGGACCTCGAAAAACAGGCGCGCACCGTCGAAATCGAGGCGGAAATCAACGATCCGCAGCGCTACGGCCTGATGCCGGGATACAGCGCAGACGTGGAAGTGATCGTGGACACGCGCCCGGATGCGCTGCGAGTGCCCACCGAATCGGTGGTGGAGGACAAGCGCATCCTGGTGCTTGACGCAGACGAGGGCCTCATCAAGGAGCGTGAAATCTCGGTGGGCCTCAGCAACTGGGAGTTCACCGAAATCACCTCCGGCGCGGCGGCGGGGGAGAAAGTGATCCTGAGCCTCGACCGCGCCGGCGTGGAGCCGGGCGCGCGCGCTGTCGCCGCAACGAACTAGGGCCGGTTAACGTTATGCGCCGCCGCTCCGGCAGGCACTAGCGCTCTTGCCACGCACCCGGGAAGAGACGCTGATGCAGCCATGCCAGCTTGACGCGAGGTCAGGCCGAGTTCCGGCGCGCATACGAGGCTTTGCCTGATGTTGTCGCTCACCAGCGTGTTTCGCGACTACCCGGTGGGCGAGCAGGTGGTCCACGCGCTGCGCAACATTACGCTGGAAATCGACGCCGGCGAGTATGTGTCGATCATGGGGCCTTCCGGTTCGGGGAAATCCACGCTGCTCAACATCATCGGGCTTTTGGATTCGCCGGACGGCGGCACCTACCACCTGCTGGACGAAGACACCTCGGCGATGTCGGACGATCAACTCGCGCGCACCCGCCGGGAAGTGATCGGTTTCGTTTTTCAGTTCTTCCACCTGGTGCCGCGCCTGACCGCGTTCGAAAATGTGGAGCTGCCGCTCACGCTGGCCGGCTGGAGGCGGCGCAAGCGCCGCGAGTTGGCGGAGCGCGCATTGCGCCGGGTGGAGCTCGCCGACCGCATGGAGCATCGGCCCAATCAGCTTTCCGGCGGCCAGTTACAGCGCGCCGCCATCGCGCGTTCCATAGTGATGTCGCCCAAGTTGCTGCTGGCCGACGAACCCACCGGCAACCTGGACTCTCGCTCCAGCGCCGAAATCATCCGGCTCCTGGAGTCGCTCAATGAAGAGGGATTGACACTGGTGGTGGTGACTCACGACCCGGAACTCGGCCGCCGCGCCCGCCGCAGGCTCACGATGCTGGACGGCCGCATAGGAGACGACGAGCGGCTTTGATCGGGCGCGGCGCGGGCTGCAAAGCCGCGCGCGTCGCTTTAATGCATGTGGAAAACACGTGATAAGGTTGCATGGCACTTTGCAATCCAATGGGAGGAATGGGGTTATGGCTACACGAGTCGTCTATGGTTTGGCAATTCTGGCGGCGATTATCGAGGGTTTGGCGGGCGGCGCGGTGCCGGGCGGCCTCCTCCCTCTGATCATGGTCATTCTGGGTGGGGCCTACGCGATCATGAATATTGACGCTGCGAAGCCGCAGGCCTTCCTGACCACCGCACTGGTGATTGCCGCGGCTGGCGGCGCCGATGTTCTCTCGAACATACCTGCGGTGGGCAACTTTCTTGACGCCATCGTGGATCAGGTCGCCATCGTTTACCTGGCCGGCGGCGTAGGCGTTCTGGGCGTGCGCGCCTGGAACCTCGTCTCCAAGGGCAGCCTGTAATCTCAAACACTGCGGGCGCATGCGCCCGCAGTTAGTGCCAAGCCCGCGGCGCTGTTGTCGAAGCGCCGCGGGTTGTTTTTTCGCGGCGCCCCGCCTGCGAGGGCGGATGCGCGGCGCATTTTGTGTGCTCCCGACTATTTCGCCCTTGTCCGCGCAGTAGGGCGCTGCTGTTCAGCGGGCCGGGTGCTGGTCCGTTGAGCGCTGTGTTGCCGGCGCGAACTGGCCTTGCCCGCGCCAACTCTTTGCCCAATAGATGAATGGCGTATCGATAACGGCGATCCCGAACTTGAACACGTACTTGGCCGCAGCCAGTTGCAGCGCTGTCACGAAATCGACGATTCCCCACCACACCACGAGCCCGTAAATCAGCGTATCGACGACCTGCGACAGCAGCGTGGAGCCGGTATTGCGCAGCCACAGATGCTTTGCCCCGGTGGCCTTGCGAATCCGGTGAAACACCCAAACATCGAAGCTCTGACTCAGTAAATAAGCCAGCAACGACCCGAACACGAAGCGCGGCGTGTAGTCGAACAGCGCGGCCATAGCCTCGTGAATGCCCAGCGCGTAGGCGGCGGTTTCCGGCTCCTGCGTAGGCTGATACAGCAGGCCCACCTGGGTCAGCACCACCAACATCACGCTCACGGCGAAGCCCAGCAGCACCGCGCGCTGCGCTTCGCGGCGTCCGTACTTCTCGCTCAGCAGGTCGGTGGCGAAGAATATGCTGGAGTAGAGGATCACGCCCATGCTGGTCTGCAGCCCCAGGATCATGGTGAGCTTGGGGCCTTGAATATTGGCCAGTAACAGGCTGAAAACGATCACGCCGTAGAGCCCGTAGCGGCCGAACAGCCGGAACATCAGCACGGCGAAGCCGAGGTCCAGCATCACGGTAACGAACCATAGCCACGCCTGGTGGTGTTGGAAAAACTGCTCGATTGCGAAAAACATGGACCTTTGAAACGTGGCGCGAAGGCGCGCTACTTTACCCCGCCTGCTGCATCAAGCGGGACGCACGCCGCAACAACATGGGGCAAAATGCAGGCGACGCTGGCACAGAAAGCCGATGAAATTCCACGATCTGCTGTTGATGGCCACGCGGGCCCTGTTCCGCCACCGCCTGCGCGCCTGCATGATGCTACTGGCCACCTCCATCGGGGTTGCCTCGGTGCTGCTGCTCACGGCTCTGGGCGAGGCGGGGCGGCTGTTCGTGACCGGTGAGTTCCGCGTGCTGGGCACCGAACTCATCGTCGTGCAGCCGGGCAATCCGGGCACCTCCGGCTCCAGTCCATTCGGATTCATGGGCGAGACGCCGCGCGACCTCACGTTTCGGGACGTGGAGGTGGTGCGCCGCGTGCCCGGCGTGGTGCGGGCGGCGCCGATCATGATGGGCCGGCTTCCGGTTTCCTGGGGCGGACGCGAACGCCAGACAATGGTGGTGGGCGCGAATCATGACTACGCCCGCATACGCAAGCTCGAATTGAACGCCGGCACGTTCTTCCCGCGCATGGACATGGACCGCATCTCCCCGGTCTGCGTGGTAGGCCAGGTAATCGTCAGCGAGCTCTATCGCTCCACGCCCGCACTGGGTAGCTGGCTGCGGCTGGGCGAATCGCGCTGCAGAGTGGTGGGCATCATCGCCGACAGCGGGCAGAGCATCGGCATCAATACCGGCGAAATCGTGGTGGCGCCGGTGGGGTTCATGGCAACGGTCTATAACACCGAGGCGCTTACCAACATCCTCGTGGAGGCGCGCTCGCGCGAAGCGGTGCCCGGCGTGATCGAAGAACTGACCCGCAGGCTCATCGAACAGCACTACGGCATGCACGATTTCGTGACCATTACCCAGGACGCCGTGCTGTCGGTTTTCGACGGCATCTTCACCGCCATCACCGCCGCTCTCGGTGGAATCGCGGGGATCAGTCTGATCGTGGCCGGCATCCTCATAATGAACGTGATGCTGGTGGCCGTGAGCCAGCGCACCTCGGAAATCGGACTCTACATGGCCATCGGCGCGGCACGGCGGCAGATCATGCGCCTGTTTGTAAGCGAAGCGGCGATACTCGCGGCCATGGGCTCGGCCTGCGGATTGTTGTTCGGTTATCTCCTGATCGGATTGGCGCGCCAAGCCTTCCCGAGTCTGGATTTTCGCCCGCCGTGGTGGGCGGTGGCAGCCGCCATTGTGACGGCGGTGGCGAGCGGTCTGATTTTTGGTGCACTGCCGGCCCGCAAGGCCGCGCGCATGGACCCGGTGCAGGCGCTGCGGGGACGGCTCTAGCCCAGTGAACGTCCCTGATCTTCTGCACCTGGCGCTGCGGGCGCTGGCCATGCATCGGCTGCGAACGCTGCTCACCGCGCTGGGCACCGGCGTGGGGGTAGCCGCCGTAGTTCTGCTCACCTCCATCGGCGAGGGCACCTACAAATTCATTGAGCATGAAGCCACCCGCTTCGGCACCCATTTCCTGGTCGTGACTCCAGGCAAGGACGAAACCTTTGGTGGTCCGCCGGGCATGCGCACCAACACCGTGCGACCGCTCACCCTCGACGATGCACTGGCCATCCGGCAACTCGATTCGGTGGTGGCGGTGGCGCCGGCGGTCATGGGACTGGCCGAAATCGAACAGGGCGGAGTCAAGCGCAATGTCATGGCGCTGGGCACCGGCCCGGAGCTTCCCGAGATCTTTTCTTTCGAGGTGGCTGCCGGCCGTTTCCTGCCGAACGAGGATCTGCTGGCGGCGCGACCGCTGGCAGTGCTGGGCAGCACGCTCAAGAACGAGCTGTTCGGCGCGGACAGCGCACTGGGCGCGTACATAAGGGTGTCCGGACAGCGCTTCCGGGTGATCGGCGTGCTGGCCGACGCGGGCACCACCGTGGGTTTCGATCTCAATGAAATCGCCTATATTCCGGTCAAGCACGCCATGGAAATCTATAACGTTCTGGGCGTGCAGGAGATCGATGTGCGTTACCGCGAAGAGCGCCCCGCCGCCGAGGTGGAGGGGGATATCACGCGGCTTCTCATGGCGCGCCACGGTGCGGAAGACTTCTCGATCACGACGCAGGACCAGATGCTCAACACCATGCGCGTGATACTGAGCACGATTACCGCCGCGGTGGCCGCGCTGGGGGGAATATCGCTGGTGGTGGGCGGCGTGGGCATCTTCACGATCATGACCATTTCCATTCAGGAGCGCATCTTCGAAATCGGACTGTTACGCTCGCTCGGCGCGCGCCGCCGGGAAGTGCGGCGCCTGTTTCTGGCCGAAGCGCTGGCGTTGGGCGTGGCCGGAGGCCTGCTCGGCCTGGTTCTGGGTCAAGCAGCCGCCTGGCTGCTGAGAGCGCTGGTTCCCTCCATTCCGGTAAGCGTTTCGGCGGGCTATACGGTGGCGGCCATGATGATCGCGGTAGTTATAGGCATACTGGCAGGCGTAGCGCCCGCGGTACGGGCGGCGCGCATGAATCCCGTGCTGGCTTTGCGCGCCGAATAGATCTGTTTTTACGGCCTGGAGAAGCAACTTGATCGACCTCTATTACTGGCCCACTCCCAACGGGTTCAAGGTTTCCATCATGCTGGAAGAGTGCGGCCTGCCGTACAAGCTGATTCCTGTGAACATAGGCGCGGGCGACCAGTTCAAACCGGAGTTCCTGGCCCTGAACCCGAACCATCGCATGCCGGTGATCGTGGACCACGAGGCGCCGGGCGGCTCTCTTTCGGTATTCGAATCCGGGGCGATACTGGTGTACCTGGCCGAAAAAACCGGACGCTTCCTTCCCACCGACACGCACCAACGCTTCGACGCGCTGCAATGGCTGTTCTGGCAGATGGCCGGGCTGGGGCCCATGGCGGGACAGGCGGGGCATTTCCTGATTTATCAGGAAGGCAAGCACGCCTACGCCACCAAGCGCTACACCACCGAATACGGCCGACTGCTGGCGGTTATGGAGCGGCGCTTGCGCGACCGCGAATACCTGGCCGGCGAATACTCGATTGCCGACATGGCCTGTTTGCCCTGGACGACTCCCTACGAGCGGCTGAACCAGAGCCTCGACGAGTTGCCGGGTGTGGCGGCCTGGATCGACAGGCTCAAGGCGCGCCCCGCCGTGCAGCGCGGCATGGACGTAGGCAAGGAACTGCGCTCCGACCAGCCGCTCACCGAAGAGCAGCGCAAGATGCTCTACGGACAGACCGGAAAGAAAACGCTCCAGAAAACGTAACCTGACCCATGAAACTCTACGACTACGCGCACGCGCCCAACCCCAAGCGTGTGCACATGTTTCTCGCCGAGAAAGGCCTGCGCCTGGAACGGGTGCAGATCGACCTTACGAAGGGCGAGCAACTCAGTGCGGATTACCGGAACGTAAATCCGCTGTGCCAGGTGCCGGTGTTGGAACTCGACGATGGAACGCGCATCAGCGAGTGCATCGCCATCTGCCATTACCTTGAGGAGCTCCATCCCGATCCAAACCTTTTCGGAGCAAACCCAAGCGAGCGAGCGGCGGTGCTGATGTGGAATCACATAGTGGAGCAGGAAGGGCTGCCGGGGCTGGCCGACGCGCTGCGCAACAGCATAGACATGTTCAAGAACCATGCCCTGCCGGGCCCCACCGAGCACGCCCAAATTCCCGAACTCATCGAACGCGGCCGCAAGCGAGCCATGAGTTTCCTGGATTTCATGGATCGGCGGCTGAGCGGCCGGGAATACCTGGCGGCGGACCGTTTCACGCTGGCGGACATCACACTGCGCGCTTCGGTGGACATGGCGGCGCGCATGGCCCGCAGGTTCGAACTCGAAGTGTTCGACGGCCGGGAGGCTCTCGCCGCCTGGCACAAGCGGCTGTCGGAGCGCCCTGGCATAGCCCAAGCTGCATAAGTCGCGATATTCGGAACCGAACCTTCCAGTATTTCAATAACCGCACCGCCGACACACCATTCCACCATGCTTGAACTCGGCCTCTCGCTCGTATTCGCCTACCTCGTCGGCTCGATCAATTTCAGCCTGGTGCTGGGCCGCTTCCGCAACCTGGACGTGCGCGAAGTCGGCAGCGGCAATGCCGGCGCCACCAATGCCCTGCGGGCCGCCGGTTTCTGGTTCGGGCTCGCGGTGATGATCGGCGACGTGGGCAAGGCACTGGTCGCGGTTGGCCCGCTGGCGGCGCTGGCGCATTCCCTGGGGGGCGGCGAGGAGTTTTCGCTGGCCTGGGTGCAGGCAGCCGCTGGGGCTTCGGTGACGGTGGCCCACTGTTATCCGCTCTGGCACGAATTTCGCGGCGGCAAGGGCTTCGCCACACTGCTCGGCGCTTACCTGGTGCTGCATCCCCCGCTGGTGGGTGCGGTAGTGGGAGTGTGGATACTGACGCTGATTGCAACCGGCTACGTGGGCGTGGCCACCATTGTTGCGGCGATCGCGGCGCCCCTGATGCTCGTCTTCGCGATGAGCGCAACGGGGCCGGAACTGCTGTGGCTGGCGATCGGCGCGGCGTTGTTCATCATCTGGACCCACCGCAGCAACATCCGCGATCTGCTCAATGGCACGGAATATCGTTTCGACCGGGCGCTGGTCGGCAACTGGTTCAAGAAGGAAAGCTGAGTCCTGTACGATCGCGACCTACTGCTTGCAGCGCTCAGCCCGGAAACGCGGCGGCAAATCGCGAGCCTGGAGGTGCATGACTCGCTGCCCTCCACGAACGAAAGGTTGCTCAACACCTCCGTCCCATTACCGGACGGCAAACTGTCAGTGTGCCTCGCCAGCCATCAGAGTGCAGGCAAGGGGAGGGACGGAAAGAGTTGGCATTCGCCCCCGGGGGCAGGATTGCTGCTTAGCGTAGGCCGGGCGATGCCGCAGCCGCCGGACAGCTCGCTGGCGCTCGCATTGGGCGTCGCGGCAGCAGAAGCTCTGGAGGATTTCGTGGCCGTGAGGGTTCATCTCAAGTGGCCGAACGACCTCGTCGCGGTGGACAGGAAGCTGGGCGGCATTCTGGTCGAGAGCGCCTCGCGCGGCGGCGCCGGTCAAACCCTGATCGTGGCCGGCGTGGGCGTGAACATGCGGGTCACGGAGCAGCAGCAGCGCCGGATTGCCGAAGAAGGCGGCATGGCGGCCGCGGCGCTGGAAGAATGGCCGGGGAAGCATCCGCTTGAGCACCACGCGCTGGCCGCTTCGGTGATTGGGGCCTTTGCCGAAGTGCTGCAGCGCTACCCGCAAGAGCGATTCGCGCCCTGGATACAAGACTGGCGGCAGCGGGACTGGCTCAAAGGGCGGCGCATCGAAGCGCACCAGGGCGCCCAGGTGCAACGCGGCATGGCGGCAGGCGTGGATGCAGACGGCGCCCTGCTGCTCAAGCAGCCGGCAGGCAAGCATCGCATCCTCTCGGCGGAGATTCGCGTGTGAGCGGCGACGCGCGACTCCTGCTGATCGACATCGGCAACACTCGCGTGAAGTGGGCCTGGCAATCGAGCGCGCAGAGCGAAATGCAGGATCACGGCGCGCTCCCGAACGCCGCCGGCTTGGCCGAGCTGCCTTTCCTCTCGCAGGAAATCGATATGGTGGGGGTATTGGCCAGCAACGTGGGCGGACGCGAGCGCGAAGACGAGATAGCGAGCCTGATTCGCAAGCGCATGAATGCCGAAGTCGTCTTCGCGCGCCCTCAGCAAGAGATCTGTGGCGTCACGACTGCCTACGCCAAACCTTCGAGCCTCGGCACGGACCGCTGGAGCGCATTGCTCGCCGCGCATGCACTCGGACCGAACGCCTACTGCATCGTGGACGCGGGCAGCACCATCACCATGGACTTCCTGCTGCCCGATGGACAGCACCTGGGAGGCTACATCGCTCCGGGCCATGACATGAGCCTCAAGGCCATGGCGCAAGGCACGGCGCAACTCGCATCAAGGCTCAAGGAGTATTCCGGCGCCGCGCGAGATATCGCGCCCGGCACAAACAGCGCGCAGGCAATCGGCAAGGGCGTACTGGCTGCACAGATCGGACTGATTCGGCTGGGGATGGACATGCTCGAAGAAGCGGTGGGAAGTGCTCCGCGGCTGCTACTGACCGGCGGTGGCTCAGAGGCACTTCTGGCCACGAAAGCCCTGCCTCAGGCGGAGTTGATACCCGACCTTGTGCTGCGCGGTCTGACCGCGCTGGCGTTAGAATTGCGGCTCTGGCCGGAATAGCTCAACTGGTAGAGCATCCGCCTTGTAAGCGGAAGGTTGCGGGTTCAAGTCCCTCTTCCGGCACCAGTGGTGATGTAGCTCAGGTGGTTAGAGCGGCGGACTCATAACCCGCAGGTCGGTGGTTCAATCCCACCCATCACCACCAACCCCATCTCAGACCAGGCTAGCCGTAGGTGTCCTTGTACTCCTGTATGTAGTCGTGGTATTCCGTCCAGCTTTCCACGTCGAAGATTTGCGGCGCTTTGAGCTCCAGCGAGCGGCGGGCCGCGGACGGCAGTTCGTCCACGCTTGACAGCTTGGCGCCGTAAGCCCGGCCGTAACTGCGGCCAGCGTGCCCGCCCATGCCGACCCAGGGCCCCCAGCTCACCAGGTTCTGAAACTGGCAGAAGGCCGGCGCGTTGTCGATATTCGGGTTGGCCACGTCTTCGAGCTTGGCGGCATGCACAAACAGTGAGTCCCAGTAGTGAACGGGCCCCGGAGACTCCTTCGGCCACTTGTCCGGATCGAAGGGGCTGGGGTAGGAAAAGTGCGAGGCGACGGGCACGAACACCAGGCCGCCATAGGTTTCCATGCGCAGAGCGTCAGGATGCACCGTGGCCTCGGGCGGCGTCTCTACGCCGTCGGGACCGAGCTTCACGTTCAGGGGGCCGCCGATAAACGTCCACGGTTCCCGGACTTCTCCGGTGATCGGATTTTCCCAGGATTCCAGCACTTCATCGGTATCGAACCTGCAATAGACGCCGGCCTCGAACACCTTGAATGCGTACTGATTGTTGTCGAGCGGACTGCACAGCGTGACATTCAGGTTGTTCATTGTGAAAAGGGGCTGGAGATTGCCGCTATGCATGTAGGCATAGAGGTGAAGGCGGTAGAACTTGTAGACCTTTTCCTCCACCGCCGATCCGGACACCTTGGCGCGCACTCGGGCGCGCACGGCCGGATCTTCGAGGTCCAGCGCCGGCGTGGCCGCTGCGGCAGACAGGACACCGCTCGTCATTGCGGCTCCGGCGCCAGCCAGCAGCGCCTCACGGCGCGTTACGTTGAATTTACCCATGCTTCCCTCCTCTTTGTTCACAGGTCTTGTGCCGCATCGGCGGACTATTTCATGGGATTGTTCTCGTCCATGAATGCGCCGTCCACCAGCGTCACACCCTTTTCCTTCGCCTTTGCGATCATGGCCTTGAGCGCCACGCCGCGCACGAAACCGGGAATCTGCGAGATAAACGGTACGCAGTCGGCGGCGAATTGCACTTCCTCGTCGATCGCATTGGCTTCCGCCAGTATGGTTTGGTCGTCGGACATCTTCGGTTACCTCCTTCAGTTCCAACTATAGGCCAGCAGCCCATCGGCGAGCTTGGGCTCGAACCAGGTCGATTTGGGCGGCATGATTTTGCCGGCGCCTGCCACGTTCATAAGGTCTTCCATGGGTGTGGGACAAAGCGCAATCGCCACCGCGGCAGCGCCGCTGTCCACCCGCCGCTCCAGCTCTTCAAGCCCGCGCGCGCCGCCCACGAAGTCGATCCGCGAATCGGTGCGGGAATCATTGATGCCCAGCAGCGGCGCCAGCAAATGCTCGCCCAACAAGCTGACATCCAGGCGGCCCACCGGATCGCCCTCGGGAGCCAAGCCCGGGCGCAAACGAATGATCCGCCAGTCGCCGCTCAGATACACGCCGAATTCGCGCGCGCGTTCAAGGCGCGGGGCCCCATTCGAGGACGCAACCTCGAAGCGCTCTTTCAGCGCCTCCAGGAAACTGCGCGGGCTATGTCCGTTGAGGCTGGAAACCACACGGTTGTAATCAAGTATGCGCAGCTCCTCGGCCGGGAATGTGGCGCCGAGCAGCCACTGGGCCGCGTTGCAGGCCGAATAAGCGGCGGCGGCCCGGGCGCCCGCCGCAACGCGGTGGTGTCCATCGGCAATGAACAGCTCGCCCAGTTCCGCGACTGCTTGGGTAATGCGCGCCACAGCCTCCGCCTCGCGCACTGCCCAAATGCTGTGGCTGGTCACCGCCCCTCCTTCGCTGAGCTCGGCATGGCAGTCCGGCTCGGCCTGCGCCGCGCCTTCGATTACTGCCGCCAAGTCGTCATGCCGGCGATGCGCCAGCATCACGAGACCGGTTTGCGCCTGCAACGCCTGAATCAACAGCGCGCGGTCGGTTTCCTTGTCCGGGCGGGTCAGTTCATGCCTGCGCAGAGTGCCGGCACGGTAGCAGTCCACCGACACCAGCAGGACCAGGCCGGTTTGCGTGTGCGAACTGCTGGCGACCCGGTACACGTAGTAGGCCGGCTGCGCATCGCGGGCGATCACGCCGCTGGCCATGAACGCATCAAGCGAGCGGCGGGCCTCGGCGTAGCGGGCCTCGGCACTCGGCCGGGCGCCAGCGGGCATGGCCGCTTCGGGAAGCGAAAGGCGCAGAAAATCGTGCGGACGCGCAGCAACCCGGGCGCGGGCTTCATTGGCGCTCACCACATCGTAAGGCGGAGCAATCGTCGCTGCCGCCTTGCCGCTGCCCGGGCGCAAGGCGGCAAAAGGCGCTACGCGAAAGCCGGAGGCTTGTTCAGCGGCCATGGGTGTATTTCGCTTCAAACGGCTGCAGGCAACCCGCGCTGGCGGCGCAAGCCGGTTCCACGCAGGCTAGCAGCGTGTCGTGCCAATGCGGCTCCACAGCCTTGACGTGGCGTCAGATCAAGTCAAGCACTTCGAAGGCCACGCGGTCGCCGGACTCCAGCGCGCCTTCCATGCCGCGATTGGCCTGGGCCGTATGCTCGCCGCAAAAGTGAACCCGCCCATGCGGCTTGCCGACATGCGCGGCAAACTGCGTTACCTGGCCCGGCTGCCACACCGCCCAGTCACCGGCCGCATGCGGATCGTTGTACCAGGAGTGATAGGCCGCCACCTCAAGCTGGCCCTTGGCCGCCGGCCGCAGCCGCTCGATATCGGCCACGATGCGCGCGGCCGCCTCCTCATCGGGAAGCTTGTCCATTTCCACGGCCAGCGGCCCGCGCGTCCAGGAGGTCAGACTGGTCACTTCCTCGGGCGTTTCGCCCTTGTGTTCGGCAAGGATCATGCCGGCCAGGGAATCCGTCCACATGCTCGGCGCCATGCCGTCGTCCTCCCAGAACGGCCGCTTGGCGATCAGGTGGAGCTGGTTGAGGATTTGCGAGTCTATGCTGCGCGCGGCCTCGGCCTGCAAGCCTTCAAGCGCCGGCTCTATGGCCAGATTGCGCAGCAGCGAGCAGGGCAGGGAGCAAACGACCCGATCGGCGCGATGCAGGCTGCCGTCCTCGCAATGCACGTCAACGCCGGAACCGGTATCGGTGATGCCGGTCACGCGCCGCCCTAGCTGAACCTCGTTGGTCAGGGACTCGGCCATGGCTTCGGGTACCGACTGGTTGCCGTTCACGGCCGTGTATGCGGAGCCGCCGTCAGGCCCCGTAAAGCCTTGCTGAGCCGCGGCGAATCGCATCGCGAACAGCACCATGGCGGCGGACACTTCGTCGGCGTTGTTGCCCCAGCCGGGGTTGTTGTTGTAGCAGAGGTCCACGACCGCGTCGGTCTCGCCCTGGCCCGTCAGGTATTCGCGCATCGAAACGTCGAGGTGCGCGTAATCCGGCGACAGCCAGTCGGAAGGGCTGGGATAGGGGTTGTTCATGATCATCTTCATCGGCAGATAACCCCAAGGCATCATCTGACGCGCTTGCTCCGGCATCACGTTAAGCGCATGCTCCGGCCACTCGGCGGCCGGAATGATCTGCCCGCCCAGAGCCAGTTCACGCTGAGCGAAGAATTCACGGACGGTGTCCAGGTTGACCAGCCCCACGCCGAGCTCCTGCACTACCTGCATGAGGCGCGCATAGCCGGCGCCGAAGCTGGTGCCGCCGGCTTCCGGCGAGCCGGGAATATGGCGGTAGGACAGTATGCGCCCGCCCACCCGGTTGCGCGACTCCAGCACCGTAACCCGCTGGCCTTCGGCTTCGAGCAGCCGCGCCGCCTGCAAACCGGACAAGCCGGCGCCGATCACGACCACATCGCTACGCGTTGTGGGCTGCCGCCCGCAACCTGCCACCACGGCCGCCGCCGCGCCGATGCCCATGAGTGCTTCGCGCCTATTGAACTGCATCGTGATCTCCCGCCTTTGCCTGCCAATTCGAGGCCAGAGTATAAGGCCCTGCGCACGCATCGCGCCGCCGGCCCAAGCGGATAAACTGGCGCCATGCGTATCTTGATCGCGGGCGGCGGACCCACGGGGCTGTACCTGGCCATTTCCATGTTGCGGCGTTCCCCGAAGCACCGCGTGACCGTCCTCGAACGCAACCGCGCGGACGACACCTACGGCTGGGGCGTGGTGTTCTCCGACGCGACGCTTGAAAACCTGACCGAAAACGACCCGAAAACCGCACGCGAGATTCGTGGAAGATTTACGCATTGGGACGACATCGAAGTGCACTTTCGCGGCCGCAAGCTGGTGTCCGGGGGACACGGTTTCTGCGGAATCGGACGCAAGCGGCTGCTGCGCATACTGCAGCGCCGGGCCGCCGAGCTGGGCGCCGAGCTTCGCTTCGAGACCGAGGCCGAACCCGACCTGAACCGCTACCGGGACTATGACCTCGTGGTGGCCACGGACGGCATCAACAGCCGCTTCCGCCAGGCTTACGCGGCGCACTTCGATGTGGAAATCCAAAAGCGCACCAACTGCTTTCAATGGCTGGGAACCCGCCGCCACTTCGAAGCCTTCAATTTCATTTTCAAGGAGTTGGCGGAGGGATGGATCTGGGCGCACGCCTATCGGTTCGAGAACGGCCTGTCCACTTTCATTCCGGAGTGCGGGCCGGATACCTGGCAACGGCTGGGCTTCGCCGAGATGGGCCAGGAACAAAGCTGCCGGATATTGGAGAAGATCTTCGCCCGGCATCTCGACGGCCATCGCTTGATGAGCAACGCCGCCCACATCAAGGGCCACGCCTGGCTCAACTTCAGCCGCGTCCACTGCGAAAAATGGCGCTACCGCAACCTGATCCTGGCGGGCGACGCCGCGCATACGGCGCATTTCTCCATAGGCTCCGGAACCAAGCTGGGGCTCGAAGACGCGATCGAACTGGCCGACGCGCTCAACAGCGGCGGCGCAACCGACCAGGCGCTTCAGGAATACGAGGAGAGCCGGCGGCTTGAGGTGATCAAGCTGCAATCGGCGGCGCGCAATTCCACCGAGTGGTTCGAGCAGGTGCCCCGCTACACGCGCTTCGCGCCCCAGCAATTCAATTACTCGCTGCTGACCCGCAGCCAGAGGGTAAGCCATGAGAACTTGAGGCTGCGCGACCCGGCATGGCTCAAGCGCATGGAACGCTGGTACAGCCACCGGGCCACCGGCAGCGCGCGGGCCGTGGCGCCCATGTTCGTGCCCTTCGCCATCAAGGGCCTGGAGCTGCCCAACCGCGTGGTGGTGGCGCCGATGGACATGTATAGCGCCGTGGACGGCACCGTGGGCGACTTTCACCTCGTGCATCTTGGGTCGCGCGCGCAGGGCGGGGCCGGGCTCGTCTTTACCGAAATGAGTTGCGTATCGCCGGAAGGCCGCATCACCCCCGGCTGCGCGGGTGTCTATCGCCGCGAGCATGCGCAAGCCTACCGGCGCATCGTGGATTTCGTGCATAGCCACAGTCAGGCGCGCATGGCGCTTCAGATCGGGCACTCGGGCCCCAAGGGGTCCACCAAGCTGATGTGGGAAGGCATGGACGAGCCGCTGGATTCCGGCAACTGGGAGATCATCGGGCCCTCCGAACGGCGCTACCGCAGAGGCGGGCAGTTGGCGCGGCCCATGACGCGCGCCGATATGGATCTCGTCATCGAGCAGTTCCGCGAGGCAACCCGGCTTGGCCTGGAGGCGAACTTCGACTGGCTGGAACTGCACTGCGCGCATGGTTACCTGCTTTCCGCGTTCATCACCCCGCTGTCCAACCGCCGGCGCGACGCTTATGGAGGCACGCTGCGCAACCGGCTGCGCTACCCGCTGGAAGTGCTGGAGGCCGTGCGC
This sequence comes from Candidatus Foliamicus sp., assembly GCF_965221325.1. Lineage (GTDB taxonomy): Bacteria > Pseudomonadota > Gammaproteobacteria > Steroidobacterales > Foliamicaceae > Foliamicus. The sequence goes on along the minus strand of NZ_OZ244880.1, from coordinate 251,099 downwards.
GAAGTCTGGCCGCAGGAAAAACCGCTGTCGGTGCGCATTTCCGCCACCGACTGGGTGGCCAGCGGGGTTACTGCGGAAGAAGCGGTGAAAATAGCCCGAGCGATGACAGAAGCGGGCGCGGACATCATCCACGTTTCCGCGGGCCAGACTTCGACCCGCGCGAGGCCGGTGTATGGCCGCATGTTCCAGACTCCATTCTCGGACCGGATTCGCAATGAAGCCGGGGTGCCCACCATTGCGGTGGGCAACATCTACGAAACCGATCACGTGAACAGCATCCTGGCGGCAGGGCGCGCCGACCTCTGCGCCCTGGCCCGGCCCCACCTCAGCGATCCCTATTGGACTCTGCGCGCGGCAACGACTCTGGGCCATTCACGCCAGGACTGGCCCATACAATACCTGTCCGGCAAAGAGCAGGCGGAACGCTTGGCGTTGCGCGCGGCGGCCCTGCAGGAAGCGAACATATGACCCACGCCCCGGAGCATTTCCTCATGCAACGGCACGGAAGCGTGGCCGTCATTACCCTCAATCACCCGGAACGCAAGAACCCGCTCACCTTCGATTCTTATGCGGAGCTGCGCGACACCTTCGGCGCGCTCGACCACGCCAGCGGGGTGGGCGCGGTGGTGATACAGGGCGCCGGCGGCAACTTCTGTTCGGGTGGCGATGTGCACGAGATTATCGGACCGCTGCTGGAAATGGACGGAGTGTCGCTTCTGCGTTTCACCCGCATGACCGGCGATCTGGTCAAGGCCATGCGGCACTGCCCGCTGCCCATCGTGGCGGCCATCGACGGCGTTTGTGCCGGCGCCGGCGCAGCAATCGCCATGGCGGCGGATTTGCGGGTAGGCACGACGCGCAGCCGCACCGCGTTTCTGTTCGCCCGCGTCGGGCTGGCCGGCTGCGACATGGGCGCTTGCGCCCTGCTGCCGCGCATCATCGGCCAGGGACGGGCCACCGAACTGCTGCTGACCGGCCGCTCCATGTCCGGCGAGGAGGCGCATCAGGTGGGCTTCTTCAACCGCCTCGAGAGCCCGGATACGCTGCTGGATGCGAGTCTGGAATGGGCGCAGGAGTTGGCGTCCGGCCCCAATTTTGCGCACGCCATGACCAAGAATCAGCTTAACAGCGAATGGGATATGCCGCTGGAGTCGGCGCTGGAAGCCGAGGCGCAGGCACAGGCCATCTGCATGCACACGGAAGACTTCCGACGCGCATATTCGGCTTTCGTAAAGCGCGAGAAACCGCGGTTTCATGGCAACTGACCCGCAATGAGCGCGCTGCGCCCCGGCCAGGAAGAATTGCTGCGGCTTGCTCTCGACACGGGCGCGTTGCTGTTCGGCGACTTCACAACCAAGGCCGGGCGCGAAACGCCCTACTTCTTCAACTCCTCGAAGCTGTCCACGGGCCGCGGGGCATGGGTGGCCGGACAAGCCCTGGCCGAAGCGGCGGCCACCTCGGGATTGCGATTCAACATGCTTTTCGGAGCCGCCTACAAGGGCATTCCGCTGGTTGCGCTTACCGCACTGGCGCTCCAGCAGGGACATGGGCTGGACGTCGATTTCGCCTACAACCGCAAGGAGGTCAAGGCGCATGGCGAAGGCGGCGCGGTAGTCGGCGCCCCGCTGCAGGGCAAGGTTCTGATCGTGGACGATGTGCTCACTGCGGGCACTTCGGCGCGAGAAGCCATCGAGTGGGTCCGTAGCGCAGGCGCCGAGCCGGTGGGTTTACTGCTGCTCCTGGACCGCCAGGAACGCGGCTCAGGCCAGCGCAGCGCAGCGGCGGAACTGGCCGAACAACACGGGCTTGCCGTATGCAGCGTGTTTGGACTGGACAGCCTGCTCAGCGCTCTGCGCGCGGCCGGTCTGGACCGCGGGCAGCTCAAGCGGGTGGAGAACTACCGTAAAGAATACGGTACGCCGAGTCTGACCAACCCGCTCGATTTACCAACTTGATACCCAACTACCTGGTTCCGGAGCTGTTCATGAACGAATTGCTTGCCGTGCTTTGCCGCTCGAGACTTTGACAGCGTAGGATTGCCGACGATGGCGCTCCACCGCGCCGCATCCAGCCCAGTTTTGCGGGTCAGCGGCTGCCGGTGTGTCCGAAGCCTCCGGCGCCGCGGCGGGAAGCGGCGAATTCCTCCACTACCTCGAAGCGGGCGCGGGTTATGGGCAGCACCATCAACTGCGCCACGCGCATCCCGTCTTCGAGCACGAAGGGTTCGCCGCCACGGTTCCAGCACGACATCATGATTTCGCCCTGGTAGTCGGAATCGATCAGGCCGACGAGATTTCCCAACACCACGCCGTGCTTGTGACCGAGGCCGGAGCGCGGCAGGATCACGGCGGCCAGACCCGGATCGGCGATGTGCAGCGCTATACCGGTATGCACGAGCTGCGTCTCGCCGGGGTGCAGAGTTAGGGGTGCATCCAGGCAGGCGCGCAGATCCATGCCGGCGGAACCTTCCGTGGCATAGCGAGGGGGGTGTGCCTTCGCGTTGAGAATGCGCAGTTGTATCGGAACGCCGGCCTGCGCCACCGGCTGTTTCACCGCGCCGCGCTCCCGGTGCGCAGCAACGCGACCTTGTCCAGGCCGCGACGTTCGGCAATCAGGCGCACCAGCCGCTGCGCCAGTTCGCTCTTCGTGCATTGCTTGATGTGCTCGCCGCCGCCTTGCCAGACCACCCAAGCCGATGTTTCCACGTCGCCGAAACCGCGGCCATTGCCGACCTGGTTGCCTACGATCATGTCAACGCCCTTGGCCTTGAGCTTGCTCCGCGCCTGTTCCTCCACGCGCTCCGTTTCGGCAGCGAATCCGACCAGAAACGGCGGGTTGGGAAGCTTCGCAACCGAAGCCAGCACATCGGGAGCCGGCTTGAGTTCCAGCCAGGCAGGCTCATTGCTGCGCTTCTGCTTGGCGGAGCTGTACCGCACCGGCGAATAATCGGCCACCGCCGCACAGGCGATGAAGATGTCGCAGTCTCGCGTCCGTTCCATCACCGCCCCCAGCATGTCCTCGGCGGTCACAACGTCCACCCGCTCCACCCCGGGAGGCGTGATCGCCACCGTGGGACCAGCCACGAGCTCCACGCGGGCGCCCGCGCGCGCTGCCGCCCCTGCCAGCGCAAAACCCATGGCGCCCGTGCTGTGATTGGAAAGGTAGCGCACCGGATCGATGGGCTCCTGGGTGGGACCGGCGGTGATCAATACCCGCTGCCCGGCCAGCGCACTGGAAGAATCCACCAACTGCGACACAGCGGACACGATGGCGGGCACACTGCTCATGCGCCCTTCCCCCACATCCCCACAAGCCTGCTCGCCGCTTTCGGGCCCTACCAGGGTAACTCCGCGGCCGCGCAGCGTAGCGCAGTTCTGCTGTGTGGCCGCATGGCTCCACATGTTGCGGTTCATGGCCGGGGCTACCAGTAGCGGAGCCGTGGAAGCCAGGCACACTGTGCTCAGGAGGTCGCCGGCCTCGCCGCGCGCCAAACGGGCAAGCACGTTGGCGGTGGCCGGCGAAATCACGATGCAGTCGGCCCAGCGCGCCAATTCGATATGGCTCATCGCCGCCTCCGCCGCCGTGTCCCAGAGTCCGGTGCGGGCAGGCATTCCCGTTACCGCCTGCATCAACAGTGGCGAAATGAGCTGTGTTGCGCCCTCGGTAAGAAGCGCGCGAACCTCGGCGCCCTGCTCGCCCAGTCGCCGAGCAAGTTCCGGTGCGCGGTAGGCGGCAACGCTGCCGCTCACGCACAACAGTATCTTCTTGTCCGCCAGGTTATTCATGCGAAATACCCATTATCCCCGCAAAATGCGTGAACAGCAGATCCAAAACTCCGCAAACGCGCCGCCATTCGGTATTTTCCGGCGCGCCGCCGAGCGGCAAACTCGCACAAATGGCCGGCTCAAGGATTAGCCCCGCAACAGGAAAGCGCAAGCCAGCAGCAACGCTTGTTCCCTCGCAATGCGATAGGCCTGCATGGAATCAGCCGCACGCTGGCAACCGGCACCCACTGGTGCAGTATGCGCGTTAGCCAATGGCCCCGAGGTCAGCGCCCGCGAGAGCGTCTCCTGGCGGGCGGCGCGGACAGCCTGTCGGACGCGGACCTGCTCTGTATCCTGATCGGCTCAGGAACGGCCGGCCTCTCGGCGCCGGAATTGGCGCAAGATCTGCTGATGCGTTTCGGCGGACTGCGAGGCATCCTTGCCGCCACGCCGCGCGAACTTGGTCAAGTGCGCGGAATCGGCTCGGCCAAGGCAGCCATACTGGCGGCGGCGCGGGAATGCTCTACGCGGGCGCTCAAGGAAAAGATCGCTGCCGGGCGCCAACTGCGCAATTCTTCGGACAGCGAACGCTTCCTGCTGGCGCGGTTGCGCGACCGGCGCTACGAAACCTTCTGCTGTCTGTTTCTGGATTGCCGCAACCGGGTTCTGGCGTTCGAGGAAGTCTTCCACGGCACGCTGGACAGCGCCATGGTGTATCCCCGCGAGATCGTTCGCCGCGCCATGGAAAGAAACGCTGCCGCCGTGATCCTGGCCCACAACCATCCATCGGGCGTAGCTGAGCCGAGTCAGGCCGACCACCTGATTACGCAGCGCATTCGCAAGGCCCTGGAGCTGATCGATGTGCGTGTGCTCGATCACTTCATCGTGGGGCACGACGGCTGCGCCTCGCTGGCGCGGCTCGGCGCGCTGTAAGGCGGGAAGTCGCCGCGTTCCCTTCGGAAGCCTTCAAGCAGCCGGCAACCAAGCGCAGCCGGCAACCAAGCGACCGCCGCTTTCGAGGCGGAAGTGTCCTGGTTGGGGGAAGCTGGACGGCTGGCGCGCGGGGTGATCGGTGCACCCCGGACCCGGGGGCAGCTACTTGATCTTGGCTTCCTTGTAGACCACGTGCTTGCGTGCGCGCGGGTCGTATTTCTTCACCTCCATCTTCTCGGGATGCGTCCTGCGGTTCTTGGTGGTGGTGTAGAAATGGCCGGTTCCGGCGCTGGATACAAGTCTGATCTTCTCTCTCATTGCTGCGCTCCCCGCCTACGGCCCTAAACGCGCTTGCCCGCCGCGCGCAGTTCCGCCAGAACGCTGTCAACGCCATCGCGGTCGATAATCTTCAGACCCTTGCGCGAAACCCTGAGCCTTACGTAGCGCTTCTCGCTTTCCACCCAGAAGCGATGGGTATGCAAGTTGGGCAGGAAACGGCGGCGGCGCTTGTTATGCGCATGCGAAACGGTGTTGCCCGACATGGGGCCCTTCCCGGTTACCTGACATACGCGCGACATGACTTGCTCCTCAGCAATCGCCGAATGGGCGCGCATTTTATCGCAGTATGCGGCGAATGGCGTCGGAACTCGCAAGCCTCGCGTATCGCGCCCCCTTCGACGGCTAAAGCTTGTTGGGTGGATAGCGCGCTTGCCACCCCGCCAACGGCGTCATTCGACGCGGCGCGACCCCCAAACCGCGATCGTCATCGTGACCATCAAGGGGAGCAACCGCTCAGCCCAGTCGCCCGGCGTGTTCTCCTGCCAATTCAGCAGCACGGTAAACAGAAACCCGCACGCCAGCACCGCCAGCGCCCAGGCCGGCCGCACCCGCCGGCGCAGCACCGCCATGACCACCAGCGGCGCAAACGAGGCGCCGAGTGCATGCCAGGCGAACAACACACGCGAGAAAATGGCTTCGGGCGCATACAGGGCGATCAGAGTGGCGCCCACGGTGATGGCCGTAACCACCAGGTAGGTGAACTTGAGGTTTCTTGCGCTGCGCTCGATTTCCAGCCGCCAATCGCGCGAAGCCGCCGCCGCGCCGGCCAGCAGTTGACTGTCGGCCGTGGACATAATGGCGCTCAGCACGGCTGCGATCACCAGGCCCGCGAGCACCGGCGGCAAAAGCCTGTCCGCGGTCTCGAACAATACGCCTTCGGCGTTACCCAGTTCCCCGAAAAGCGTTCGGCCGGCAATGCCCAGCGCCGTCATGCCGGACAGCACCAGCACGATCCACGCCATCGCAATAATGCGTCCCTGGCGGATGGCGCGCTCGTCGCGGGCGGCCATGAACCGATTCACGACATGCGGCTGTCCGGGCTGAGCCAGGCCCACCGACAGGCAGCCCACCACGAAACCCAAAGCCGCAATGCCACCATTGGCAGGCGTGAGACGGAAAGCCGCAGCGTCCGAAGCCAGGGATGGGGTCGATGCTTCCGCTTGCCCCAGGGCGAGCAGCGCAACGACCGGAAGCAGCGCGGCCACCAGGGCCATCAACAGGCCCTGCAGCGTGTCGGTCACGCTCACGGCGACGAAACCGCCCAGCAGCGTGTAGCCGAGAATAACTGCAGCGCCAAGAACAATGCTCGTGTCCGCATCAAGTCCCAGAGCTTCGCTGAAGGCGTGGCCGGCCGCCTGAAACTGTGCCGCGACGTAAAACACGAAAGAAACCAGGATGATGAGCGAAGCGACTTTGCGCGAGACTCGCCGCAGGAGATCGTCGCCGTCGCCCAGAAGCAATTCGGTGAGCGTTAGCGCGCCGCTGCTTTCGGCCATTTCGCGTAGCCGAGGCCCGATCCAGAACCAGTTAATCGCGTAGCCGAGAATGACCCCGCCGCACAGCCATACCGCGGGAGGGCCTTCGAGAAAAGCGAAACCGCTGACGCCGAGCAATGTCCAAGCGGAGGCGGCGCTCGCCGAGGAGCTGATCGATGTGACCCAGGCGCCGATGCGCCGGCCGCCCAGGAAGTATTCGCCCGGGTCCTGCGAACGGCGGTATGCCCACAGGCCTATCCCCAGCAAGACCACCTTGTAGGCAATCAGCGTAACGATAACGGTTGCGTCGCTAGTCATCGGCTTGAGACAAGCGACGCGAACCGGCCACGGCGATGCTCACGGTCACCATCATCGGCAACAGCCGCTCGGCCCAATCACCGGGCGTGTCGGGCAACAAGTGCAGCGCCACGGTGAAGACAGAACCGCATAGGAGCACGGCCAGCGCATAAGTGGATTCCACGCGCCTGCCCAGCGCCGCCATGAACACCAGCGGAGCGAAGGAGGCGCCCAGTACGTGCCAAGCGAAAAGTACTCGCAGAAATATCGACTGCGGCGCAAACAGGGCGATCAGGGTGGCGGCCGCGGTAATCGCGACCACCGCCGCATAAGTGGTTTTGAGTCCTGCCGTGCGGCGCGCCCGCTCAAGGCTCCAGTCGCGCGACACGGCCGCCGCCCCTGTCAGTAGCTGGCTGTCCGCGGTGGACATGATGGCGCTCAACACGGCCGCGATCACGAACGCCGCCAGCGCCGGCGGCAGCAACCGCTCGGTAGCCACGAAGAACAGATTTTCCGGGTTGCCGATGTCGGAGTAGAGCACCCGTCCGGCCAGACCCAGCACCACCATTCCCGTGAACACCACGAGCACCCAGACCAGCGCGATGATCCGTCCCTGGCGCACGGCGCGTTGATCGCGGGCCGCCATGAAGCGATTGGCCACGTGAGGCTGTCCCGGCTGCCCCAGCCCCACGCACAGCGAACCGGCCAGAAAACCCACGGCTGCCAGACCGGCCTGTGGCGGCGCCAGGCTGAACGGCTCGCCCGCCACGCTGAACATTTGGTTGGTGCCGGCAATGACCACCAGAGCAAACATCACGACCACCGGTAACAGAAGCGAAACCAGCAGCATCAGCAAGCCCTGCAGACTGTCGGTAAGGCTCACTGCAAGGAAACCGCCGAGCAGCGTGTAGGCGAGTATCACGCCGGCGCCGAGCAGAATGCCGGACTCCACCGATATGCCCAGCGAGCCTTCGAATGCGTTGGCGGCGGCCTGAAACTGCGAGGCCACGTAGAACGTGAAGCACACCAGAATGATGACCGAGGCGGTGCGGCGAGCCAGGCGCGCCGCGGGGTCGCTGCCCCCCAGCAGCAGTTCGGTGAGCGTCAGAGCGCCGCTGCGCTCCGCCGCGCTGTTGATCCGCGGCGCCACCCAGCACCAGTTCAGCACATAGCCCGAAACAGCGCCTGCCGCCAGCCAAATTCCGGGCGGGCCTAGCGCGTAAACGAAACCGCTTATGCTCAGCAGCGTCCAGGCCGAGGTAGTGCTGGCCGACGCGCTCAGCGAAGTCACCCAGGCGCCGATGCGCCGACCGCCCAGCAGGAAATCGCCCTGATCGCGTGTGCGCCGGCGTGCCCACAAACCCATCCCCAGAAGGACGGTCTTGTAGAGAATCAGGGTAACGACAACAGTGGTGGCGCTATTCATCCGCTGGAGGCCTCGGTCCGTTTCGGCGGCAACTATAGCGCGGCATACAATCGGAACATGCCTGGATGGCGGTTCTGGATCGATCGCGGTGGCACGTTCACCGACGTGGTGGCCCGCACTCCGCAAGGCCGGTTGAAAGTGCGCAAGCTGTTGTCGGAGGACCCGGCCCGCTATGCGGACGCGGCAGTGCATGCCATCGGCTCACTGTTGACCGAGACCCCCGATCCGGCGCAAGTCCGAGACCTCAAGATAGGCACTACGGTAGCCACTAACGCCCTGCTCGAAAGGCGCGGTGAGCCGGTCTTGCTGGTCATCACCCGCGGCTACGCGGATGCGTTGCTGATCGGCTACCAGAACCGACCGAAGCTGTTTGATCTCCGCATCAGCCGCCCTGCGCCCCTCTACACGGAAGCGCTCGAAGCCGACGAGCGCATCAACGCTGCGGGAGAAATACTCGCGCCGCTGGACACCGGGGCGCTGATGGACGGTCTGCGCGCGGCGCGCAGCGGGGGCTTGAAGGCAGCCGCAGTCTGCTTCATGCACTCCTGGCGCAACCCCGAACACGAGAGACTGGCCGGTGAGTTGGCCGTGGAAGCCGGCTTCGAGCAGGTGTCGCTCTCACACGAAGTGTCGCCGCTCATCAAGCTGATAAGCCGCGGCGACACCACGCTGGTGGATGCCTATCTCTCGCCGGTGCTGCGCCGCTACATCGAGGGCCTGCGCAAAGGCTTGCGCAGCAGCCGGGTTGCGCCGCGCAACCTTGCCTTCATGCAGAGCAACGGCGGGCTGGTCGATGCCGGACGCTTCCGCGGCAAGGACGCTATCCTGTCCGGCCCTGCCGCCGGCGTGGTGGGCGCGGCGCGCACTGCGCAGCAGGCCGGCTTCGAGAAGCTGATTTGCTTCGACATGGGCGGCACATCGACCGATGTGGCCCTGTATGCCGGCAACTACGAATATGTGACTCACAACGAAATCGCCGGTGTGCGCTTGAGGGCGCCCATGCTCAAGGTGCACTCGGTTGCCGCCGGCGGCGGCTCGCTGCTCGAGTTTCGCGCCGGCAGACTCGTGTCCGGGCCGGCATCCGCGGGCGCGCACCCGGGACCGGCCTGCTACCGCAACGGCGGGCCCTTGACCGTAACCGACGCCAATCTGCTGCTGGGCCGCATCCACCCGGAACTGTTCCCGCGAGTGTTTGGCGCCGATGGTCTGCAGGGACTGGACATTGAGGCGGCCCGTGCCGGTTTCGCCAGGCTGGCGCGCCAGGTGCAGGCAGACGGCGGGGGAGCAATGAGCGCCGAGCAGGTGGCCGAAGGGTTTCTGCGCGTGACTAACGACCAGATGGCCGCCGCCATCGAAAAGATTTCGGTACAGAGAGGCGAGAACCCGGCCGAATTCGCGCTGTGCTCGTTTGGCGGCGCCGGCGGTCAGCATGCCTGCGCCATCGCCGACGAGCTCGGCATGGACACTGTGCTGCTGCATCCGCTCGCCGGCGTACTGTCGGCCTTGGGGCTGGGTTTGGCGCCCTTGCGCGCATATCGGCAGGAGGCCGTCGAGCAAGCACTGGAGGCGGAACTGCTCGCGCACTTGCAGACGCGCTATTCGAAGCTGGACCACCAATGCCGCAACGAATTGCTCGGCGCCGACATTTCGCCCGACAACGTGTCTTTCGAGCGAATTGCCGAGATTCGCGTGGCGGGTTCCGATTACGCGCTCTCGATTCCGTTCTGCCCGCAGCAATCGAGCCTTGACGCGATCGGCAAGCAGTTCGCGACGGCCCACCGGGCGCGTTTCGGCATCGAACCACCGGGAAAGCAGCTCGTGGTCGAAGCGATCCGCGTGCAGGCCGGCGGCGAAACCGGCGAGCAATACCGTTTCGAGGATCAGGACGAAATCAGCGGCTCGGCGAAACCCGCGCCATACCTCGAAACGCAAACCCTGTTCGACGGGAAGCGACACACAACGCCGGTTTACCAGCGCGCGGGTATCGCTCCCGGCGCATCGATAACGGGCCCCGCCATCATTGCCGAGGAGCATGGCACCACGGTGGTGCCGCCGGGCTGGCAGGCCGCCGCGCGGGCCACGGGCCACCTGGTTCTGACGCGCCAATCCGGGCGGCAACAAGGGACCAAAAATCCAGCGCAGCCGGACCCGGTGCTCCTGGAAGTGTTCAACAACCGCTTCATGCATATTGCCGAACAAATGGGCGCTGTGCTGGAAAACACGGCGCACTCGGTGAACATCAAGGAGCGCCTGGATTTTTCCTGCGCGCTGTTCGACGCCGAAGGCGAACTGGCGGCGAACGCGCCCCACATGCCCGTGCACCTCGGCTCCATGGACGCAAGCGTCAAGGCTGTGCTCAAGGCGCGCGGCAACGGCCCGCGGCGAGGCGAGGCGTACCTGGTCAACGCGCCCTATAACGGCGGCACCCATCTGCCCGATCTCACCGTGGTCTCGCCAGTTTTCCTGGGCGGCGCCAAGAATGCGCAGTTCTTCGTGGCGTCGCGCGCCCATCACGCCGACATCGGCGGCATAACCCCGGGATCGATGCCGCCGGACAGCCGCCACATCGAAGAAGAAGGCGTGCTGTTCGACAGTTTCCTTCTGGTTTCCGGTGGCCGCCTGAAGGAACGCGAGCTGCTGAAAGCGCTGCGGGCGGGCCCCTGGCCGGCCCGCGACCCGGCCCGCAACCTTGCCGACCTCAAGGCGCAGCTTGCCGCCAATGCCAAGGGCATGAGCGAACTTGAGGCGCTAGTGAGCCGCTACGGGCAGAACACCGTGCGCGCCTACATGACGCATGTTCGCGATAACGCCGAAGAATCGGTACGCCGCGTCATCGACCGGCTGAAAGAAGGCGCCTTCGCTTGCGAGATGGATGGAGCGGAGCGCATCGCAGTGGCCATCCGCATCCACCGCAAGGAGCGCGAAGCGGTTCTCGATTTCAGCGCTTGCAGCAGTCAGTCCCCAGGCAACTTCAACGCCCCGTCGCCCATCGTCCGCGCCTGTGTGCTCTATGTGTTCCGAACGCTGGTGGGCGCCGGCATTCCAATGAACTCGGGCTGCATGAAACCGCTGCGCCTGATACTCCCCGAGGGCAGTCTGCTCAACCCGCGCTGGCCCGCGGCCGTGGTGGCCGGCAATGTCGAGACCTCGCAGTGCGTGGTGGATGCGCTGTGCGGGGCGCTGCGCGTGATGGCGGCCTGTCAAGGCACGATGAACAACGTTACTTTCGGCAACGAACGCTATCAGTACTATGAGACCGTATGCGGAGGCAGCGGCGCAGGCCCGGACTTCGATGGCGCGGCCGCGGTACACACACACATGACCAATTCACGGCTCACCGATCCCGAAGTGCTGGAACTGCGCTACCCGGTGCTGTTGCGCGAGTTCCGGCGGCGTCCGGGCAGCGGCGGCAAGGGCCGGCGGCAGGGCGGCGACGGAGCGGTGCGCAGCATCGAATTCCTGGAACCCATGGAACTGGCGCTGCTGGCCAACCGGCGGCGCGTTGCGCCGTTCGGGCTGGACGGAGGCGAAGCCGGCGCCGCAGGCCGGGCGCAAGTATTTCGCGTCGATGGTCAGGTAACGGCGCTCGGCGCCTGCGACCGAACCCGCGTAGGCGCCGGCGATCTGTTCGTGCTCGAAACGCCGGGCGGCGGAGGCTACGGCGCGGCCCGGGACACGGCATAAGGTAAGCGCCAATGTTTGATATTGCGCTGGTTATCACGATCCTCGTGATCTCCCTGGTCCTGTTCGTGACCGAGGCGCTACGGATGGACATCGTGGCCTTGCTGGTGGTAGGTGCGCTGGCCCTCACCGGACTGGTCACGCCCGGCGAGGCAGTGGCCGGCTTCAGCAACGAGGCCGTGATAACGCTGTGGGCCATGTTCATCATCAGCGAGGGCCTGCTGCGAACCGGCGTGGGCGAGCTGATCGGCCAATACGTGCTGCGCATATCGGGGCACAACGAGGGAGCGCTGGTAGCCGTCATCATGCTTGCATCGGGCGGCCTGTCGGCCTTCATGAACAATATCGGCGTGGCGGTGCTGATGCTGCCGGTGGTCATGGGACTGGCGCGCCGCGCCCGTGTGCCGCCGTCGCGGCTGCTCATGCCGCTTTCTTTCGGCTGCCTCCTGGGCGGGCTCACGACTCAGATCGGCACGCCGCCAAACCTGCTGGTTTCCGCGGCCCTCGCGGATCAGGGAACCGACAGCTTTCAACTGTTCGATTTTCTACCGGTTGGCGGCGCCGCGCTGCTGGCAGGCGTCCTGTTCTTCGTACTGTTCGGGCGCCGTCTGCTGCCCACGCATGAGGCGGGCGAGTTCGACCGCACGCCCAGTCAGCGCAATCTGCGTGCGCTCTACGGCCTGAGCGATTTCATGTTCACGGTCTCGCTGAGCGCGCAATCGAAGCTTGCCGGACGGACGCTGGCCGACAGCCGCATCGCCGCGCTGGGCCTGGTGATCATCGCAATCGAGCGCGGCCGCCGCATCCTTCGGCTGCCCTCCAGGCAAACAGCTCTGAAGGGCCGCGACCGGCTGCTGGTGCAGGGCCGGCGCGACCATATCGAAGAGCTGCGCGCCTGGCAGGCGGTGATCGACAAAGGAGAAGCCGTGGCCGCCACCCTGCCGATGACCGAGCATCTGCGCATGGTGGAAGTGCGGGTCGCGCAGGGCTCGCCGCTCCTCCAGGCGCCCGTCAACCGCCAGGAACTGCAAGTGAAGACGCGCGGGCTGGCCATTGCCTTGCGCCGCGGCGGCAGGGTAGTGCGCTCCGGCCTCGGCCGCTTGCCGCTACGGGCCGGCGACCACCTGCTGCTCCAGGGCCTGGTGGACACCGCCGACCTGGCGCGCCGGCTGGACGAGTTCGATGAGGTGGTGGAACTCGACGAAACCACGGTGGAGCAACTCTACCGTCCCGATGAGCGGGTCATAAGCCTGCGCATTCCCGCCGGCTCGCCGCTGGTGGGCGCAGCCTTCGCGCGTACGCGCCTGGCCGAAGCGCTCGAATTCCGGCTGCTGGCGATCAGCCGCGGCGAGGAGGTGCATTTCATCCCGGGGCCCGATGAAGTGTTTCGCGAAGACGACCGACTGCTCCTGCAAACGCGCAGCGAAGACCTGGAAACGCTGCGCGCCGTGCAGGAATTGCAGATCGAAGAGGAGATGACGCCCGCCTTGAATCTCTACGCGTCCGAGCGACTGGCTACCGAGGAGGTAACGCTGGCGCCGCTGTCCGACCTCGACGGACGCACGGCGGCTGAAATGGGCTTCAACGAGAAATACGGGTTGGAACTCGTGGCCGTGCGGCGCGCGGGCGAAACGCTGCATACCGACCTGCAAACGGAACGGCTCAATTTTGGGGACGCCTTGCTGCTGGTCGGCCCCCGCAGCAACCTGCGCCGCCTGGCCGGCGACCCTTCGTTCGTCGAGGTTACTCCCTTCGTGCCCCGCCGTCCTCGCAAGCGCTACGCGGGGTTGGTGCTGATCGGCGTGGTGGGCGCAGTGCTTTCCGGCTGGCTGCCGATTTCGATCGCGGCCCTGATCGGCGCCACGTTGATGGTGCTGATCCGTTGCCTCAGTATGGAAGAGGCCTACCGGGCCATCGACTGGCGCGCCGTGTTCCTGATTGCCGGCATGCTGCCGCTGGGTGCGGCCCTGGACAATACCGGCGCCGCGCGCCTGCTGGCCAGCACCGCGGTGGAGGTGCTCGGCAACCTGGGACCCTGGTACGTGATCGGGGGGCTCTACCTGGTTACGGCGCTGGCCACGATGATCGTGCCCACGGCCGCCTTGGTGGTGTTGATGTCGCCGGTAGTGTTGTCGGCCAGCGCATCGCTGGGCATTGCGCCCACCACCGCGATGATGGCGATGGCCATGGCCGCTTCCGCCAGCTTCGCGAGTCCCATTTCACACCCTGCCAACATCCTCATCATGGGCCCGGGGAACTACCGCTTCCGCGATTACATACGCGCCGGCATACCTCTGACCCTGATCGTCTTTCTCGTGGTGATGCTGGCGCTGCCGATTTTCTGGCCGCTGCAGCCGGCCGCTGCAGGATAGTCCGGGCCTGCCGGTGCATAAACTCCCATGAACGAGTCGGTATTGATCGTGGGCGGCGGCCAGGCGGCGGCGCAACTGATCGTCTCTTTGCGGCTGGGCGGCTATGCGGGGCGCATCAGTCTGGTCAGCGAGGAGCAAATCTGCCCGTACCAGCGTCCACCGCTGTCCAAGCAATTCCTGGCGGGCAAAATGGAAGAGAGTCGGCTGCTGCTGCGGCAGCCGGAGTATTACGATTCCAAGGGCGTTGAACTGCGGCTAGGACAGCGCGTGGTGGCCATTGATCGGCAGCGCAAGGTAGCCGCGCTCGACAACGGCGAGGCGCTGGCCTACGACTGGCTGGTGCTGGCCACCGGCAGCCGCCTGCGGCGCCTGGAGGTGCCCGGCGCCAACCTTCCCGGTGTGCATTACCTGCGCTCGCTGGCCGACTCCAGCCGGTTGCGCAAAGAACTTGCGCCGCACCGCCGAATCGTGATCGTGGGGGGCGGCTATATCGGACTGGAAGTGGCTGCCACCGCCCGCAGCGCCGGCGCGGAGGTTACGGTGCTCGAAGCCATGCCGCGGGTGATGAGCCGCGTGGCAAGCGCCCAGGTAACGGATTGGCTGACCGACCTGCACCGTCAGTTCGGGGTGCGCATTCACACCGGCGCCAAGGTACGCAGTTTTACCGGCGCGCGGCGCGTCGAAGGCGTGGAGACCAGCGGCGGGAGCTTCCCTGCCGACGCGGTCGTGGTGGGCGTCGGGGTGCGGCCCGCTACGACCCTGGCGCAGGCCTGCGGCCTGCCCGAACAAGACGGCATACGCACCGACGCCCACTGCCGTACCCAAGACCAGGCGGTCCTCGCCGCCGGCGATTGCGCGCGCACCGAAAACACGCTGCTGGGAACCGCCGTGCGTCTGGAATCCGTGCAGAACGCCATAGATCACGGACAGGTGGCGGCCTCCGTGATCCTCGGCAAACCCAAGCCATATTCCGCCGCACCGTGGTTCTGGTCCGACCAGTACCAGGCCAAGCTGCAAATCGCGGGCCTGGCGGCGCCAAACGATGCAGCGGTGCTGCGGGGCGATCCGGGGTCGGGCGCTTTTTCAGTGTTTCGGCTGCGCGATGGGCTATTGAGCGCGGTCGAAGCCGTATCCAACCCCCGCGATTTCATGGCCGGCAAGAAACTGATCGCCGCGCAAGCGGCCCCCGACCCCAACCTGCTTGCCGACGAGAGCGTGCCTCTCAAGGACCTGCTCAGGTCCTGACTCAGCTTGCAATGCGGGGAACTGGCGCCCTGTCCGCGCCAGCCGGTGTATTGCCTCGAACACGCACGATTTCATGCTTGATGCAGCGCTCCGCTAAGGCGCAGGATTGCGACCATGGACTCGCCACTTGCCGGCGGCGGTGAGCGCGCGCAGCTCGCCACCGCACTGGCGGATATTGCCGTGCGCGCGGAAAGTCAGCCGGAGCTCTGGCGCGGCTACTTCGAGCGCCTGCTCAGCGGCCGCACTATCGGACCATTGCCCTTCGACGCCGCACACACTGCAGAGCCGCGACATGCCATCGCCGGCCAATGCGCGCTTGCCCTCAAGGCGCCGGACGACGAGCAGCCGGGTCGGAACAACGCGGCGCTGCAGGAGTTGCGCGTGGGCGTTGCCGGCCTCAAGGGGCAGGATGTGGCACTGGGCGTTGATTTGTCGGGATTTCCCGCGCACCGGTTCGGCGCATGGCTGACAGAGGTGACGTCCGAATTGAAGGCGATGCGCGACGCAGGCGACGCGCCGGCCTACATCGCCTTGTCTCTGCGCGCGGAACACGCGGGAAGCGCAGCCCTGATGAAGGCGGCGGCCGGCGACAACCTGGCAGGTTTCGGCGTGGTTCTGCGGGTGGGCCCGCAGAGTTTCGGCGCGCAGGCGCAGTGGCCCGAACTGGTTGACGCAAGCCACCGGGGCGCGGTCGAACTGGTGCTATGCCGCGAGCGGGCGCCGCTTACCGACCTGGTCGGCAAGGAAACGCCCGACGCCGTGATGCCCCTGAGCCTGTTCGAGGCGCCGGCTGGCACCGCCTGGTTGGGCATGCAGTTCGACTTGAGCACGATTCCGGTGGAGCAGATCGAACGAGGCGTGGGGCACCTGAAGAAGCTGGTGCGCGTGGGCGTTCGGCTGGCTGACAACCTGATCGATTGCGTTTCCTGGCCCTCGGGCCGGCTGCGCGCCGACGCCCGCGCCAACCGCCGTCTGGCCGCACACGTAACCGGAATTGGCGACCTGGCGCTGCGGCATGGCATGAACCCCGAACAACCGTCCACGGTGGCGATCATCCAGCGGTGGTTGCGGCTGTTCAAGCGCCAGTTGCTGCGCGAATCCTTGCGCCTGGCTGGCGAGCGCGGCCCCTACCCGGCCCTGGATGCGGGCCAGTTGGTGCAAGCGCTAACGCCGCGTTACGGCGCCGACCGCGCCGACCGCATCATCGCGCAACGCAGCCCACGCCACCGTCAACTCCTGGCGCTATCGCCGTATTGCGTACTGCCGCGCAAACCCACGACTATACCGGCAAGCGCCTGGCTGAATCTACTGCCCGTGGTGCGCGTTGCCGACAACCTGACCATGCACGGAAGCGAGGCGAGGGCACTGCTGGACCGCGCCGATTACGAACGACTGTTGCGCCGTACATGGGCTCTCAGTGGGGTCGGACCGCTGGACTGAAAGACCGGCGAAGCGCGCTATCCGGCTGCTACCATAGCGGTTTCGCTGCAGCCGCAAGGCTCGCTGGAGTTTGATCTTGCCGGAATTCCCTGGCGCGCACGCCCTGATGGTGATGCTGCTCACCGTGTTCGCGCTGTACTTGTTTACCCGCGACCGCATTCCGCTGGAATCGGCCGGCATGGGTGTGCTGCTGCTGCTGCTTGTGGGATTCGAATTGTGGCCACTGGAGCGCGACGGCCAGCGGGTTATCGATTCGACCGATTTCTTCCGCAACCTGGGCCACGAGGCGCTGGTGACCATCACCGCGCTGCTGATCATGGGCAAAGGACTGGAGACGACCGGCGCGCTGCGGCCGGTGGCGCTTTTCTTCACGCGACTGTGGAACCGCATTCCGCTGCTGGCCGCCCTGCTGACGCTGGTCGGCTCGGCGTTCTTCAGCGCCTTCGTAAATAACACGCCGGTAGTGGTGATGCTGCTGCCGGTGCTCACCGCCGCGGCACTGCACGCCCACCAGGCGCCCTCGTCCATCCTGCTGCCAATGGGGTTCGCCACCCTGATCGGGGGGATGTCCACGGTTATCGGCACTTCCACCAATCTGCTGGTTGTGGGCATCGCCGAGGACCTGGGTCTGGAACGATTCGGCATGTTCTCCTTCAGCCTGCCGGTTCTGATGGTGGGCGGAGTGGGGATTGCTTTCCTCTGGTGGCTGGCGCCCAAGCTGATGCCGGAACGCAAGCTGCCGCTGCAGACGGCCCACCGCGTCTATGCAACCACGCTGCGCATCCGCGCCGAGGGCTTCGCCGATGGCAAGACGCTGGCGGAAATCCGCGCGCGCACCAACAACACCATCGAAGTCACCCGCGTCTTGCGAGGCAACGACGTGATTGTGTCGCGGCTTCCGATGATCCGCATCCGGGCCGGCGACCGCCTGTTCGTGCGCGACACCCTGGAGCGATTGCACGAGTTTGAAAGGCTGCTTGGTGCGTCGCTGCCCGGCGGCGAACTCAAGTTTTCCAACGAACCACAGCAGGTGGCCGAGCTGGTGGTCACGCGCGGCTCGCCGCTCGACAAACGCAGCCTGCACGAGGCGCACCTCGACGAAATCTATGGGTTGTCGCCGTTGGCCATGTACCGGGCCGGCGACCGGGAAGCGCCCAGCGAAGACTTGCTCAACGCGCGTCTGAGCACCGGCGACGTAATTCTCGTGCAGGCCTCGCGCGCCGACATACGCCGCCTCACCACCGAATCCTCGGTACTCGTTCTGGGGCGCGTCATGGAGCTGCCGCGCACGGGTCGCGCGCGGGCCGCCGTGGGCATCATGGCCGCGGCCATAGCCCCAGCAGCGCTGGGCTGGATGCCTATCGTGGTGACCTCCGTGGTGGGCGTGGGCGCAATGATCGCGGCCAAGTGCCTGAGTTGGCGCAATGTGCGAGACGCCTTCAACGTGCCACTCACCATCATCATCGTGACCAGCCTGGGGCTCGGAGACGCCCTGCTCAAAACCGGCGCCGACGAATGGCTGGCGGCGGTTTTCGTGGCATTTTCCCAGGGCCTCCCTGTTCCCTTGGTGCTCAGCGCGCTGATGCTGATAATGGCCATCCTTACCAACGTTGTGTCCAACAATGCCGCTGCGATTATCGGAACGCCGATCGCCGCCGCCTTTGCCACCGGGCTGGGCGCGCCCGTGGAACCCTTCATTCTGGCAGTGATCTTCGGCGCCAACATGAGCTTCCTGACCCCGATCGGCTACCAGACCAACCTCCTGATAATGAGCGCGGGCGGTTACCGGCGGCTGGATTTCCTGCGCATAGGCGCACCGCTGACGCTCATCATGTGGGGCGGCTTTTCCCTGCTGTTACCCATGATGTACAACCTCTGATGTCCAGTCCGCTGCGCGAAATGCTGGCACGCCTGCTGGCCGGCGAATCCCTCAGCGAGAGCGAAGCCGAGACGGCCATGCGCGAACTGGCGCAGGGCGAAGCGCCGGCGGCGCTGGCCGGCGGGTTGCTGGCCGCGCTCCGACTGAAGGGAGAAAACGCCGCCGAACTGCGCGGTTTTGCGCGCGCCATGCGGGCGCTGGCGATTCGACCCGAACTGCCGTCCGGCGCTCCGGCAGCGGATGTTGTCGGAACCGGCGGCGACGGCTCGGGCAGCATCAACCTGTCCACCGGCGCCGGCTTGCTTGTAGCCTCCTGCGGGGTGCGGGTGGCCAAGCACGGCAATCGCGCCGTGTCCAGCAAGACCGGCAGCGCGGACGTGCTGAACGCGCTGGGCGTGCCCTGGCCGGACAGCGCCGGCGAGGTGACCCGGCAATTGAACACCCATGGATTCGCCTTCATGTTCGCGCCGTACTTTCATCCGGCCATGAAATCGGTGGCCCCGGTGCGCACCGCCTTGGGCGTGCCCACCGTGTTCAATTTGCTCGGGCCGCTGGCCAATCCGGCGCGGCCGCCGTTCATGCTGGTGGGCGCATTCAGCATGGATGCGGCGCGGTTGATCGCCGACACCCTCAGCGGGCTGGACATCGAGCGCTGTTTCGTGGTGCATGGAGAGCCAGGCTGGGACGAGCCCACGCCGGCCGGCCGCTACCTGCTGCTGGATGTGCGCCCGGGACGGGTAGATGCCAGCACCCGAGACCCCGCGGATGTCGGCATTCCGCGCTGCGCCCCTGCGGCGCTGGCGGGCGGCGATCGGGACTACAACGCCCGCGTTCTGAAAGCCGCCTTGCGCGGTGAAGGCAGCGAGGCGCTGAACGATGCGCTGGCCTTGCAGGCGGGGCTGGTTCTCGAACTTACCGGCGTTGCAGCCGACCTCGCCGAGGGATTGCAAACGGCGCGGGACGCCTTGCGCGAAGGCCGGGCGGCGCGCCTGCTGGAGCGCATCACGACGGAATGAGCGCGGGATTTCTCGAGCGCATGGCGGAATCAAGCCGCGCGCGCGTCCGGCATGCGAAACAGAGCCTGAGCGAAGCGGAGCTTGCGCGCCGCGTCGAGGCCATGCCGCCACCGCCCAAGTTGGCGTTTTCGCGCGCAGGCTTCGATCTGATCGCCGAAATCAAGCCGGCCTCCCCCAGCGAGGGCGCACTTGCCGGCGCGGCCTTCGAGCCGCAGGGACTGGCGGCGAACTATGTGGACGGCGGCGCGCTGGCCTTGTCGGTGCTCACCGAGCCAAGTCGTTTCGGCGGCTCCCTGGAACTGCTCCGAAGGGTGGCGGACGCCGCGCCCCAAACCCCGGTCATGCGCAAGGATTTCCTGGTCGAGCCTTACCAGGTATGGGAAGCGCGGCAGCATGGCGCGGCCGGCGTGCTGCTGATTGTGGGCATGACCGCCGACGGCGACACCGAGGCCATGCTGGCCACCGCCCTGCGCTGCGGCATGTTCGCGCTGCTGGAGGCCTTCGACGACGAACAGCAGCAACGCGCGCGGCGCATGGCCGAGCGGGCGAAGGCGGACAGGACGCAGGCGCTGCTTGGCCTCAATTGCCGCGACCTGCAAACGCTGGAGGTGGACAAACAGCGCTTCCACCGCTTCCGACCCGCCAAGGCGGGCGCCTATGCGATGTTCGCCGAAAGCGGCGTGCAGGGACCTCAGGACGCCGCCGAGCTGGCTGCAGCAGGTTGGGATGGCGTACTGGTGGGCAGCGCGCTGATGCGATCAGCCGCTCCCGGTCATCTCGTGGCGGAGATGCTTGCCGAGGGACGCAAGTCAAAGGCACAACGCCAATGAGTCTGTTCGTGAAGATCTGCGGCGTGAAAACCGCCGAAGCCGTGAGCGCGGCTGCGACCGCCGGCGCCAGCGCTATCGGGTTCAACTTCTACCCGCCTTCGCCGCGCTGCCTGGCGCCGCAACAGGCAGCAAACCTTGCCGAAGCCGTTCCAGAGCATATTCTGCGGGTTGCGGTTATGCTGCGCCCGGTTCAGAGCGATTGGGAAAAGGTGTTTGCCGATTTCCGGCCGGATTGTCTGCAAGCCGATGCCGACAGTCTGGCGCGCCTGATGCTGCCCCCGGAAATACGGACCCTGCCTGTGTACAGAGACCACGAGGAATTCGACCCGCACACGGTTCCGCCCGCAAGCCGCTGCCTGTTCGAAGGCGCGCGCAGCGGGCACGGCGAACAACCGAGCTGGGAACGCGCGGCGCGGCTGGCGCGCCACGCGCAAGTGCTGCTGGCCGGCGGCTTGGACCCTGGGAATGTTGGCGACGCGGTGCGCCGGGTTCGTCCCTGGGGCGTGGATGTCGCCTCAGGCGTGGAAAGCGCGCCCGGCGTCAAGGACAGCGCGGCCATTACCGCGTTCGTGCGCGCGGCGCGCAGCGCGGCTTAGCGATAACAGGCCCTGCTAGTGAAAGTTCCCCAATCAGAGGCCCGCGCGCTGCTGAGCCGGCTGCTCAAGGGAGCGCTACCGGACAACAATGGCCGCTTTGGGCCGTTCGGCGGGAGGTT
This sequence comes from Candidatus Foliamicus sp., assembly GCF_965221325.1. GTDB lineage: Bacteria > Pseudomonadota > Gammaproteobacteria > Steroidobacterales > Foliamicaceae > Foliamicus. The sequence continues at coordinate 229,687 of NZ_OZ244880.1, read as the reverse complement.
CGCGCCCGAAACGCTGATGCCGGCGCTGGCCCGGCTGGAGCGCAAGGCACGCGATTTCTTTTCCAACGAGGAAGCTTGCCGTGCGCTGGACGAAGAACGCCGGGAGTGGATAGGACGTCCCACACCGCTCACCCGGGCGCGTGGCCTGGAGCGCGCCTGGGGAGCGGAGGTATGGATAAAGCGCGAGGACCTGGCGCATACCGGTGCGCACAAGATCAATAACGCGCTGGGCCAAGCGCACTTGGCGCGGCGCCTGGGCGCGCAACGGGTTGTGGCGGAAACCGGCGCCGGCCAGCACGGGGTCGCGGCAGCGGCAGCCTGCGCCCGCGCGGGGCTGCCCTGCACGGTGTACATGGGAGTGCTGGACATGCAGCGGCAAGCGCCGAATGTGCAGCGGATGCGCCAGCTTGGAGCCGAGGTGGTGGCTGTGGACAAGGGCGACCGAACGCTCAGGGCGGCAACCGATGAGGCCTTTCGCTCCTGGGTTGCGGATCCTCAAGGGATTTATTACCTGCTGGGGTCGGCAGTGGGGCCGCATCCCTATCCGTGGTTGGTGCGCGAACTGCAGAAGATCATCGGCGTGGAAGCGCGCCGGCAAATCAAGGAGTTGGCGGGCGGGCTGCCGGACGCCGTGTTTGCCTGCGTGGGCGGAGGCTCGAACGCCATCGGGCTGTTTCACGCCTTTCTCGGCGATGCAGCGGTGCGTCTGTTCGGCGTGGAGGCCGGCGGCACCGGTACGGGCGCCGGCGAAAACGCCGCTTCGCTATGCGCCGGCAAGCCGGGAGTGCTGCACGGTAGCTATTCGATGCTGCTCTACGATGAGCACGGTCAGGTTCTGGAAACCGCGTCGATTTCCGCTGGCCTCGACTACCCGGGGGTCGGCCCGGAGCACGCGCTGCTGCAGGCCATAGGCCGCGTCGAATACCTGACGGCCAGCGACCGACAGGCCCTGGAGGGATTGGCCGAGTGCTGTCGGCTTGAGGGCATACTGCCGGCGCTGGAACCCGCTCATGCCCTTTTCGCCGCCCGCCGCTGGGCGCGGGACAATCCAGGCAAGCGGATACTGATCGGCTTGTCGGGCCGCGGCGACAAGGACATGCCCACGCTTGCCAAAACGCTGAACTGAGGCCGGGCCGCTTACTGCGCTGACCTGGACATTTCTCCAGGCCTCGGGCTGCCGCTAGTTCAGAACGCGATAGCCTCGGCCGCGCAGGCATTCGCGCAGCACATGGCGGGATTCACGCACGGCGGACACGCCGGACTTGGTGCCCCCATACACTGCACCCACGCCAGCCGTCTGTCCTATGCCCGTCTTGTCGGAGCCGGAAACGGCGCCGGCTACAGCGCCCACCGCGGCTCCGACAGCCGCGCCGGTTCCGACATGCTCGGCCACCGGAACTTCGTCGGCATATCGCTGACAATCGGCAAGGTCGACTTCGTATTGCCGAGGGTCAACGCCCTGCATATCGACGATGGCGCCGCTGGGATCCTTGAAGGTGGCGCAGCCGGCGGCGAGCAGCACACATGGCAACAGAAGGAATCGATTCATGGGACATCCCCTTGCAGATGAGGTAGGCATGAACACTTGATGCCGGGGCTCCCCCGACCGTTGCAAAACGAGCAGACGCGGCCTGCCCGGCAGGAGGATTCCGTGCAGGAACAATTGCCAGGCAGGGCAGCAATGCACCACAATGCACGCCCGTGAACACCGTCATGACCGGCGCCGAACGTCTGCGCAGCGCCATTGCCCAGGCGCAGCAGCCGGCGCTGCTGCCGTTCTTCACCGCCGGGCACCCGCGCAAGGAAGACTTTCATCCCATCCTGGGCAAGCTGGCGGCCGCCGGCGACGCGGTGGAGATCGGCGTGCCGTTTTCCGACCCGATGGCCGACGGCGTGACCATTCAACGCGCCAGCGAAACGGCGATAGCCAACGGCGTCACCCTGCACTGGATACTGGACGAACTTGAACGACACCGCGACTACGGCGTTCCGCTGGTACTGATGAGTTACTACAACCCCCTGCTCGCCTATGGAATCGAAAAGCTGGCGGCGCGGTGCCCAGGCTGCGGCGTGGCTGCTCTGATCGTGCCCGACTTGCCCTGGGAGGAATGCGTAACGGTTCGCGGGCAACTCGAAGAGCATGGCGTGGCGCTGGTGCAGATGGTCACCCCGGCCACGCCCGACGAACGCCTGCGCGCGCTATGCCGAGGCAGCGACGGGTTCGTGTATGCCGTTACGGTCACCGGCGTGACCGGTGGGAAACGGGAGGTTTCGGCGGAAATGACCGACTACATGGAAAAGGTGAGTCGGTATGCCGGCGTTCCCGTCTGTGCCGGCTTCGGCGTGCGCAGTGCGGAGCAGGTTCGCGCCTTGAGCGGCGTGGCCGATGGGGTGATTGTGGGCTCCGCGGTTGTGGACTGCCTGGAACGCGGCGAGGATGCCGGCGCCTTCGTGCAGGGACTGCGCGCCTGAAAGCCCCAGGCAAGCGCCGTTAGCGGCGCGGTCGCGAGGCGAGCAGCATGGCCAGACCGGCGGCGCCAGCCAGCCAGGCCAGCCAGACCGGCTCGGCACGCAAGCCGAGCAACAGCGCCCCGACAATCAGCAACACGCCGCCCGTGAGCTGTCGCCAGCGGCGCCGACGCGCCTCCAGCCCGCCGCGGTCGATGCGCGCCTGCTTACCTTCGGCGCGGTCCAGCAGGTGGTGGGCAACCCGCGGCAGGCGTTGCAGCGCATAGCGCAATTCGGGCAGGTCGCGGCCCAGCTCCTTGAGCACGCGCGCCGGCTCCGCGCGGCGCCGCATCCATTGCTTGAGCAGCGGGTAACCCGTTTCCCATAGATCGAGTTCGGGGTACAACTCCCGCCCAAGACCTTCAATGTTCAACAGGGTCTTGTGCAGCAACAGCATCTGGGGCTGGAGTTGCATGTCGAAGTCCTGGGCGGTAGCGAATATGCGTCCCAGAACCGTGCCGAAACTGCACTCGCTCAAGGGCCTGGCGAAAATCGGCTCGCCGATCACGCGAAACGCCGCCTCCAGGTCCTCCGCGCGCGTGGAAGGTTCGACCCAGCCCCAGTAGAGATGCAGGCGGGCCAAACGGGCGTAATCCTGCTCGAAGAAAGCCAACAGCGTCTGGCCCAGATAGTGATGATCGCGTTCGTCGAGGATGCCCACGATCCCGAAATCAACCGCCGCGTAGCGGGGATTCCTGGGGTCGGCGATGTCCACGAACACGTTGCCGGGATGCATGTCGGCGTGGAAGAAACTGTCGCGAAACACCTGCGTGAAAAATATCTGTACGCCGCGCGCCGCCAACTCGGGAATGTCCGCCCCGGCTTTCTTGAGGACGTCGATCTCGCGGATGGGAACGCCATGCACCCGCTCCATGACCAAAGCTTCCGGGCGGCAATACTCCCAATAAACAGCGGGCACGTGGATGATTTCCGAGCCCTCGAAACTGCGCTTCAGGCGCGAGGCGTTGGCGCCCTCGCGGGTCAGGTCCATTTCATGTCCCAGCGTGCGTTCGTATTCGCGCACCACTTCAACCAGACGCAGCCGACGCGTGGACGGCCAGGCGAGTGTAGCGAATCGCGCCAATCCATACAGCAGTTTGACGTCTCTGGCGATCCGCTCTTTCACGCCCGGCCGCAGCAGCTTTACCACCACTTCCTCACCGCTGGGCAGACGGGCGGCGTGAACCTGGGCGATGGACGCGGCGGCCAGCGCTTCGGGCTCGAAATCCCGGAACACTTCCTCCACCGGCCGGCCGTAAATCCGCCCCAGACGGGCGCGCGCCAGTTCCGCGGAAAACGGCGGCACGTCATCCTGCAGCCGGGCCAGTTCGGCGGCGATGTCATCCGGCAGCAAGTCGGGGCGCGTGGAGATGTTCTGGCCGAACTTCACGAAGATCGGCCCCAGCTCCTGCAGCGCCTCGCGCAGGCGAACGCCGCGCGAGGCGCCCTTTTGTCGGCGGCGAGCCAACAGCATCCAGGCCGGCACGCGCAGTGGCCGCGCCACACCAAGCTCGCGCAACAACCCATACCGCGCCAGCAGGCGGAAGATACCGAAGATGCGCGGCACGATGCTCATGCGCAGACCCTGAGCAACAGCGAAACGGGCTAGCCCGACCGCAGATTTCGCGCCCGCGCGGAAAGCCGGGCCACCAAGTCGCGCAACTGCTCCACCTGCTCGGCAAAGGCCTCGAACTCGACCCGGGTGGGCGTCAGTCGAGCTTCCTCCTGCGCGTAATCCCGCGCGCTGCGCCGCAGTGACGCCGCGCTCCCTTCGGCCCAATGCGCCGCGGCGCGCGCGGCATCGCCCGCTTGGCGGGCAAACACTTCGCCGGTGTAGCGTGCCAACTCCTCTTCGGGGTCCGGGCGGCAATGCTTGAGCAACTCCGCGAAACCTTGCGCTTGCACAGGATCGCCCCTCAAGTCCAGGCCCGGACCCGCGTGATCGCCGCCCAGCAGCGCCAGCAACCGGGGCAAGCCGCCGCTCAGAGAGACATCGGCGGGAGTATCGCCCGGCTCGTCAATGTGAAGACGACCGCCGCGGACGCTCATCCGCAAGACCGGTTGCGCACCCGACAGCCCTACCTCCATGGACAAGCCTTCGAGCTTGTCCGCAGCCTGGCGCGCCGTGAGCGAAGCGCGAAGGTTGCGATTCAGGGTCGCAGCGACCGAATCCGCCAGTTGCGCGAGCATCCCGTCCTGCCTCGGCCTAATACCGGAACCCGATATGCACGGCCACGATGCCGCCGGAAAGGTTGTGCCAGCGCACGTCCTCGAAACCGGCTTCCCGCATCATCCCGGCCAGCGTCTCCTGGTCCGGATGCACGCGGATCGACTCCACCAGGTAACGGTAGCTGCCGGCGTCCTTGGTCACCAGTTGTCCGAGCGCCGGGATTACCGCAAACGAATACCAGTCGTAGGCCGCGCGCAGGACCTTCAGCGCCGGGCGCGAGAACTCCAGCACCACCAGCCGCCCACCCGGCTTGATCGCCCGCGCCATGCTTCTGAGCGCCGCCGGCTTGCCGCTCACGTTGCGCAAGCCGAAGCCGATGCTCACGCAGTCGAACGCTGCCGGGGGCACGGACAGCGCGGTGGCGTCGGCGCATATGGCGCGGCAGTTGGCATGAGCGCCGGCATCAAGCAGCGCCCGGCGCCCCAGGCGCAGCATGGAGGGATTGATGTCGGTCAACAGAACCCGCCCCCGTGGTCCCACCAGCCGGCTCATGCCCAGCGCCAGGTCGCCGGTCCCGCCCGCCACGTCGAGGGCAGCATCCCCGGGCCGCAACCCCGTGCGGGCCAGGGCGAATTTCTTCCAGAGCCGATGCGCACCCAGCGACATGAGGTCGTTCATCAGGTCGTAGCGGCCGGCAACGGATTCGAACACGCCGTGCACCCGCTCGGTTTTCTCCTCCGGGCTTACCCGGCGAAACCCGAAGCGCTCGGCGCCGGCGGAACCGGGTTCAGGCGCTGGCATCGCCATCTTCCAGGGCCGCCGACCGGCGCAGGTAGCGCTCCCAGTATTGGCGCCGGTTGCGTCCCAGTTCCCTGAGATAGGCCCAGGAATAGATTCCTGAATCATGGCCGTCGTCAAACACCAGTCTTGCCGCGTACTGGCCGACCGGCTGTATGTCCTTGACGCGGACATCCGCCTTCCCGGTCGGCACAACGCCCCCGCTTCCGCCATGCCCACGCACTTCGGCGGACGGCGAATTCACGCGCAGGAACTCCGCTCCCAGTTCAAAGGTCTCGCCATCGCCAAAGCTTACGCGCAGCATCTTGCGGTCGCCGAGCAAGCGCAACTCAAGCGGCGCTGCCTGCGGATTCGGGGGAGTTTCCATGCAGTCGGGAAAAGGACGGCGAGCTAGCGCGGTTGGCGGCCCAAGTTGGCTTCGTGGCGCGGCATGCGGGCTCAGAGGATATAGCGGCGAAAATCCTCGTCTTCCGCCAACGCCCCCAAGTGTTCGTCCACGTATGCCGCATCGACCTTGAGGTCCTGGCCGCCCCGGTCGGCGGCGTCGAAGGAAATCGATTCCAGCAGGCGCTCCAGCACGGTCTGCAGGCGACGCGCGCCGATATTCTCGGTGCTCTCGTTGACCGAACAGGCGATCTCGGCAATGCGGTGCACGGCCTCCGCATCGAAACTGAGAGACACGCGCTCGGTGCTCAGCAGGGCCGTGTACTGCTCGGTAAGCGAAGCGTCCGGTTCGGTGAGTATGCGCTCGAATTCCTCAATGCCCAGCGCGCCCAGCTCCACGCGGATGGGAAACCGGCCCTGCAGCTCAGGGATCAGATCGGAAGGCTTGACCGACTGAAACGCCCCCGATGCGATGAACAGAATATGGTCCGTGCGCACCACGCCGTACTTGGTGTTCACGGCGCAGCCTTCCACCAGCGGCAGGAGGTCGCGCTGCACGCCCTCGCGCGACACGTCCGCGCCCATGGCCTCGGCGCGCCGGCAAACCTTGTCGATTTCGTCAATGAAGACGATCCCGTTTTGCTCTACCGCCTCAAGCGCCTGCGATTTCAATTCATCCTGATCAAGCATGGAAGCAGCCGCTTCCTCCGTCAAAAGCCGCATTGCGTCTTTCACCTTGAGTTTGCGCGTGCGTGTGCGCTGGTTGCCCAGCGACTGAAACATGTTTTGCAACTGGCTGGTCATTTCCTCCATGCCCGGCGGCGCCATGATCTCCACGCCCACCGGCGCCACCTGCAGCTCCATCTCGACTTCTTCGCCGTCCAGGTCGCCGCGCCGCAGGGCCGCCTTCATCGCATTGCCGTCCATGCTCCACGGCGACCCGGCAGTGGGTCCCGCGGCGGCGGCCCGCCGCATCAGTGCGTCCAGCACCCGGCGCTCGGCGCTCTCCCGGGCGCGATGGCGTACGCGGTCCATTTCCACCTCGCGGATCATCTTTACCGCGGTGTCGGTGAGATCCCGCACAATGCTGTCCACTTCGCGGCCGACGTAGCCCACCTCGGTGAACTTGGTGGCTTCCACCTTGATGAAAGGCGCGCGCGCCAGACGCGCCAGCCGGCGCGCAATCTCGGTCTTGCCCACTCCGGTAGGGCCCATCATCAGAATATTCTTCGGGGTGATTTCCTGGCGCAGCTCCTCGTCAAGCTGCATCCGCCGCCAGCGGTTGCGCAAGGCGATGGCCACCGCGCGCTTGGCGGCATTCTGGCCAATCACGTGCTTATCGAGTTCCTCGACAATTTCCCGGGGCGTCATCTGGGTCATGAGTTAAGTAATCAGGATGCGCTGCTTTCGAGCGTGTCGATCACGATGTGCGTATTGGTATATACGCAGATTTCCGCAGCGATTTCCAGAGACCGGCGCACCACCTCGGCGGCGCCGAGCTCGCTCTCCGCCAGCAGCGCCTGCGCCGCTGCGCGAGCGTATCCGCCGCCCGAGCCCAGCGCCAGCGCGCCGCCCTCCGGTTCCACCACATCGCCGGAGCCGGACACGAGCAAGGTCGTGGCCTTGTCGGCCACGCAGAGCATGGCTTCGAGGCGTCGCAAACGCCGGTCGCTGCGCCAGTCCTTCGCCAGTTCCACCGCGGCGCGCGTGAGGTTGCCGTATTGGTCGAGCTTGGTCTCGAACAGCTCGAAAAGGGTAAAGGCATCGGCGGTCCCGCCCGCGAAACCCGCCAGCACCTTGCCGCCCGCCACACGCCGGACCTTGCGCGCGTTGCCCTTCAGAACCGTATCGCCGAGGCTCACCTGTCCGTCACCGCCCATGGCTACCGTATTCCCCTTGCGCACGCAAAGAATGGTGGTGGCGCGCAGCCTGCCCGGCGCGACTGTCGGTGTTGTGCGGAGCGCGGGTTTCATGCGGCAGACTCCTTCTTGCGCCGCGCTCGCGGGTGAGCGCGATCATAGACTTCGGCCAAGTGCTGAAAGTCCAGGTGGGTATAAACCTGCGTGGTGGAAATGTCGGCGTGTCCCAACAGCTCCTGCACAGCGCGCAGATCGCCGGAAGACTCGAGCATGTGGGTGGCGAAGCTGTGCCGCAGCATGTGTGGGTGCACGTGCCCCGGAAGGCCGGCGCGCTTGGCCCAGTGGGCGGTCCTGGCCTGCACGGTGCTGGGCGCGATTCTGCGGCCCCGCATGCCCACGAAGAGCGCTGATTCTTCCGGCGCGGCCAGTTCCGCCCGGCGCCGCAGCCAGCGCTGCAGCGCTGTGATCGCCTTGCGGCCCACCGGCAGGATGCGGGTCTTGCGCCCCTTGCCGGTTACGCGCACCAGACCCTCGCGCAAGTCGATTTCGCCGAGGTTCAGGGCGGTCAGTTCGGCCAGCCGCAAACCGGCCGAATAGATCAGTTCCAGCATGGCGCGGTCGCGACAGGCCGCCGCGTCCCGTTCGGGAATATCCAGCAGACGCGCCACCTGGTCCAGGTCCAGCGTTTGCGGAAGGTCGCGGGGCGGGCGGGGCGCGCGAACGCCGTGCGCCGGGTTGTGGGCCAACTGGCCTTCCCGCTCCAGGAAATCGAAGAAACTGCGAGCGCCGGCCAGCCGCCTCTGCACGGTGCGCGGCGCCAGACCGCTGCGGTGCGCCCCGGCGGCAAAGCGCCGGAGGTCGCTGGCGGTCAACGACGCCCATGACTGCAGCTCGCGCTTGATGCAGTAATCGCGCAGCGCCGCCAGGTCGCGGCGATATGCGCTCACCGTGTGCCGGGACAGCCCCCGCTCAAGCCGAATATGGCGCAGAAAGGCGTTCACCTGGCGCTCGGATTCGGCGTGCATCAACTGGAATCCGGACTTATCGCCGCCGCCACGATGGCGCTCACGCGACCGAGAAATTCCGTGCTCTTGCCGCGGTGGTAATAGTTGGGGTCGCGACTGCCGAGCGCCAGCAAGCCCAGCTTGCCGCGCTTGCCGAGGGGCGCCAAGGCCACGGAGGCCACCTCCCCGGCGCAGTTCCCAAACAGGAACGCGCGCTGCTCTTCGCTGAACTGACCGCAGCGGGGTGTGTCGCCCTTGAGCACGCCGCTCAGACCGACGGCCATCAGGTCTGCGCGCGGAGTCGCCGAAAGGTCTGCCGCGCCGGCGCACCGCTGGGGGTCCGCGTCAAATAGCAGCAAACGCAAGAAGTCCAGCGCAAATGTCTCGCGCAGTTGCGTGGGCAAGCCGCGCAGCCTGTCGCCCGGATCGGTGCAGGCCAGAAGCTTCGTGACCAGACGGTTCAGCCTCTGGGCCAGTTCATCGCTGGAACGGCCATTGGCGATGTACTCGTCAAGCGCGTGGCGTAATTCCTTATTACGTTGGCGCAGCACTTCAAGCTGCCGCTCCACCAGCGATACAGCACCCGGCCCGCCTCTGTGCGGAACGCGCAAATTGAGCAGCAGCTCGGGGTGCAGCTCGAAGAAATCCGGATTCTGGCGCAGGTAGCCCGCCACTTCGCCGGATGTGAGCGTGGTTGCGGAAGCAGGGCTGTCTGAACTGCGGGACCTCATACGCGCAGACGCCCTTCAAACACGCTGTCGATATGTCCGGTGAGCCAGGCCACTGCCTCGCCGCCGGCCCATTCCACGCCCAGACAACCACCGGCCATTTCCACTTGCACCGGCGAGCGCACCCGCCCACGGCGCATTCCCGCCACCGCGGCGGCGCAGGCGCCGGTGCCGCAAGCCGGCGTTTCGCCAACGCCGCGCTCGTAAACCCTCAGCTTCAGGCGTTGGTCGTCAAGGGTTTGGGCAAATCCCACATTGCAGCCGCGGGGGAAGCGCTCATGCGCGGATATGCGCGCCCCCAGCGCCTCCACGTCCGCGCTTTCGACATCCGCCACCGGCAGCACCGCGTGGGGGTTGCCCAGAGCCAGCACCTCCAACTGCCAATCTCTGCCCTCAACCTCCAATGCATACGACAGATCCGCGCGGCCGGCCTCAAAAGGCACGCATTCGGGGCGCCATTCCGGACGGCCCAGCGAACAGCTCACGGCGCCGTTGCCAACCATGCGGGCCCGCACCTCGCCGCCCGGCGACTGCAGCCTGATGTCGCCGTCGTCGGGTCGGCGCTCCGCCACCAAGGCCGCGATGCATAGAGCGCCGTTTCCGCATTGCTCCGCCTCGCCTCCGTCGGCATTGAAAACGCGGTAGCGCACCGAACCGCCGCCTTCGGGTTCATCGACCCACAGCAACTGGTCGAAGCCCACACCCCTGCGCCGGTCGGCCCAGGCCCGCACCTGCCCGCTCTCCGGCGCCTGCAGGGAATGGCCCATAACGACCATGAAGTCGTTGCCGGCGGCCTGCATCTTGGTAAAGGCGAGCATCATGGAATAGAGCCTTCGCGATGCCGAAATTATAGTGCTCGCAAGCATTCCGCCTGATCCCTCAAGTCGCCAAGGACAACCCCCACTCACGGGCTATGGGTTACCCGGAATCAGGGCGCCGTCCCAGAGCAGACGCGCGAAGTCATCCGCGGGCAGAACTTCGATACCGTCCTCCGTTACCCGCCGCTTGGGCTCCAGGCACACCAACACCCGTCGCAGCGCCTCCGGGTGATCGCGATAAAGGGCGCGCAGTCCACTGAGGTGGCGGCGCGAAATACGCGCGCTGCCCTTGACCTCTACCGCAACCCGCATGTCGCCCACCACGAAGTCCACTTCCACACCGCCGGCGGTACGCCAATAGGCGAGCTTTTCGTTGCTCTCGGAGTACTCGGAATACGCGCGCAACTCGTGGTGTACCCAGTTTTCCAGGGCCTTGCCGAACAACTCCCCGCCAGGATGCAGGAATCCGCGGCGAGCCAGCCGGTTCACCACGCCAACATCCGCAAAGTAGTACTTGGGCGCCGCCGCAACCCGGCGCTTTGCGCGCTTGCGGAATGAGGGCAGCGCGTAAATCAGCAGAGTGTCCTCAAGAATTTCGAAGTAGCCGCGCACCGTGTGGCCCGAAACCCCGCAATCGCGCGCTACATTGGAATAATTCACCGGCTGCGTATCGCTCAAGGCCGCGGCGTCCAGAAAGGCCGAAAAGGCTGGCAGGTTGCGCGCAAACCCTTCCGCGGCAATTTCCTCCTTGAGATAGTCGCCCACATAGGCATCCAGCAGGCGGCCTGGGCGGGCGGCCTCGTAGATGCGCGGCAGATACCCATTGTTGAGCAGGCGAGTCAGGTCGAATTCGGCGCCCAGTTCGCCCGCCGTTAGCCCCTGCAAGCGGTAGCGCGCGGCCCGCCCACCAAGAAGATTGGCCGCCCCCCTGCGCACTTTGCGGGCGCTGGAACCGCATAGCGCAAAACATAATCTCCGGTTCTCGATCAGCCAATGCACTTCGTCGAGCAGCGCCGGGACCTTCTGCACTTCGTCGATGACGACCTGCTGGACCGGATTTGGCGGCGCTGCGCCCCGCGGTTCCGTTTCCTGGCGCAGATACTCCGGGTGAGCCAGGTAGCGCCGAAACTCGTCCGCCTTCAGAAGATCAATCCAGCGCGCCTCGGGATAGCGCTGCCGAAGCAGCGTGGTTTTACCCGTCTGGCGCGGGCCCCAGAGAAAGAAGCTCTCCTGGCCCGCAGGCGGCAGATTGAGCCGGCGCGAAAACATGGGCCCAACAATAGCATTTTTTGTGAGTGTGAACTACATAATTACATGTATATATGAATTAACACTTCATATATAATCGCGCTCCTCGAAGCCCATGAGCCTGTTCCAGGCCGGACGGAAAGGAGAATTAACGATGCCCTACAACAGCAGAACGCTGCCCCTCGCGGGGCTGGTTTTCGCCCTCCCGGCTGCGAGTGCCACCGAAATCGAACGCTTCAACCCGGAGGGGCTCTCGCAGCCCGACGGCTACGCGCAAGTGGTGATCGCGAAAAACCCCGGGCGCTTCATCTACCTCGGCGGCAAGGCCGGCATCCACCCGGATCACAGCTTCCCCGAAAGCCTGGCCGAGCAATCCCGCCTCACCTTCGCCAACATCGATCGGGCGCTCAAGGCGGCCGGCGCTCGGCGCGAAGACGTGGTGGAGATTCAGATCTACATCGTGGACCTCGAAAACGTGGATCCGAACCCGGTCTATCAAGATGTACGCGACTTCTTCCCCGCCGGCCACAAACCCGCCTCGATGGTGATCGGCGTGTCCGCCCTGGCATACCCCGGGCTGCTTGTTGAGGTGAATGTGCGCGCCGTTACCGATTAGTGCGATTGCCCTGCGTTCGCAGCCATTGAAGCAACAGCATCCGGCGCGACTTGCATGACCTGATCAATCCGGCGGGCGCTCTATTCTGCCTCGCGTAGACCCTTACCGATTTGGAATCGAGAGACCTGCGCGCACCACTCGCGATTTTCGCGACGGGGCTTTGTATTGCCGGTCCATCAAGCTTGGGGCGTGCCGGAAGTAATTGTGGTGTGCTTTTGGGCGCTGTATCGTTCCCTGCTGATAGCACTTCCTCCTATGCTCCAAACAGAGCACGGAAGTATCCAGCAAACCGGGGGCACTCCACTTGCGCCTGCTCGCCCGGCGCGGTCTCGAAGCGATGTTCAAAACCCGGCGGCGCCAGCGGGCGGATCGTCCGGACGTAGGCGGTCAGTTGGGAATAGCCGCCCGGATAGCCCAACGTCCGAATCTCCCGCAATAGGCGGGTGGCGCGCAGACCCGGATACGCCGTCACGCGCTCGCGCACATACGATCGATACGGATCCAGCAACTGCGCCCGCGGCCCATACGAGGGCGCCTGCAAACCCACCTGGAGATACTTGCGAACCGTCTTGCGGTTCATACCCGCGCCGGGCAATCGCCGAGATCGACAGACCCTCTTCACGCAACTGATGAATCATGAACAACTCCCCACTTCGTACCAAAGCGTCGCCCTCGTTGCTGAAAACGCTCCATGCTCTGCGGGTTGAGTTGCCGAGGCAACCCAACCCGCATAATCAGCAACTGGGGATTTTTACTTCGGCAGAAATGGGGAGTATTACTTCGGCAGTGACAAAGCGCACCAGCGTGCGCCGAACCAAAGTGTAAATCCCCGCACGATCCGAGACGGCAAAATCCACCGCCTCGATGCCCTCCACCAAGGCCCGAACCTCTTCCAGACTCCGAACCCGTTCGACCTGTAACGTCACGATCATCCTCCGATGATCCCAACGCACGACTACAGGCTCATCTCCCGTTGGATTTACAGCCCCCGTTCAGGCTCACGTCTCATTGGACAAGGATGCGCTGTCCGGGTTCAGACACATGTGGGACTGGTGCCGAAGTGATGGAGGGGTGGTTTCTGCTCTGATGGGGCGGGAACGGCGCAGCTCTTTTCCGCAGGGAGCGTAGCGACGCAAGGAAAAGAGGTGCGCCCCGGCGCTCGCCGGGGCGCGGGTTCGGTTAGCCTTTGTTTTTCGAACAAACAAAAAGGAGCCGAACCATGCAAATCAAGTCCCTGGGGATGAAACGTGTGCGCATGGACGATACCACGCCGGGCGATGCATTTGAGCGCTTACGCAAGATCGAGACCTATCGGGAGTTACGCGCAGAGGGGTGCGGCGAGGCCGCGGCTCTGCGCGCGGTCGGCTGGTCCCGATCCACCTATTACCGCTGGCAGGCGCGCTACCGTTCTCAAGGCGTGAAGGGGCTGGCAGCCAAAAGCCGCCGCCCGAGACGCACCCATCCCGCGCGCTGGACGCGGGCCCAGGAATGGGCCGTATGGCGGATGCGCAAGCACTATCCGTTCATGGGCAAGCGGCGCCTTAAGGTGATGCTGGATCGCGAAGGAATCCTCCTGTCGGAATCGACCATTGGACGGATCCTCGTCAAGGGCGTATGCCTGCGCCGGATCACGCCGTGCGCGTTCTGCCGCGGGCGGGTGACGGCCAAGCGAAGGCGCAACTTCGCCAACGGACACGCCCAGCGCTGGCGTCCCGGCGTGAAGGCCGCTCAGCCCGGCGAGTGGGTGCAGATCGATCACATGAGTGTGTCGCGCGACGGCGATACGCTCAAAGAGTTCAAGGCCGTCTGCCCGGTCAGCAAACAACTGGTCGTGCGCGTGTATTCCCGGGCTACCGCCAACAACGCCCGGCGCTTCTTGCAAGCAGTCCGAAACGAACTGCCCTGTCCGCTGCAATCCCTGCAAGTCGATGGCGGCGCCGAGTTCCGCGCCGAGTTCGAAGACGCCTGCCAGACGCTCCAAATCCCCCTCGCCGTACTGCCACCCAAAAGCCCCCAGCTCAACGGCGTCGTCGAACGCGCCAACGACAGCTCAAAAACCGAGTTCTGGAACCTCTACAGCGGACAACTCACCGTCAAGGACGCCGCACCCGCCTTGGCACAATACCAGCACTTCTACAACCATGTCCGACCTCACTACGCCCTGGACTTGCTCACACCAATGCAATACCTTCGAAAATACAGGACAGCCGAACACGCTCAGTCCCATATGTCGTGAACCGGTACATGCGCGTTACGCTGCGCACTAAATTGCGGTAAAATTCGCCTAAGCGAAAGCGCGGCGAGGGAGTTCATTGCTCTTGCCGTAGCCGAACCAACTAACGATACGCGGGCCGAACAGCTCATGCGCTCGCTTCGATAACCATTGAGGGGATAAAGATGAAATCCGAGAATTGGGCCCTGGAAGGGGCAGTGCGGTCGGTGCTTTACACCGGCGCTATATCCGCCTTGGCCGTTGCGCCGATGGCCATGGCGCAAGAGGAGGGCGCCGACGAAGACGCGGTGGAGCTTGGCCAACAGGTAGTGACCGGCTCGCGCATCAAGCGCATGGACCTTGAGGAAGCGCGGCCGGTGGTGGTCATCACCCGCGAGGAAATCGAGTTGAGCGGGCAGGCTTCGGTAGCCGATGTGCTTCGCAACAGCCCTGCCAATACATTCGGCTCGTCGCGGGAAGTGTCAGGCAACTCGTTCCTCGGACAGGCGACTATCGACCTGTTCGGCATTGGTTCGACGCGCACTCTTGTGCTGCTGGACGGCCGCCGGGCGCCACGCTCTCCGGTAACGGCCAACCAGGCCAACGACCTCAATATCATTCCGCTATCGGCAGTGGAGCGCATCGAAATCCTTGCCGACAGCGCGTCCGCGCTGTACGGCTCGGACGCCATCGGCGGCGTAATCAACGTCATCCTCCGCAAGGACTTCGAAGGCCTGGAAGTGGGAACTTCGCTGCAGCGGCCGACGCGCGAGGGCGCCGATTCGGACGCCGGCGTGATCACGCTGGGCGGCAACACCAATCGCGGCCGCTTCCTGTTCACTGCGGACTTCCGCAACAAGGGGCATATCGCTTCGGCGGACCGCTTCTACTCCGCAGGCAATCCGGGCTACGATGCCGGTCCTACCGACTACCCCAACGCACCTTTCGAAGCCACCTGGTACGCTTGGGAGAACACCGATAACGTGAGTTCCTGGGGCAATACCATCTGGCCCGATTACAAGGCACCGTCGAACTGTGAGCAGGTGGTGAATCCGGAAACCGGCGAGCGCTTGCTAGCGGGACCATATATCGCCCGCAACGGCCAGGAGCGATGCGGATTCGACTACACCGCATTCGCCTGGGAGACGGCGGACCTCAAGCGCACCAGTGCGTTCCTGCATGCGGATTACGAAATCACTCCGGACCATGCTGTGCGCCTGCAGTCGATGTTCAGCACCGTGGACAACCATGGACGCTACGCACCCGCGGTAGGATTTTTCCGCGTTCCTGCGGATGCAGCCGAGGGGCTTAAGCAGGGATTCGACTACGACATCCCCTACCCCGAGCTACTGCCGTATTTCCTGGGCCATCGCTTTGTGGGCTTGGGCAACCGCGACTTCCAATCCACCAACACCTTGTTCGAGAATGCCGTCCTGTCCTACGGCACGGTGGGGATGTTCGATTACGAGCTGGAGGTTCGGCATACGCGCTACGACGGTCGCGAGGACAGTTGCTGTTATGCCAAGTCGTTCACCACGTCCCAATATGTATCGCAGGGTCTCTACAACCCGTTCGACCCCTTGAGTCCCGCCAATGCCAGCGCGTATGGGGCAATAACGGCGAACGCCACCCGCGATATACGGGCCGATTTCCGCAGCTATAGCGGCCACGTGAGCTTCGATATGTTCGAGGCTCCGGCCGGCCCGGTGGGCTGGGCCTTCGGCTTCGACTACTTCGACGAGGAGTTCTACGACATCTACGATCCCTTGAGCGCCGGCGGCGACCTGATCGGCAGCGCCGGCAACAGCGGCGAAGGCGAGAGAGTGGTAAAAGCGGGCTTCGCCGAAGCCTACATCCCGGTGCTGAGCAACCTGGAATTAAGTGCTGCGGCGCGCTACGACTCGTATGACGACTCCGCCGGCGACGAAACCAGCCTCTATCTCTCGGCGCGCTATCAGCCCACCGACTGGCTGCTGCTGCGCGCTTCCTGGGGCGAGGGCTTCCGGGCGGCCAACATGAACAACCTGTATGGAGCGCGGTCGTTTTCCGCCGAAGGCGGCACCGATCTCGTGCAATGTCAGCGTTCCGGCGTTTCGGCCGCGGATTGCGTCGAGGAACAGTACCCCACGTTCACCGGCGGCAACCCCTTGCTGGCGCCGGAGCTGTCCGACAGCTACAACGTCGGCTTCGTCGTGGACTGGGAGCCGTTCGCCGCTTCAGTGGATTACTGGAACCGCAATATCGAAGACGGCATCGGTTTGGCCAGCCTGCAGGGCCTGATCGAGTCGGAATTGCTGGGTCAGTGCGAGAACACGGGACGCACGGAAAACACGATTGATACCGGGATATTGGCGGAAATCATCGAGTGCTCGCCGGGCAACGTGCTCAAACGCGATCCGAATACGGGCGCACTGATCGAAGCCGAGGCTGGTTGGGGCAACACCTTCCGGCAGGAAATCGGCGGCTTGAACGTACAGCTCCGCTACGATCTCGAAACGGCTACGGCCGGCGATTTCACATTCAGCCTGTTCGGCGTCCGGCTGCTGCGCTACCAAAGTCGCTCCCGCACCGCCACGGATTGGAGTTCCAGCCTGGGTGAGGGAATCGGCGATGGCGCCAGGCCCAAGTACCAGGCCACAGGTCTGCTGCGCTGGAACTACACCGATCATACGGTGTCGGTTTATGCGCGGCACATCGCCGGCTATGTGCGGCCGGAAGCCGGCTTTTCGGCTCCTTCGCACACGGAATACGACCTGGTCTATCGCTGGACCACGCCGTGGGACGGCCGCGTTACGTTGGGCGTGCTGAACGTCACGGATGAAGACCCGGAGGTTGACAGCTTCGCATCGCCCAGGCCGGCTGTGTATGACCTATACAGCCTCGACGGACGGGTGCCGTACGTAAGCTACCGCCACTTCTTCTGATCGGCACGGCGGATTGGCCGCGCCAGCTACGCAGGCGCCGGTCGAACCGCCATAAACTTCGAGCCGCCGGCGCCCCGTGCGTCGGCGGCTCTTTTTTTACTTAGGCACTAGCTCTCTCCTGCATGAATCGGATGGCTTGCAACATTGCGCGGAAGGCATTGGCCGTAGCCTTGCCCCTGCAGTTTTAGCGCTAAAATCCGAACAAAACGGCGGGCGGCGCAAGCACGCCGCCGCGACAAGAATACGGAGGTGTTCATGAAGCGTTTGATCCTGTGCGGTGTGGTTTTCGCTGGCGCTCTGCTTTCCTCGGGGGCCCATGCGGATGTTGCGAAGCAATATTCCGTTGCCGACTTCTTCAAGAATTCCGACTTCGCGTCGCTGCAGCTTTCGCCGAATGGCGAGTGGATGGCGGCGATCGGCCCGTACGAAGGCCGGCGCAACTTGTTTTCCATGCGTCTTTCGGACCGGAAATCGGCGCGCCTGACGGGCCTTAAAAGCACCGGTCGGGACCGGAGCAACAAAGACATCGCGTTTTTCTTCTGGGCCAACGACGAGCGCCTGATCTTCGGCATGGACAACGCCGGCAATGAGTCGTTTTCGCTCTACGCAGTAAACCGCGACGGCACCAAGCAGCGAGAACTGGTGCAGGGCAGCAAGGGCATCGTGCTGCTGCCCACCAACACACGCCTGCTGGATCGGCTTCGGCACGATCCGGATCACATCCTGGTAACCAACAACGAACGCAACAAGGCATATCCCGACGTGTTCCGGCTGAACGTATATACGGGCAGGATGTCGCGCGTGGAAACCAACCCCGGATACATCCAGTTTTGGATCACCGACTGGGACGGCAATGTGCGCTTTGCCGTCGGGCATCCGGACAGCCGCGGACGGGCGCTGGAGGATGGCGAACTACTGCGCCAGTTGTCCTACTACCGGCCTACGCCGGAAGCGGAGTGGCAGGTGGTTCATGCCACGCACTATTTCGATGGCGCGCAGTTCCTGCCGCTGGCCTTTGGCGCCGACGGCAAGTCGCTCTACGTGGCCACCAACGAGGGGCGCGACACTACCGCGCTTTATTCCTTCGACCCGGAGTCCGGCCAGCTCGGAGAAAGTATCCTGGCCGACAGCCGCGCCGACTTGGGTCCTGGGCTTGCGCTGTCGCCCAAGGACCGGCGCCCGCTATGGGTTTCCTGGCAGTACGAGCGACCGGAAATCGCCATGCTCGACGACGAGTTCGCCGCGCTGCAGGCCACGATTGACGGAGCGTTCCCGGACAAGGTCAACCGCATCATCAGCATGAGCAGGGACGAGAACCGCATGCTGATCTTTTCCGGCAATGACCGCGACCCCGGAAGTTATTACCTCTACGACAAGGCAGCCGGCGCGATCGAGTTCTTCGCCCAGCCGCGGCGCTGGATCGACCCCGACGACATGAGCCCGATGACGCCCATCCGCTACAAGGCCCGCGACGGGGAACAGATGCACGGCTATCTGACGCTGCCGGCGGGCGGCGAGGCGCAGAACCTGCCGCTGATCATCAATCCGCACGGCGGCCCGTACGGCATCCGCGATTACTGGGGCTACAACACCGAAACCCAGTTCCTCGCCAACCGCGGCTATGCGGTGATGCAGATCAACTACCGGGGCTCCGGTGGTTACGGCCAGCGCTTCCTGGACATCGCCTGGCAGAAGTGGGGGCTGGAGATGCAGGACGACATCACCGACGGAGTGCTCTGGGCGATCGAAGAGGGCATTGCCGATCCCGACCGCATCTGCATCTATGGGGCAAGCTATGGCGGCTACGCAACCATGGCCGGCATCACCAAGACGCCCGAGCTCTACCGCTGCGCCGTGAACTATGTGGGCGTTGTGGACCTCGTGGCGCTGCTGGATTACCACAACCGGTTCCGCAACGGCGACTACATCCAGGCCTGGGGCAAGCGCGCCATCGGCGACCGCAGGAAGGATCGCGAACGGCTGCTGGCCACCTCCCCGATCAACCACCTGGACAAGGTAACCGTGCCGCTTTACGTGGTGCACGGCAAGCGGGACCCGCGGGTGCCGCACGACACGCAGTACATGCCCTTGATGCGCAAGCTGCGCGGCACCGAAATCGACTACAAGTCGATGGTGAAGAACAACGAGGGCCACGGCTTCCGCGGCGAATCCAACCGCATCGAGCTCTACACGGAGCTGGAGAGGTTTTTCGCCGAACACCTTGGCGCGGCGAGTTCGCCGCTGGCAAGCACCGCAGCGCAGTAAATCGCAAGCTCGGGCGGCTTCGGCGCGTGTCGCTCGCGCCTCGGAGCGCGTTCGGTGGGCCAAGAGCCGGCCTGGGCTGGCGCAATGCGCGGGATAGGACTGTGGATGCGGAGAAATTGCGGCGTTTGCGCGAGCGTTATGCGCAACCCGAGGGCGACCTGAAGGCGGACGTGCCGTTTCGGCCAGCGCTCAAGCAAGCCGCCGACAGCGGGCTGGACCAGAAAAAGCCCTACACGGGCCTTCCGACCCTCCTCGACTTTCCTTACAGCGAAGATTGGGCTGGCCTGGACACCGTGCTGGTCGGAGTGCCCATGGACCTAGGGGTAACCAATCGATCCGGGGCGCGCTTCGGTCCGCGGGCGCTGCGCGCCATTGAACGGGTCGGGCCCTACCATCCGACCCACAATCTGATCCCCGCCAAAGCGCTGCGGTGCGCCGATATCGGCGACGTCCCGTTCCGCTCGCGCTTCAGCCTGCAGCGCAGTATCGAGGACATCGAAGCCTTCTATCGCCGGATCGCTGCCGCGGGGTTGGCTCCGGTATCGGCAGGTGGCGACCATTCGATCACCTTCCCCATCATGCAGGCGCTGGGCGCCGACACCCCGCTGGGGATGGTGCATATCGATGCGCACTGCGATACTGCAGGCCCTTACGACGACGAAAAATTTCATCACGGCGGGCCGTTCCGGCAGGCGGTACTGGCGGGAGTGCTGGATCCGGAACGATGCGTGCAGATCGGGATTCGAGGCAGCGCCGAGCTCGCCTGGGCATTCAGCTACGACGCGGGCATGACCGTGATACACATGGAAGAATTTCACGCGCTGGGCGTGGCCGACGTGATTGCGCTATGCCGCGAGAAAGTGGCGGGCGGGCCGGTGTACGTGAGTCTGGACGTGGACGGCATCGACCCGGCATACACGCCGGGCACCGGGACACCGGAAGTCGGCGGGCTCACGCCGCTGGAGGCGCAAATGCTGATTCGGGGCCTGGCGGGGCTGCCGATAGCGGGCGGCGACGTGGTGGAAGTGGCGCCGCAGTACGATCCGTCGGCCAACACGGCGCATGTGGGCGCCAGCATGATGTTCGAGATTCTGGCTCTGTTGGCCCACCAGGCGGCGGCCCGAAGCCAGCTCGCAGCTCCCGCCTGACGCAAAACGCGATGTCGGCAATCCGCCCGGAAGCTGCCGACGTTTCGGCGGGCCGGGAGGCTCCGCAGCAAGCAATCCCGAGGGAGCCGGGTTCTACTTGAGGCGGCCGAGAAGGCCCTGCAGCTCGTCCAGATTCTTGTAGCGTACTTCCAGGCGACCGCCCCGAGCGCCGTGGCGGATACGCACCGGCGCGCCCCAGCGTTCGCTCAAGTCCTGTTCGAGGCGCGCCACGTTGGGGTCGCGCGGCTTTTCGGGGCCGGACGGATTCGCCTCGGCCCGCACCAGGCGTTCGACCGCCCGAACGCTCAGGTTCCGCTCGGCAATGCGCCGCGCCAGCGCCGCCTGCCGAGCCGGGTTATCCACGGCAAGCAAAGCCCGTGCATGGCCCATCTCCAGCCTGCGCTCGGCCAGCAGAGCCTGGGCCGTAGTGCCCAATTCCAGGAGCCTGAGATAGTTGGTCACCGCAGTCCGCGATAGGCCGATAGAACGCGCGACTTCCTTGTGGGTCTCGCCGGACAAGTCAATAATGCGTCGCAGAGCCTCGGCCAACTCAATCGCGCCCAGGTCTTCACGCTGGACGTTCTCGACCAGTGCCGCCATGGCCGCCTCCTGATCCGTGAGTTGACGCACCACGACCGGAATCCGCTCCAAACCGGCATGCTGGGCAGCACGCCAGCGACGCTCGCCGGCAATGATCTCGTAGCGCTCGCCTGATTCACCGGCTGCGTGCAGCGGGCGCACCAGCACCGGCTGTACCAGACCCTGGGCGCGTATGGAGGCCGCCAGTTCGGCAATGCTCTGGGCGTCGATCATGCGCCGCGGCTGAAACTCACCGGGCCGCAGGAGCTCCAGCGGCAGTTCCTGCAGCTCGCGCGAATAGGCATCCGCTTCAGCTACGGAGCTAGGCCCCAGCAGGGCCTCCAGCCCCCGCCCCAGTCCGCGGTTGGGCGCGCTCATGCGGCCCCTTACTCGCTCAGCCCCCGGCGAACCAATTCGCCGGCCAGCGCCGCATAGGCCAGCGCGCCGCGGGACAGCCGGTCATGCTGCAGGACCGGAACACCGAATCCCGGCGCTTCGGCCAGCCGCACATTGCGCGGAATGATGGTGCGGAAAAGCTCGTTGGGAAAGTGCTTCTGCAATTGCGCGGAAACCTCGAGGGACAGGCGGTTTCGACCGTCGTACATGGTGCGGATTATGCCGCTTATCTCCAGGCCGGGGTTCGACCGCGCGCGAACCTGCTCGACAAGGCTGACCAGCGAGGAGAGACCCTCCAGGGCGAAATACTCGCACTGTATGGGCACCAGCACGCCTTCCGCCGCGACCAGTGCATTGAGCGTGAGTATGTTGAGGCTGGGAGGACAATCGAAGAGGATGGCCTGGTACTCGGGCGCAACCTCGGCAAGCGCGTCGCGCAAGCGCAGTTCGCGACCGCTCTCAAGCGCCAAAAGCTCGACTTCGGCAGCCGTTAGCCCCGCGGTTGCCGGCAGCAGATCGAAGTCGGAGGACGCGACGCGCAGGCGGACGCCGGAGGCCGCGGCCCTGCCCATCAGCAGCTCATGGACCGTTGCGCCGAGCTCGCCGCGGTCCACACCGCAGCCGGTCGTGGCGTTGGCCTGCGGATCGAGATCGACAAGCAGCACCTTGCGGCCCATCTGCGCCAGACAGGCAGCCAGGTTGATAGCGGTGGTGGTCTTGCCCACCCCGCCCTTGCGGTTGGCGATGGCGAAAAAGCGCTTCACGCGGGTGTCCGCATGCCTGCGCCCGCGGACCCATCTGCGTCTTCACGATGCTCAAACACCGCGATATGACGCGCAGCTTGCAGGCCGGGGACGCAAACCGGCTCCAGGACGCGGCATTGCACGGTCTTGAGCGCACGCAATTGCGCATCCGCCGGGCGTCTGCCGAGCATGGCCACCAGCCAGGCGCCTCGCCGCAGCAGGTGCGAAGCCCACTCCACGAGGCGTGGCAGCGGAGCCAGACCGCGGGCGGTCAGCGCGTTCGGCGCCGACTGTGGATCATAGTCCTCCAGGCGCGAGCGCACGACCTCGACGTTGCGCAGGCGCAATTGCGCTCGCGCATGGCGCAGAAACGCTACCTTGCGGGCCGAGGAATCGAGCAATACCCAATTACTGCCGGGCCGCAGCAAGGCCAGCACCAGCCCCGGCAAGCCGCCGCCGCTGCCCGCATCCAGTAACGGGCCGCGGCCCGCCGGCAGGAAGCGCAGCGCTGCCGCGCTATCCAGAACGTGCCGCGCCAGCCACCCAGCGCGCGGCGCGTCCGCTGTCAGGCGGTGCGCTCGATTCCACTGCATGAGCAGATCAACATAGGCATTGAGGCGCTCGATCTCGTGCGGGCCGGCGCGGACCCCCAGCGCGTCCAGCCCAGCGCTCAGCGGGTCGGGCAACTCCATGCGGCGGCGGACGACAGCAGACATCAAGGCTCACGCCCGGGAAGGCGTTATCTCTTCGGCCCGGTGGCAGGCCACCATGGCCTGGCCGACGCTGCGCAGTTGCGGCGTCTCCCGCCGGCAGCGGTCTATCACGTGCGGACAGCGGGCCGAAAACGCGCAGCCCGGCGGAGGCTTGAGCGGAGAGGGCGGCTCGCCTTCGAGCATTTCCCGCTTGCGCGAGCGTTCGAGCACCGGGTCGGGGATCGGCGCCGCCTCGATCAGCGCGCGCGTGTAGGGATGCATCGGCTTGCCATACAAATGCTCACTCAACGCAACTTCCATCGCCCGGCCCAGGTACATCACCACCACCCGGTGGCTGATCTGCCGCACCACCGCGAGGTCGTGAGCTATGAATATCAGCGCCAGCCCCAACTCCTCCTGCAACTCCATGAGCAGGTCCACGATCTGCGCGCGTATGGACACATCCAGAGCACTCACCGCTTCGTCGCAAATCACCACAGTGGGCCCCGGAGCCAGGGCACGGGCAATGCCTATGCGCTGACACTGCCCGCCGGAAAACTCGTGCGGATAGCGGTCCAATTGCTCGTCCTTGAGGCCCACGCGCTCAAGTATCCGCACAACCCGCTCGGCGCGCTCGCGGCGCGGCAAGTCCGCGCGGCAGGCGTCCAGCGGTTCGGCCACTATCTCGCGAGCCGTCATGCGTGGGTTCAGCGACGCCAGTGGATCCTGAAATACCATCTGCATATTGCGCCGCGCCGCCATCCAGGCCTGCTTGTCGGCGCTCTGCAGGTCCCGCCCGAGCAAGGTTATCCGTCCGCTGCGCGCCGGCACCAACCCGATCACGGCGCGCGCCAGCGAGGACTTGCCGCACCCGGACTCGCCGACCACGCCCAGTGTTTCTCCCGCGGCCAGGGTGAATGTGCTCAAGGTGACCGCTTTCAGCTCGGGAACCGGCGCAAACATGCCAGGCCGCTTGAGCTTGTACACGACATCCAGGCCATCCACCGCCAAGGCCGGCGTCCCGCCGCCTCGGCCCGCAGTGCGCGGGCGCGCGTCGCGATCCAGCCGCGGCACCGCCTCCAGGAGCCGCCGCGTGTAGGGATGCGCCGGGTGCGCATAGACCTGCTCCACGTCGCCGCGTTCGCGGCACTCGCCATCCTGCATGACCAGCACTTCGTCGCAGAGTCCGGCCACAACCCCGAGATCATGCGTGATGAACAGGATGGCCGCATTGAAACTGCTTTGCAGTTCCCGCATCAGGGCCAGAACCTGCGCCTGAACCGTCACGTCCAGGGCCGTGGTCGGTTCGTCGGCGATCAGCAGCGAAGGCTTGCAGAGCAAGGCGGTGGCGATGGTCACGCGCTGCCGCATGCCGCCGGAGAGTTCGTGAGGCCAGGTGTCAAGGCGCTTGCCGGCGTCGGGAATGCGCACCGCTTCGAGAAGTTCGCCGCAGCGACCCAGCGCCTGGCGGCGGCTCAGGCCCTCGTGCAACTCCAGCACCTGCGCCATCTGCACACCGATCTTCAGGTAGGGATTGAGCGACGTCATCGGGTCCTGGAAGATCATGGCGATCCGCTTGCCGCGAATAGCGCGCAAATCCTCGTCCCGCATCCCGATCAACTCGCGGCCCTCGAAGCGCGCGCTGCCCGCTGCGCGCCCATTGTCCGCCAGCAGTCCCATCAGGCTCAGCACGGTCTGGCTCTTGCCGGAGCCGGACTCTCCGACGATGCCCAGCGTTCGTCCTGCCTCGACGTCGAAGTCGATCCCCCGCACGGCGTTGACCACGCCATCGGGCGTGCCGAACTCCACGCGCAGGTCACGCACCGCAAGCAGCGTCATGTCAGGCGCTCCGGTCGCGCGGGTCCAGCGCGTCGCGCAGCCCGTCGCCGATGAAGTTGCAGCAGAACAGCGTGGTGGCCAGGAAGCCGGCCGGGAAGATCAAGGTCCAGGGCGCGTTCTCCAGCGCCTTGGCCCCCTCGTTGACCAGCGCGCCCCACGAGGTCATGGGCTCCTGTACCCCGAGCCCCAGGAAACTGAGGAAGGACTCCACCAGGATCACCTGCGGAATCGTGAGCGTGACATAGACCGCCACCACGCCGACCAGGTTCGGAACAATGTGCCGGCGAATGATGCGCGGCGTGGATACGCCGGCGGCCTGGGCAGCCTCCACGAATTCGCGCCGCTTGATGCTGAGCGTCTGACCGCGCACGATGCGCGCCATGTCCAGCCAGTTTATCGCTCCGATGGCCACGAATATCAGCGCGATGTTGCGCCCGAAGAGCACCATCAGCAGGATGACCAGAAACATGAACGGCATGGCATAGAGGATGTCCACGATGCGCATCATCACCTGGTCCACGCGGCCTCCCAGGTAGCCGGCGATGGCGCCGTAGCTGATGCCGATCACCAGGCTGACCGCGGTTGCCACCAGCCCCACCATCAGCGAAATGCGCCCGCCCACCAGGGTGCGCGCAAACAGGTCTCGCCCCAGATCGTCGGTGCCGAAGAAATGCCAACCGCTCAGCGTGGGCGGAACGGAAACGTAATCCCAATCCAGATAATCGTATGCCACCGGCGTCAGCACCGGACCGAATGTGCACAAAACCGCGATGACGGCCAGGATGGCGGCTGCGGTCATGGCCGCGCGGTTGCGGCGCAGCGCCCGCCAGGCATCGCTGCGCAGGCCGCGGCCGGCGCCCGCCGCCTGTCGGATCGCCTCGCGGTTATTGCGTGTCTTTCTCACTGCTGCGGGTCGCGGGGAGTCAATCGCGCTGGCGGACTTTGGGGTCGAGCAAGCCGTAGCAAATGTCCACCAGGAAGTTGAACAGGATGATCAGCACGCCATAGAACACCACCACGCCCATCACCAGGGTGTAATCGCGATTGAGCGCGCCCTGCACGAAGTGGCGGCCCAAGCCGGGCACGCCGAAGATCTGCTCGATCA
Source organism: Candidatus Foliamicus sp. (assembly GCF_965221325.1). Taxonomy (GTDB): domain Bacteria; phylum Pseudomonadota; class Gammaproteobacteria; order Steroidobacterales; family Foliamicaceae; genus Foliamicus. The sequence goes on along the minus strand of NZ_OZ244880.1, from coordinate 203,651 downwards.
CGACCGAGCCGGTAATGACCGCCGCGGTGGCGGGCCCGAGATACGAAAGCACCGGCAACAGACCGGGCTTGAGCGCATGGCGCAACAGAATGGTCGATTGCGGCAACCCCTGCGCGCGGGCCGTGCGTATGAAATTGCTGCGCAGCACCTCGATCATGCTGCCGCGCGTAAGCCGCGCAATGTAGGCAATCTGCGGCAAGGCCAGCGCAACGACCGGCATGACCATGTTGGGCAGGCGCTGCAGCAGGCCCTGCGTGGGCCAGCCGCCGGCCGGCAGCAGGTCGAGGTACACCGCGAAAGCCAGGATCAGGAGCGGGCCGACCACGAAATTCGGGATGGAAATGCCGGTCATGCTGGCCGCCATCACGGCATGGTCTGAGAAGCGGTTCTGGCGCAGCGCCGCCCAGCCGCCGGCCGTCACTCCCACCAGCAGCGCCAGCAACATCGCGCAGGCGCCCAGTTGCAGCGAAACCGGAAAGCCTTCGCCGATCAGTTCGGTCACGCTGCGGTCAATGTACTGGAAGGACGGCCCGAAATCGCCCTGCGCCAGACCCCAGAGATAGCGGCCCAACTGCTCGTAGAGTGGCTCGTCGAGGCGATACGCAGCGCGTATCTTCGCCTCGATTTCGGGATGCAGGGTTTTCTCCGTGTCGAAAGGGCCGCCCGGGGCGGCGCGAATCATGAAGAACGCGAGGGCAATCAGAATCAGCAGCGTCGGGATCGCCGCAAATACGCGCCTTACCGCATACCGAAACATTCAGGTTAATGCTTCAGGATGCGCATGTGGCGCGTGTAGACATGGTCCATGATATTGCCATCGTAGCCTTGCACCCAGGGCTTGACCATCCGCTTGGTAACGTAGAAGTAGAGCGGCATGAGGGGCTGGTCGGCCAGCAGAACCCGCTCCGCTTCCTGCAGGTGCTCGGCGCGCAGCGCAATGTCCGGCTCGGCGGAAGCGACCGCCAGCAACGCATCGTAGCGCGGGTTGTTGTAGCCGAAGTCGTTCTGTTCGTTCGTGGACTCCAGCAATTGCGCGAAGGTATATGCATCCTCGTAGTCGCCTATCCAGCCGGCGCGGTAAAGCTGCGTATCCTCCTTGCGCTTGCGGGTTTCCAGGAACACCTTCCATTCCTGGTTGGAGAGCGAGGCCTCTACGCCGAGCACCTGCTTCCACATGAAGGCCAGGGCGATGGCGATGCGCTTGTGATTGTCGGAGGTGTTATAGATCACTTCCACGACGAGCGGATTGTCGCGCGAATAGCCGGCCTCGGCGTACAGACGGCGCGCTTCCGCCTCGCGCTGCTCCTGGGTCCAGAACGCTTCCTCCGGGATTTGCTGCTGGTAGCCGCGCACCGGGGGCACCCAACTGAAGGCCGGCAGTTCGCCGGAACCACTGACGATGCCGGTAATGATTTCCCGGTCGACGGCCAGCGACATGGCCCGGCGCAGGCCGGTCTGGCCGGCGAAAGGCGGCTTGGTTACGTTGAAACCGAAGTAGTAGGTGCCCAGGTAGGGCGTGATCCGAAACTCGTCGGCCAGGTTCTCGCGGATCCAGCGCAACTGCTTGAGCGGGATCGTGCTCGTGATGTCCAGTTCGTCGGCGCGGTAGCGCTTCAGTTCGGCGTCCTGGTTCTCGATCGGGTAATAGCGGACATCGTCGATCGTGGTGTTGGCGTTATCCCAGTAGTGAACGTTGCGGGTCAGATCAATGTGCGACTGCACGACCCAATCCTTCAGACGGTAGGCGCCGTTGCCGACGTGCGTTTCGGCTCGCGCCCAGTTGGCGCCGTGGGCTTCCACCGTCGGCGGATGCACGGCGTAGCAGGTCGAGTGGGTCAGCAGGCCGAGGAAATAGGGGGTGGGCGATTCCAGTTCGATCACGAGGGTGCGGTCGTCCACCGCCACAACGCCCAGCTCCTCGGGCGGTAGTTCGCCGGCAATCACCGGCCGCGCGTTGCGGATCGGCGCCAGCACACTGGAATAGCGCGACAGGGTCTCTGGGTCCACGCTGCGCCGCAAGCCATACTCGAAATCCTGTGCGGTGACCGGGTCGCCGTTGCTCCAACGACCGCCGGGACGCAGGGTGAAGGTGTAGGTCAGGCCGTCCGCGGATATCTCCCACGACTCGGCTGCGCCCGGAATCAGAGTGCCATCGGGCGCTTCGCCCACCAGGCCCTCGAACAGGTCGCGCAAAATGTTGGACGAAGGCACGCCCTCGGCGCGGTGCGGGTCCAGGGTTTGCGGCTCGGTGCCGTTGCCGCGGCGCAGAATCTGGACTTCCGCCAACTCCTCGCCGGTTTCGCCGCCAATGGGGCCATGGCGTACCGGCATGTCCTGCGAACCGCAGGCGCTGAGCGCGAGGGCGGCGGCGAGGGCGGTTGGCAAGGATGTCAGGCGCATTGCAACTCCCGTTTCTTCAGATGAACCAGCAACTGCGATACGGCCGCCGGCGTCATGCCGGGGATCCGTTCGGCCTGACCAATGGTGGCCGGGCGCACCTCGGTCAGTTTCTCGCGGGCCTCGTTCGATAGCCCGCGCACCGCGCCATAGTCCATTCCCGCCGGCAGGGCAGTTCCACGCAAACGCCGGTTGCGCTCGATTTCCGCCTGCTGACGGGCCAGGTAGCCGGCGTATCGGGCTTCGATTTCCACCGCCTCCTCGACCTGTTCCGCAAGCTCCGGCCACTCCTCGGGCGACTCCTCGCGGGGTTGCACGCCGTCGAGGGCGGTGACCCGGCGGTAGCCCCAATCCGGCCGCCGCAACAGCTCCAAGGCCGTGCAATCGCGCCGTTCGCCAACCTTGAGGCCTCCGAGCCGGGCCTGCTCGGCGGCAATGGCTTCCTGTTTGCGGCAGAAAACGCCCCACCGCCTGCTGTCCACCAGGCCCAACTCCCGGCCTTTCGGCGTTAGCCGCGTGTCGGCGTTGTCTTCGCGCAAACGCAGGCGATATTCGGCGCGGCTGGTGAACATTCTGTAGGGCTCGGTCACCCCCCGGGTGAGCAGGTCATCAACCAGCACACCCAGATAGGCTTCTTCCCGCCCCGGGGTCCAGGGTGGCTGCCCGCGCACAGCCCGCACCGCATTGATCCCGGCTAACAGCCCCTGGGCGGCGGCTTCCTCGTAGCCGGTGGTGCCATTGATCTGGCCGGCAAAAAAGAGTCCTTCGATTGCTTGCGTCGCTAGCCCTGCGCGCAGCGCGCACGGGTCGAAATAGTCGTACTCGATGGCATATCCGGGCCGGGTCATGCGAGCGTGCTCGAAGCCCGGAATAGTGGCCAGAAAATCGAGCTGCACATCAGCGGGCAGGCTGGTAGAGATCCCGTTGGGATAGACCTCGTCGGTGGAGAGACCCTCGGGCTCCACGAAAATCTGGTGCGACTCCCGCTCGGCAAAGCGCACCACCTTGTCTTCCAGGGACGGACAATAGCGCGGGCCCACGCCTTCGATGGCGCCGCTATGCATGGGCGAGCGCAGCAGGTTGGCGCGCACGATGTCGTGTGTGGCTTCGGTAGTGTGCGTAATGTGACACTCCACCTGGCGGGGATGCTTGTCGCGGCGGCCCAAAAAGGAGAAGACCGGCCGCGGGCTGTCCCCCGGCTGGCGCCGCATCACGGAAAAGTCGATGCTGCGGCCGTCCAGGCGCGGCGGCGTGCCGGTTTTCAGCCGGCCGGCCGGCAGGTTCAGTTCGCGCAGGCGCTGCGCCAGACGATTGGCGGGAGGTTCTCCGGCCCGGCCGGCCGCCTGGCGCGCTTCGCCCAGGTGAATCCTGCCTGCCAGAAAAGTCCCCACCGTGAGCACCACCGCCGGGGCCTCGAACTGCATCCCGCAACGGGTCCGCACACCGCGCACGCGGGCATTGCCGATCAGCAGGTCGTCCACGCTGTCCTGAAACAGCGCCAGCCCGGCGGCGGCCTCAAGGGCGCGGCGTACGGCGCGCTTGTAGAGCAAGCGGTCAGCCTGGGCGCGGGTAGCGCGCACCGCCGGGCCCTTGCTCGCGTTAAGGCGGCGAAAGTGAATGCCAGCATAGTCGGCCGCCTGCGCCATGATCCCGCCCATGGCATCGATTTCCCGGGCCAAGTGCCCTTTGCCAATTCCGCCGATGGCAGGGTTGCAGCTCATCTGGCCCAGGGTGTCCAGGCTGTGCGTGATCAAGAGCGCCTGCGCGCCCATGCGCGACGCAGCCAGCGCAGCCTCCGTGCCGGCATGGCCGCCGCCCACAATGATCACGTCGAATCGCCTTGCCTGCATTTTGGGAAACTTCCGGGGCCGCGTGCTGGCTGCGGCCGCATTCATCAGGAGCGCTGATTCTACTTGCCGATGCAGAACTGGGAGAATATCTCGCCCAGCAGGTCGTCGCTGCTGACGGCGCCGGTAATCTCGCCCAAGAATTCCTGCGCCAAGCGCAACTCCTCGGCGATCAGTTCCGCCCCATCGCGCCGTTCCAGCAAGCCCGCGGCTATCTGGTACTGGCGCCGCGCCCTGGCGAGGCTTTCCACGTGCCGAGCGCGCGCCGAGAACGCGCCTTCCGGGGCGCCACCGGCCTTCTCCACCACCACCTCGCGCAGCGCTTCCAGCCCTGCGCCGGTCTTGGCGCTCACGTTCAGCGCCTTGGGGCCGACTCGCCCCGCAGGATCTCCGCTGAGATCCACCTTGTTGCGCACCAAAACCGCGCGCTCGCCAAGCTGCGGTTCCGATTCGCCGGCCGCCGCGTCCCAAACATGCAGTATCAGGTCCGCTTGCTCGCTGGCGGCTTGCGCGCGCCGTACGCCCTCGCGCTCAACGCCTTGGGCAGCGTCGCGCAGCCCCGCCGTGTCGATCAGCTCTACCGGAACGCCCGCGACAGTGGCCTGTACCCGGACCAGGTCGCGGGTGGTGCCCGGCTCGTCGGCCACGATCGCCGCCGATTCGCCCACCAGCGCGTTGAGCAGCGAGGACTTGCCGGCATTCGGTTTGCCGGACAGAACCACGTTGAGCCCCTCGCGCAGGATGCGGCCTCGTTCCGCGGCTTCCGTCACCGCTGCGAATTCCGCTCCCAGATCGTCGAAACCCCGACTCAGGGCATCGTCCTGCAAGGGGTCGATCTCCTCGTCGGGAAAGTCCAGTGTGGCCTCCAGGTGGGTACGCAGGTGGGTAAGCCGCGTCACCAGCGCCTCGACCGCACGCGAAAAATCGCCTTGCATGCTGCGCGCCGCCGCCCGCGCCGCCGCCGCACCTGCGGCATCGATCAAATCCGCCACCGCCTCGGCCTGGGAGAGGTCCATACGGTCGTTGAGGAAAGCCCGCCGCGAGAATTCGCCCGGTCCCGCCGGGCGGGCGCCCAAGTCGCATATTCTGGCGACAAGCAACTCGCAAACGACCGGGCTGCCATGTACCTGCAGTTCCAGCACGTCCTCGCCCGTGAACGATGCCGGCCCCGGGAAGAACAGCGCCAGCCCCGTATCCAGTGGCTCGCCCGAGGCGTCGGCGAGCGCCGTCAAGCGTGCGCGGCGCGGCGGCGGCAGCTCCCCCAGCAGGGCCTCGGTCATGCCCCGAACGCCCGCTCCGGAAACCCGGATCACCGCCACACCGCCGCGGCCGGGCGGCGTGGCGCAGGCGACTATCGTGCCGCCCGCCCCTTCGACGCCTGTTCGGTTCGGCGATTGATCCGCCATTGCTGGAGGGTGGAGAAAACCGAGTTGGTGAGCCAGTACAAGACCAGACCGGAGGGGAAGAACATGAAGAACACCGTGAAGATGATCGGCATTGCCGTCATGATCTTCGCCTGCATGGGGTCCGGTGGCTTGGGGTTGAGCCTCTGCTGCCAGAACATGGCCACTCCCATGAGCGCCGGCAGCACGAAAATCGGGTCCCGCGAGGACAAATCGTTGATCCACAGCAAAAACGGCGCCTGGCGGATTTCCACGCTCTCCACCAGCACCCAGTAGAAGGCGATGAAAAACGGAAGCTGGATGAATATCGGCAGGCAGCCCGCCGCCGGATTAACCTTTTCGGTCTTGTAGAGCTCCATCATCGCCCTGTTGCGGCCCTGCGGATCGTCCTTGAATCGCTCCTGCAGCGATTTCAGCCGCGGCTGCAGCTTGCGCATGCGCGCCATCGAGCGGCCGCTTGCCTCGGTCAGAGGAAACAGCACGGTCTTGATAATCAAGGTGGCCATCACAATGGCCCAGCCCCAGTTGCCGACAAGGCCGTACAAGGTTTCCAGCAGCCAGAAAAGCGGCTGGGCGAACACCGTGAAGATGCCGTAATCGACGCTCAACACCAGTCCCGAGGCGGTCTCCCGCATTTGCTCCTGCAGCTTGGGGCCCACGAACAGCTTGGCCGTATGGGTGTGTTCGCCGCCGGGCGACACGCGCGTCAGAGGCCCGATTGCGCTGAGGCGGTAGGCGCCGCCGTTAAAGCTGCCGTCGTAGCGGTACGGCTCCGATTCCTCGGGGATGGCGGCGGCCACGAAATGATGCTCTATGGAACCTACCCAGCCGGCCACCGCCGTTTCGCTGAGCGGTTCCTCCGCCAGGTCTTCGGGGTCCATCCGGTCGTAACTGTCGCCATCGTAGTAGACGGGACCGGTAAACGAGTAGGAGTCCACGTTGAACATCGAGCGCTTGAGCGGCTGGTGGACGCGGCGCAGCAGCACGTAGGGGGCCGCGCCGTAATCGGAGCCGCTGTCGTTGCGCACCGTCTGCTCCACGCCGATGGAGTACTTGCCGCGGCGGAAACGGTAGCGCTTGGTGACCGAAATGCCATCCGAACGCCAAGTAAGCGGCACCACCAACTCCTCCGCCCCATCTTCCAGCCGATATTCGCTGCGCGGGCTCGAAAAGCGCTCGCGATGATTGGCTTCGGGGCGGCCTTCCGCGGCGCGCAGCCCGGTGCTCAGAACATATTCTGACCCCTGGGCCGCACTCAAGAGCCGAACTTTGACCGCATCGTTTTTCTTGTCCTGCGCGTAGGCCAGCAACTCGGCTTCCACCAGATCGCCGCCGCTGGCGCTGATCGCCACGACCATGACATCGGTATGTACGCGAACCAGCGGCGGCGCCGCCTGCGCCGACGGCGCCGGCACCAGTCCCGTGTCCTCCGGCGCGCCTTCTTCGGCAACGGGCGGCAGAGCCGGCAGCTCGGGGTCTTCGGCCGATGGCAGCGTGTCGCTGACGATGTCGGTCGAAGGCGCCTGAGCCTGTTCGCGCGCACGGTCCTGGTTCCACGCCTGCCAACTGAACAGCAGCATGGCGCCGACCAGCGCCCAGAGGGGAAATCTCAGCCTTTCCACGCGCCCACCGCTTCCGCCTTCCCTGCCACCGCGGCCCATAGCCGCGGCAACACGCGCCACAGATTGCCCACGCGGCCCGCACCGCGGCGGGGCAGGCTCACGACCACATCAAGGCCCGCCAGCCGATGTCGATGCTGCCGAAAACTCTCGCGCACCTGCCGGCGGAGCCGGTTGCGCGCCACCGCACCGCCAGCCACCTTGACGCTGATGGCCATTCCCAGCCTCGCGTGCTCCAGACCGTTGGCGCGCATGCGGCCTTGCAGCGGTCCGGCGAAGGCCCGACCGCGGCCCTGGTACACCGCACGAAACTGCGCAGCCGTAAGCAGCCGCAGTTTGCGCGGAAAATCCAGAGACCTCGCCATGATTCGGACAGCTCCTTGCCGTGGCAATCGCAAACTATTGATAATATTACAAATTCCGCGATAGGGCCAGGTGGCGGAACGGGGAGCTGGTCGGCTCCGGGTGATCGCTAGCTCGTGGCGGTTCAGTGGGTCAGCCGCGCCCGCCCCTTGCCCCGCCGGCGCTTGAGCACGAGCCGGCCGGCCCGCGACGCCATGCGGGCGCGGAAGCCGTGGGTGCGCTTGCGCTTGATTCGGCTGGGCTGATAAGTGCGTTTCATAGCTCTTGGTAGGCAAATCGGCCGCGGTTCGGGCCGCCGCACAAGGGTCGCTCAGCATAGCCTTTGCTGGGCGCGAAGTCAATGAAAGCAAGGGGTTTGATTCTGGCGTTCAGTTGTGGAATAAACTCGCTCAAACCACTTGAGACAGGTCCCTGTCAAAACGCTTGATCCATGCCCGGCACGACACAACGAAACAGCAATTTCTGGCAGAGTGTGTGCCGCGAACTCAAGCCATTGCTAGCCGAGGAAAAGTACAACACCTACATCCAGCCACTTGAGGCGCAGCTCAGCGACGGAAAGCTGAAGCTGTTCGCTCCCAACCGCTTCGTGCGGGGCTGGTTGGAGGCCAACTGTCTGGAGCTGCTGCAGGACGCCTGTCAGAGAAGCGGTACAGAGGCCGATGTCGAGCTTCTCGACCGCCCGCTGCGGCGGCGGCCCTCAACCGCAGCGCCGGCGCCGGCGCCGGCGCGGGCGCTGCCGCCGTTGCCGGGCTCGCGGCTGACACCGCACTTTACCTTCGAAGCGTTCGTGGCCGGGCCGGCCAGCCAGGTCGCCTACGACGCCGCGCGCCACGTTGCCAGGCACCGAGCCTACAACCCGCTGCTGATTTATGGCGGGGTCGGTCTGGGCAAGACCCACTTGATGCACGCCATTGGCCATCGGCTGCTGGCGGGGCATGGGAAACTCCGGGTGGCCTATGTGCATTCGGACACATTCATCAACGACTACCTGAGCGCGCTGCGCAAAGTGCGCGCCTCGTACGGCCGTTCCGGCTCCGAAGCGCTGATGGAGCAATTCAAGCGCTCGTACCGCTCGGTGGATACGCTGCTGCTCGACGATGTGCAATTCCTGGCAGGCAAGGAGAGTTCGCAAGAGCAGTTCTATCACACCATCAACGCGCTCCTGCAGGACGGCCGGCAGATCGTTCTGACCTGCGACAAGCTGCCGCGCGAGGTAGCCGGGCTCGAAACGCGCGTGATATCCCGCCTGGGTTCGGGGCTGATGGTGAACATCGAACCGCCCGACCTGGAGACGCGGGCCGCAATCGTTCTGGCCAAGGCCGAAGCCGCGCATGTGCACTGTCCGGGCGAGGTGGCGATGTTCATTGCGCAACACATCTTTTCCAGCGTCCGCGAGTTGGAGGGCGCCTATCGAACCGTGGAGGCGCTGTCGCGATTCCGCGGCATGCCCATAGACCTGGCGCTGGCCAGGCAAGCGCTCAAGAACCATATCGCGTCGGTAGCCCGGCGGATCAGCCTTGAGGAAATCCAGAAGCTGGTCGCAAATTACTTTCAGATTCGCCCGTCGGATCTCCGTTCCGCGAGCCGCAAGCGGGTCATAGTGCGGCCACGGCAGATTGCGATGGCCTTGGCTCGTGAGTACACCGACCTCAGCCTGCCGGACATCGGCGAGGGTTTCGGCGGCCGCGACCACAGCACGGTAATCAATGCGGTTCGCCGAATTCAGGAATTGCGAGGATCAGACCACAATTTGGATCAGCAATACAAGAGCTTGGCGGGTATCCTTGCGCAGTAATCCGCGGACGGAGGGATCTGCGGACAAACCCGGGGTTGCTTGTGGATAACCTGTCTAATGAGCGGTCGGCGTTGCGAAACCCACAGTGAAGACCACTCGAAACCCACACCGCCATACACAGGATATTTACACTCAAGCCTTTGATTCAATTATGGTTTATACCCATTATTCAGATATCCACAGGCCCTATTACCATCATCTTTCTTTTCAAGAAGAGATGATAAAGGAGGATTCATGAAACTGAGCATTCCTCAAGAGCGCTTGCACAGTTTGCTGCAGTCGGTCACCAGCGCGGCCCAAACGCAGGCGGACACCATGGCCATATTGCGTAACGTGCACCTTGATGCCGCCAAGGGCGCGCTTGTCGCAACATGCACGAATCTTGAGTTGACGCTCATCGCGCGATGCGAAGTGATCGACATGGGCGAGGAAGGCAAGGTTACGGTGCCGGCCAAGCTGCTACAGGGAATCAGCGGATCGCTCAAGGGCGGAAAGAGCATAGAACTGGAGTTGCAGGAAGATCAGCTTGCGGTCCGCTCCGGCCGCTATTCGGGCCGGCTTGAAACATTGCGGCCCGAGGACTTTCCCCAACTCGACCTCGATAACGGTGCACAGGAAGTTTCGATGCCGTCTGCGCTGCTGTCGGGAATGCTCTCGGAGACGCATTTCGCCATGGCGCAGTCGGATCCCCGCTATTACCTCAACGGCATGTTGATGGAAATAAGCGAGGAAGGCTTACGCTTGGTAGCCACCGACGGTCACCGGCTATCGTGCTCGCACACAAGCGAATGCAGAGCCGGCGCTGAAAGCAGGGGCATTGTGCCGCGCAACAGCATTAACGCCCTGCGACCGCTGTTGCCAGGCAGCGAGGAAGTGCAGTTGGCGCTGGGCGAGAACCAGGTGCGCTTCCGCCTTGGCGACCGGCAGATGACATCCAAGCTTGTCGAGGGCCGTTATCCCGAATACCGGCGCGTAATACCCGAGCGTCTGGAAAAGCCCCTGCTCGCCAATCGTGTGGCGCTGGAAACAGCCCTGAGCCGGGTAGCGCTGGTGGCTCGCGAGAGCCGGGGTGTGCGCGATCAGAGGATTCCATTGGTGTCCATAGCCGTGAAGGAAAACACCATCGGGATCAGTACCGAAGGAGGTCAGGGTGCCGAGGCGCAGGACGAAGTGGAAGTGCAGTACCACGGCCCGGAGATCAAGGTCGGCTTCAACGCGATTTACCTGACGGATGTGCTCAGATCGCTGCAATCCGACGAAGTGGAGATGCATATGCGCGACGGAAACAGCAGTGTCCTGATCTGCGCCCCAGACAAGGCTGGTGTGCAGCACATCGTAATGCCCATGAGGTTGTAGCGTTCGCGCTGCACTTTTGCCCCCTTCAGGCAAGCGAATGGCGCCCGGCACGGCAAGGCGCGCGCAGTAGCGGGCGAGTGGCTCGGCTGACGCAGCTGCGGGTTCGCAACTACCGAGCCGTGAAGGCGCTGGAGTTGGTGCCGGACGAGCGAGGAAACCTCGTCAGCGGGCACAATGGCGCCGGCAAGACCAGTCTGCTTGAAAGCATTTTTCTGCTTTCGCGTGGCCGAGGTTTCCGCGGCGGTGATGTGCGCCAACTGATTCGCCATGGCCAGGAAGCGGCCCGCGTTTCCGGAACTGTAGCCGGCGAGGGCGGCGTGCACGAGTTGACGGTGACCATTGAAGGGCGGGCGGTTCTCTCAAGCCTGGATGGGGAAACAGGCGCGCGGCGCGCGGCGCTGGCTCGCGCGCTGCCGGTGCTGAACCTGGATGCGCGGGTCATGGACCTGGTTGATAGGGGTCCGGAGCGGCGCCGGCAGTTGCTGAACTGGGTGACGTTTCACGTGGAACCCTCGTTTCATGCAGCATGGCGGAGGTTCCGGCGCAGTCTCCGCCAGCGCAATGCGGGTCTCCGCGCCGCGGCCGGCGTCGTGACGGCATGGGATAAGCAATTCTGTGCAGAGGCGGAAGCCATGGAAGGCCAGCGGCGGGCGATTGCAGAACGCCTTCGGCCGCGTTTTCGCCGTATTGCGGAACAGTTGCTGGGGCTGCGTGTCGATTGGAACTATTTGCGGGGATGGCCGCGCGACCGAACCTTGCGCGAAGCTTTGCGGGAGTCCCTGGATGGCGATAGAAAGCTAGGCATGACCCGGCTGGGGCCCCAGCGCGCCGACATTGCGCTGCGCCTGGAGTCCGAGCGGGCGAGGTATGTCGCCTCCAGGGGGCAGCAAAAGCTGCTGGCCGCGGCCATGATTCTGGCCGCTGCGGAATTGCTGGTCGAAGCTGGCGTCGCCAAGCCGGTTGTACTAGCCGACGAGCCGCTGGTGGAACTGGATGCGGAGCACGCCAACCGGCTGCTGCAGGCGATGACGGGCGTCCAGGCGCAATTGTTCATAACTGCAGTGGAAACGGCGCCGTTCACGCACGATTTCAAGCGCTCGGAGTTTCGCCTTGATGCAGGTGCGCTGGTATAATTCGGAAGTGCCTGAAGGGGGGTGTCCAGGATATCGCGCGGGCTAGCCTGAGGGCTGCACCAACCCCCGCCGTCTCCCCACATTCGGCGGATTGAATAGAGGATTCTTGCGTGGCGGCGAAATGCGTTTTGCTCTTGGCTTGCGCTGTCCGGTTCCCGGGCGGAATTTCTGCTGCGGGCGCGTACACGAATACGCATGCAGACACTGGCGGGGGCCGTTGAAGTGACGATGGATAACGCACAGACCGAAGCTTCGAAGGCCTACGGCGCGGAGCAGATCGAGGTTCTGGAGGACCGGGAGTCCGTGCGCAAGCTGCCCGGCATGTACATCGGCGATACGGACGACGGCACCGGGCTCCATCACCTGATCTACGAGGTGGTGGACAATTCCGTGGACGAGGCGCTGGCGGGCTATTGCGATCGAATCCAGGTACGCCTGCTGGCCGATGGCGGGGCGCAAATCAGCGACAACGGGCGCGGCATTCCGGTGGACATACACGCCAAGACCGGACGTTCGGCCGCAGAACTGATCATGACCACCCTGCATGCCGGCGGCAAGTTTGATGAAAGCGCTTACAAGGTGTCTGGCGGCTTGCACGGAGTGGGCGTTTCCGTCGTCAACTTCCTGTCCGCGGAGCTCGAACTGCTTGTGCATCGCGGCGGCCGGCGCTACAGGCAACGCTACAGCACGGGCATTCCGGAGAGCGCCTTGGCGGAAGTCGGCGCCAGCGACCGTAGCGGGACGGAGATTCGATTCCGGCCTGACCCCAAGATTTTCGCCGCCAACCTGGCCTTCGATGCGGCTGTGCTCACGGCCAGGCTGCGGGAACTGGCGTTTCTGAACAGCGGCATAACGATCGAGCTTGCCGATGAGCGAGAAGGAGGCGATAGTGCTGTCTTTCACGCGGAAGGAGGAATCCGCGAGTTCGTTCAGTGGCTGAATGAATCGCGCGAGCCCCTGCACTCGCAAGTGTTCCACGTGAAACGCGAGCAGGCAGTGGAATCCGCGCGAAAGGACGATACGGAAGGAAACGGAGAAGGCAAGGACTTGTCCGTGGAGCTCGAAATCGAGGCCTCCATGCAATGGAATGCGGGATACCACGAGCACAGCACTTTTTTCACCAACAACATTCCTCAGACCCACGGTGGCACGCATCAGGAAGGTTTTCGCACAGCCCTGACGCGCACCCTGAACAACTATCTCGAGCAGCACGGCGGCAGCCGCGCCAAGAACCTGAGCTTGCGCGGCGAGGATGTGCGCGAAGGGCTTACCGCCGTGGTGTCGGTGAAGATGCGCGACCCGAAGTTTTCCTCGCAAACCAAGGAGCGGCTCGTTTCTTCGGAAGCCAAGACGGCGGTGGAGCGGACCGTGGCCGAGGCGCTGCGCGAATTCCTGCTGGAAAACCCGAAACAGGCCCGAGCGATCATCGACAAGATCGTGGACGCGGCCACTGCCCGCGAGGCGGCGCGCAAGGCGCGCGATATTGCGCGCCGCAAGAGCGATGTCGGCGGCCTTCCAGGCAAGCTGGCCGATTGCCAGGAGAAGGACCCGCGAAAGCGGGAAATATTCCTGGTAGAGGGCGATTCCGCCGGCGGCTCGGCCAAGCAGGCGCGTGATCGACGCACGCAGGCCGTGCTGCCCTTGCGCGGCAAGATTTTGAACGTCGAAAAGGCCCGCATCGACAAGATGCTGTCTTCGGACGAAGTAGCAACGCTGATAGCCGCCCTGGGCTGCGGCGTGGGGCGCGAAGAAGACAGCTTCGACGCAGAAAAGCTGCGTTACGAGCGCGTAATCATCATGACGGACGCCGATGTGGACGGCTCGCATATCCGCACGCTGCTGCTGACATTCTTCTTCCGCTATATGCCGGCGCTGATTGAGCAGGGGCACGTTTACATCGCCCAGCCGCCTCTTTACAAGGTCACGCGCGGGCGCAAGGAGGAATATCTCAAGGACGATCAGGAATTGCGCGATTGGACGCTGGGAGCGGCGTTGAAAGAGGCCAGCGTCGGCGTGAATGGCGGGGCTGTGGAAATTGCCGGCGACGACTTGCGTAGCCTGGCCGAACGCGTGCTCAAGGCGCGGCGTTCCCTAGAGGGACTGCGGGGAAGAGCGCAGGAAAGCGTGTTGGCCTGTCTTCTTGAGCTGGCGCCGGTGGATTTGGCGCGCCAGGACGACCCGGGCTACATGGCGGAATGGGGCGCCGGGCTCCAGGCCTGCCTTGGCAAGCTGGACCCCGAGGTTAAGTGGGATGTTTCCGTGCAAAGCAACGGCGGGTCCCCCACCGCTTTCTCGGTGGTCCGCACCGAAAATGCCGTGGGAGAGGAAAGCGCGCTGCCGTTCGCCCTTTTTACGACGCCGGAATACCACTCGGTGCGCGCGCTGGCACAGGAATTAAGCGCGTTGATGGGCGAAGGAGCCCAGGCACGCCGCGGTTCCGCGAGCCATGACGCTGCGCTGTTCGGCCCGGCGCTTGATTGGCTCATGGAGCAAGGACGCCGTGGCGTTACTCTGCAGCGCTACAAGGGCTTGGGCGAAATGAACGCCGCGCAGCTCTGGGAAACGACGGTGAATCCCGACACGCGCCGCCTGATGCGCGTGGAACTTGTGAGCGAATACGAAACCAGCGCCACCAGCAAGCTGTTCGCCACGCTCATGGGCGAGAAGGTCGAGCCCCGCCGGGCGTTCATCGAAGACAACGCCTTGAACGTAGTCAACCTCGACATATAACGCAAAAAGGATTCGCAACACGGGCTGCACACTTCAGCGGTTTACGCACTCAGTGCCTCGTCCTAAAGGCGTGGAAACCGCTAGTCATCTTTCCACCGGTAACGGACTTTTAGGCCGTTTAAGTGACTCCAAGGAAGGAGGCCCTGGTGCTGGAGCATCCCGACGACGATCCCAGGTGCGATTCCCAATTCCTCGGCGAACGCACATACTGCCCTCCTGCTACGAAAGTTGCTCGTTACAAACCTCTTCCACTGGCTCCGTGGGACCAGCATCTTGGCCGCCCAGTCGTCCGCTTCGATTTCGATTTTCGAATTTCCCTGTTTCATGTCATCGACAAATACGTTCTTCTTGCTGTGCAGAAGAATGTGTGCTGCCTCATGATAGAAGCTGAACCACAGGTGATCATCAGTATTGTGGCGAGCACTCAACTGGATTAGCGCCTTTCTGGGAGTCAACCATTTGGCTGCGCCGCTGAGCGCTGTCTTGGGCAATGGCTTTATCAGAGCAAGGGCAACGCCGGACCGATTGCAGAGTTGCCGAACGTGGGACACAGATTCTTCGATTGGTGCACGGGTGCAGTGGCGGATTTCCCGCAGCGCGCGCTTGAATTCGGTCTCGTTATATTCGCTACACTCCTGCTCGTCCGCCTGGATCTCTCCAAGGCGGAGCCATGTCGCCAATGCAACTTCATCGCTTTTGAAGCTGGGCGAGTGGCGATATGCTGCGTTCTCCTTGCCATATCTCAACTGCCAAGCCTTGATCGAGCCGACACGAAAGAAGGTCAGGAGCTTTGAGAGGGCGTCCGACTCGGAACGTGGCGCAAGGATTGCGCCACGTTTGACGAGTTCCTTAATTGGAAATGCACCCGCCCATTCGACAGATCGGGCGATTTGCGAGGTTTCCTTCTCTCTCGCCCGATGGAGTTGGTAGTCCGTCTCAAGGCCAAGCCAGACGCTTGCATCCACGCCCAGTACCTTTTCGAACTGAAGCGCTGTCGACGGCTCAAGCGGGGCTTTCCCGGCGATGATCTCACTGATGAGCTTGGCAGAGCGGCCACAGCGCCGAGCGAACTCGGCATGCGAGATGCTCTCCGCGCCCAACCGCTCCTGAAGGATTCGCCCTGGCGGCACGGTGTAGTCCGGCCGAAACTGATTGGTAACTGTCGCCATAATTTTCCCCTTCATCAGTGATAGTCGACTACCTCTACGATGATGATCGCTGTCACCTGTTCAACATCAATTCCACCGTCTTCCTTGCGGGCGACGGGGTCATGAGCTGCTTCGAAAACGAGACGGTACGGGTGGACAAGATCGACGGCGAACTGCTCGTATCGTCTGCCCCGCAGTTGGTGCCGCCGCTCCGGCCGTGTTGTGGGCACGAGTGCCAACGTAGGGGCGGCATTCAAGACGGCAAGACGATTCATGATCGTGTCGGCCATCCGAACCCCGTACGCTCTCCTGAGTGCCTTGGCTGAATTGAATGTCTTCGCAAGCTTTTTTTTGCGGAAACTGATGTTCAATAACCCTCTCGTTTTCGTTACGCATTACGTATATGTTTACATCATAAAGATCAAAAAGCAATCGAACGCGGAGGCTCCAGACGGGCATGGACTGAATTGCTGCGGGCATGGCTGAGGTTTGGCTTGTGAGTATGCGCTAGTCACGCCATCTGTCGCCCGGAGGTCCCGAAAATGGTGCGCTATCCGGGGTAACGGCCTCTCATTTTCGCACGCCCTCTTGCACCGTTGCGCTTAAGTCAATAAGAGAAGCCATCATGTGCTTATATGCGCGTATATTCTCTTATCGTTCTTGTTTCTTCTTCAATCCAATCTTTGGCGCTGCGGGTGATCTGGCGCGCGCTGACGCCCTGGGTATCGAGCGGCGGCCCGATCGCTATGCGGATGGTTCCAGGCGTTTTCCTGGCGCTGCGCCGGGGCCAATGATCCCCTGCGTTGTGCGCCACCGGCACCGCGGGGCAGCGCGCGGCGGAGGCGATCATGGCGCCGCCGGGTGCGTAATGTCCGGTTTCGCCCGGAGCTACGCGGGTGCCCTCCGGAAAAACCATTACCCAAAGGCCCTGGTCAATGCGCGCCTTGCAGGCGCGCACTACCTGCCGGATAGCGCGCGCGCCCTGTGAGCGGTCCACGCCCACGCAGCCCACCGCCGCCAGCGCCCAACCGAAAACAGGCACGAATAACAACTCGCGCTTCAGAAGCCAGACCTGCCGCGGAAACAGCACGGCCTGAACGATGATGTCGAATGCCGAGGAATGTTTCATCAGCACTACGCTGGGTGTGGCCGGCAGGTGACTGGCGCCTCGAACCTTCCAGTGCACGCCGCAGATCACGCGCAACAGCCACAGGTTGGCCAGGGCCCAGCAGCGCACCGCGAAGAAATAGCGCGCCCGGTGCGGCAGCGGCCAGAGCGCGATGGCCCAAAGACTGCCGGCGAAGGTGTTGACCACCAGCAGGGCGGAAAAAAGCCAGCCCCTGAGTCGGGCCATCAACGGGTCTCCAGCAACCAGTCCGTGAAGGTCGCCAGATTGTCGAAGACCCGCGTTCCGGCGGCATCCTCGAGCTGCCGCTCGGTGGCGCGGCCGAAGCCCGTGCGCACCAGCGCCGGCCGCGCGCCGGCGGCCTTGGCGGCCTGCAGGTCGCGCAGGGAATCACCCACCATGTACTCGCCCGCCACCGCCAGCATCAGTTTCCTTTCGATCTGAGCGAGCAGCCCGGGCGCCGGCTTGCGGCACCCGCAGCCGTCGGTTGGCGCATGCGGACAAAAGAAAATCCCGGCCAACTCGCCACCGGCTGCGCGAATCTCCTGGCACATGCGGTCGTGAATCGCCTGGAGGGCCGCCAGGGTCATCAGCCCCCGGCCCACGCCTGACTGATTGGTGGCCACAGCTATCGCCAGTCCTGCCTGGTGAAGACGGGCTATTGCCTCAAGGCTGCCCGGCAGTGGCCGCCACTGCTCCACGCTGCGGATGTAGTCTTCCCGCTCCTCGTTGATCACGCCGTCGCGGTCGAGAATGACCAGCCGCCGTTTCAACCGGGCCCACTCCGCAGCGCTGCAAACATGACGGCCAGGGCTATCTGCGGCCGGGCAGGAGCGAGAGGTCGGCTACCTGCAATAGCGTGTTGCGGATTCCTGCCAGCAGCGCAAGCCGATTGCGACGTAGATCAGGCTCCTCGCTCATTACCAGCACATGGTCGAAGAAGCCGGAAAGCGGCTCGCCGAGAGTACAGAGCGAATCCAGAGCGCCTGCGTAGTCTCTCGCTTTCAACTGTCCGCGGAATTGCGGCAGCAGGTGCAGGAAAGCGGAGTGCAACGCCGACTCCTCCGCGTCGCGCAACAGACCCGCTTCCACATCGCCGGCGTCGGTGTCCGCCGAGCGCAGGATGTTGGCGATACGCTTGTTCGCGGCGGCCAGGTCGTCCGCCGCATCGCGCCCCAGAAATCCGTGCAGGGCTTTGAGACGGCGGTGGAAATCAAGCGGGCAGGACGGATTGCGGGCTCGCACCGCGGCAAACCGTTCCGCAGTGACGACCATATCGGAGGCTTCGGGGTGCAGGCCCTCCAGGTACCAGGCTTTCAGCCGGTCCAGCATGAAGGCATGCACCTGCTCTGCGGCTTCGCGCTCGTCGGGGATTTCCAGCGGCTGCCGAGACATGGCCTGCTCCAGAATGTGCGGAAGATCCAGGCTTACGGAGCCCTCGATGCAAATACGCAGCACGCCCAGCGCCGCGCGCCGCTGGCCAAAGGGGTCGCTGGCGCCCTTCGGCCGCTTGCCGGTGGCGAAAAGCCCCGCAAGGCTGTCCAGGCGGTCGGCCAGCGCTACTGCTCGGCCCGCGGCGCTGGCCGGAATAGGGTCGCCGGCCAAGCGCGGCGAATAGTGCTCACCGATGGCAACGCAGACTGTTTCGTCTTCGCCTTCCTTTCTGGCGTAGTGTTCGCCCATGGTGCCCTGAAGGCCGGGGAATTCGCCGACCATCCCGGTCAGCAGGTCGGTCTTGCATAGCAGTGCGGCGCGGCGCGCTGCCGCCGTTTCTGCGCCGGTCGCCGGCGCCAGGTCCTCCGCCAGCGCTGCCAGACGTCCGGCTCGGTCGCCCAGAGACCCCAG
This sequence comes from Candidatus Foliamicus sp., assembly GCF_965221325.1. Classification (GTDB taxonomy): domain Bacteria; phylum Pseudomonadota; class Gammaproteobacteria; order Steroidobacterales; family Foliamicaceae; genus Foliamicus. Next base: position 184,889 of record NZ_OZ244880.1, on the reverse strand, counting down.
GCGGTCCTGGTAGCGCACCGCATCCAGGCCGGGAAGGCGGCTGGCCAGAGTCTCCCCGCAGTCGCGTCGATAGAAGAAGTCCGCGTCGTTGAGCCGGGCTCGCACCACGCGCTCCGCTCCCGCGGCGATTGACTCCGGCTGCCGGCTTTCAAGGTTGCTGATCAGCACGAATCCCGCCAGCAAGCCCCCGGACGCTCCCCGCACCGGGAAAAATCGCAGGTGTTCTTGCAGGGTCGCGATGATGGCCGCGTCAGGCAACTCCAGAAAACGCCTCTCGATGCTGCCGCGCAGAGCCACCGGCCATTCCACCAAGCCGGTAATCTCATCCTCCAGGGCGGGATTGCTGACCAGCTTGCCCCCCAAGCCCGCGGCCTGCTTACGGGCCAGGTCGAGCATGGTGGCGCGCCGGGCGGCAAAATCGGCCATTACCTTGCCTTCCTGGCGCAACGCCGCGGCATAGTCTTGCGCCGCCTTCAGGCTTACCCGCTTCTTGCCCATAAACCGATGGCCCTGGCTCACGCGCCCGCTGCGACGGCCAAGAATTCTCGCCGGCACCACTGTCTTGCCGCGCAGCATCACCACCCAATGCACCGGGCGTATGAATTCCACCTCGCCCTCGCCCCAGCGCATGGCTCGCGCTATCGGCAGGCGCTTGAGCGCGTCGGTCACAATTTCCGGCAGCAGCGCGGCGGCTGGGCGGCCGGCGCGGGTCTCGCGGAAAGCCAGCCACGCGCCCTTCTCGGTGCGCAGGGTGTCCAAGTCCTGCGGGCGGCACCCGCAGGAGCGGGCAAAGGCTTCGGCAGCGCGGCTCCATTGACCCTGCGCATCGCGGGCAGCCGTCAGCGGCGGCCCGCGCCTTTCCACGACTTGAGCCGGCTGCCGCGCCGCCAGTTTGCGCGCCAACAGGGCAAGGCGGCGCGGCGCGGCAAAGGATTCCACACTCTCGTACGCCAGCCCGGCCTGTTCCAGGCCCTCAGCAAAAGCCTCGCGAAAGCTGCGTTCCAAAGCCGGCAGGCTTTTCGGCGGCAGCTCCTCCACGCCGATCTCGACCAGGAAATCGGAAACCCTCATCCGTGCATCAGAGCCCGTTAGCGCTATGCGCCGCCGTCTTGTTTCGCAGCAGCGGGAAATCCATCGCCTCGCGCGCCGCCACGTAGTTTCGGGCAACCGCGCTTGCCATGTCGCGCACTCGCAGAATATAGCGTTGCCGCTCGCTGGTAGAAATGGCGCGTCTGGCGTCAAGCAGGTTGAAGGTGTGCGAGGCCTCCAGCACCTGTTCGTAGGCGGGCAATGGCAGCTCGGCGCTGTTCAGCCGCTCGCACTGCCGCTCACAGTCGTCGAAGCGCTTGAAGAGCAAATCGGCGTCGGCAAATTGGAAGTTGAATTTCGACATTTCCACTTCGTTTTGGTGATATACCTCGCGGTAGCTCACCGGCCGGCCCCTTTGCGTCCACAACAGGTCGAAGACACTGTCCACGCCCTGCAAGTACATGGCGAGCCGCTCCAGCCCGTAGGTGATCTCGCCGGTTACCGGTCGGCAGTCCAACCCGCCCACCTGCTGGAAATACGTGAACTGCGTAATCTCCATGCCGTTCAACCACACTTCCCAACCCAGGCCCCAGGCCCCAAGCGACGGCGACTCCCAGTTGTCTTCCACAAATCGCACATCCTCGCTGTGCACATCGATTCCTATATGGCGAAGGGAGTCCAGGTACCAGTCCTGAAACTTTTCGGGCGAAGGCTTCATGATCACCTGAAACTGGTAGTAGTGCTGAAGCCGGAAGGGATTGTTGCCGTAACGGCCGTCGGTGGGCCGCCGGCTGGGCTGCACATAGGCACTGCTCCAGGGCTCGGGGCCCAGCGCGCGCAGAAAGGTGGCGGGATGAAATGTGCCTGCCCCCACGGGCTGATCCAGTGGCTGGACGATAGCGCAGCCGTGACGCGCCCAGAACGTTTCCAGGCGAAAGATCAGAGTCTGGAAGTCGGCGGGCCGCCGGCGCTCCCTGGACACGGTTTGGGGCGCTCCGCTCCGAGTTTCAGTCGGTGCGGCCGAACACGGCCACGCTTACCACGCAGCGGGCCGGCTCGCCCCCCAGGTTGTGCGTAAGGCCCAAGGCCGGCGATGGTAGCTGCCGAGCCTCTGCCCGGCCCAGCAACTGCAGATAAACCTCGTAGGCCATGCGCAGGCCGGACGCTCCGATAGGATGCCCGAAACACTTCAGCCCACCGTCGATCTGACAGGGGGTTGTGCCTTCGCGGTCGAAAGCGCCATCGAGAACCGCCCGCCAGCCCTGGCCCTCGTCGGCGAAGCCCAAGTCTTCCATCGTGACCAGTTCGGTGATCGAGAAACAGTCGTGTACTTCAATGAAGTCGATCTCGTCGCGGGCGCTGCGGATGCCCGCCTCGGCCAAGGCCCGCTGCCCGGCCAGCCGGCCGCAGTGGATGTAACTGCCGTCCCAGGCTTGGTGGCCGGCCTCCGAGCCATTGCTGACTGCAAGCTGCAAAGCCTTGACGGTAACGAACTCGGTCTTGCCCATATCTCGGGCGATTTCGGGCCGTGTGACGATAGCGCAGGCGGCGCCGTCGCTCACGCCGCAGCAATCGAACAGCCCCAGCGGTTCGGCCACCATGGGTGCGCCGAGGATCGTGTCGATGTCCACGGCTTTGCGCAGATGCGCCTTGGGGTTTATCGCTCCGTTGCGATGGCTCTTCCAGGACACGTGGGCCATGGCGCGCTTGAGGTCTTTGCCGGGCACACGGTGCTGGGCCTGGTAAGCCGAGGCAAGCTGAGCGAAGGAGCCGGGCGAGCTGGTGTTGGGCCGCCATTGTTCGGTAAAGGCGCCTGGCGTGCCCACCGGCAGGCCGCCATAGCCCGTGTCCTTTAGTTTCTCGACGCCCAGCGCCAACGCAACATCGCAGGCGCCGGCGGCGACCGCGTAGACGGCGCCCCGCAGCGCTTCGGTGCCGGTTGCGCACATGTTCTCGACGCGCGTCACCGGGATGTTCTTGAGGCGCAGCGCGTTGGCCAGCGGCAGGGCCGACTTGCCCACGCTGGCCTCATCGAAGTAACAGCCGAACCAGGCGGCGTCGAGATCATCGGCGCCCAAGCCCGCGTCTTCGGAGGCTTCGCGAAACGCTTCCAACATCAAGTCTTCGGCGTCGCAGTCCCAGCGCTCGCCGAATTGCGAGCAGCCCATGCCCACGATCGCCACTTTGTCGCAAATGCCCGTCATCCGTCTGCCTCCTCGGCGCTGGCCGGGGCGCCCTTCCAGAAATACCGCCGGTAGCCCCGCTGCGAGTCTATCGCGTGAATGCGAAAGACGAAGCGCAATTTCAGCCCGACTCGCATCCGCTCCAGAGGGCACTCGGTAAATTCCATTAGCACCCGCGCACCTTCCCCGATGGCGGCAAGGCCGTATTGCAGCGGCGGATGCGGCGTGTAGGCCAGCCAGTCCTGGGTGAAGGAAGACACTTCGCCCGGCTCGTCCGCCAGCAGCACCGCTTCCTGCTCCCCCTCGGCGTTGCATTGCGGATTTACGCATCTCCTGCTGCTCGGGAACTGCACGGTGTTGCAGCGCGGGCAGCGCCCGCCCACGAAACCCGTAAGTTCGCTGCGGTGGCGGTCGAAGCTGCTGAGCTGCGTCTTGACGTCAGCCTCGGCGCGCATGCCGAAGTCCATGGGCAGCAGTCCGCTGAAGCTCAGGTACTTGGTATAGGCGCTTTCCGGGCGAGGAGGTGACAGCGCTGCCCGCTGCGCGTTGCGCTGTTGCCATGCGGGGAGCTCCTCCGTGGCTCGAAGCAGCAGCGCGGCACCGCCCTGCCCGAAACCCACCACCAGGATGAGTTCCCCGGGCGCGGCCTGCGCCAACGCATCGATGGTCAGCAACAAGGGATGTGGCGCGCCCGTGTCGCCCACATCGCCCAGCCGCCCGTCCTGCACCGCTTCGGCGGGAAGGCCCAGGCCCTTGGCGAACGCCGCGGTCATGCGCGGCGGTGCGGCAGGAAGCACCGCCCGCGCCAATTGGCCGGGGGCCACGCGGCTCTGTTTGAGCACACCCCGAACCAGCGCCGGGAGCACCGAACGGTAGCCGCGGTCGCGGACCCAGCGTTCTTCCCAGCGATAATCGAACGCCTCGCCACTGCCTCGAAACTGGTCCACGAAATCGCGCGAAAGGCGGAACTCGCCGAGCACTTCGGCAATGAGATTCTCGTTCCCCAGCAGCATGGCGGCCGCCCCATGACCGTACTGCAGTTCCTGCACGCTGGCCGGCTTAGCGCGCCGCGCGTCAGCCGCCACCACCAGTGTTTGCCGGCTTCCACCGGCCGCTTCGCACAAAGCCTGCAGGCCCGCATTGCGAGAGTTGCCGAGGTCGAGCGCCGCAAGTTTCTCGGACAGATTCAAGGCTTCGCCGGCCACGGTGGCGCTCTGTCGCTCGGCGAAGGGCGGCGTGGTGGACGCGAAATACAGGCGCCGAACATTCTCCCTGGCTCGCCCGCTCATGCAACGCCGCGCCGCTTCCACGCCCATGGTTATGCTGTCCTCGTCCCAGTTGCACATGCTGCGCGTGCCGCGCGCCAAAGCTTGGAGCGCCGGATTGGCCCAGGCATTGGCGGCGAAAATGGCCTCGCGCTGCAGGCGCAGGCAAGGCACATAGGCGGCCGCGTCCACTATGCCGAGCTTGGTCCCCATCTCTCGCCGGTCCGCGCTGCGTCTCGAAGCCGCGCCCTGGTGTCGTTGCCGCCGTTAACAGGACCTAATCGAAGGAGTCGGGATTGGCCGTGAGCTTGCCGGGAAACAGCCGGTCCGCGCGTTCCCGGTAGGCTTCGGAGACTTCGTCCACCGATTCGAGCTTGCAGCCCGAGGAATGCCAGATGAGGTGCCCCTCGCGCCCCTCCATGCCCATCCAGTGCAGCCATGGCGAGAAGTAGGTGGACGAGAAGCTGCTGCGCAGGCTGCTGATGGATGAATCCGCGAAGTCGTCGGCCAGACAGAACATCGTGAACGCCTCCAGCCATGGCTGCGGCATGTGCTGCATTCCGCGGCTGGCCATGAGCCACACATGCCGGCCCGAGTGGGTCCATTGCCAGTTCCAGCGCCGTAGCTGCCCGCTCGGATCGATCCGCTCTGAAAACGTCATGCCCTCGTTGCTGTAGCGGGCGCCGTCGCGGCCGCCCAGGATATTGGGCCGCACCGGTATGTTCTCGCCGGTGTAGGGATTAGCGAATTCATCGAGCATTTCGCCAGTGGCCGGGTCCTTGAAGAACGTGAGCGTGCGGCTGCTGATCGAAAACTGTCCGTCTCCCAGTGGTCGGGCCCAGTAAATTTCCGTGCCCTCCAGGTCCAGTATGTGCCGGGGCTCGGATTCCCCGATTTGCGCGTAAATGCGGCCCATATACCACCAGGGAGAATCCTGCTCTTCGAAACTGGCCTGCATACGCATCCAGGACTTGAGCCAGGCATCCTTGTCATCGGCCTCGGGGAAAATACCGCCGCTCGCGGCGTGCGCGGCCTCGATGCTCAGGGCGCCTCCCAGCCCCAAGGCGCCCAGCCCGCCGAGCATGGCTCGCCGTGAAAGGCGGCCCGGCGCTTCAGAGCCGCTTGGCGGCGTTCGCGAAAATTCTTGGGTCATGCAATCCTCCGGTGGCAGCGAGGTAAGCCGCAACGCAACAATGATATAGGCCCACTGGGCTAGTGTGCTGTCCCGGAAATCGGCGGCGCACCCGCCGGCGCCATGCCCTCGTGGTGATGCACGATCTGCCAGCCTTCCGGCGCGCGCAGCAGCACATCGGTGATGCGTACGCGGCCCGCAGTGGCGTTGGGCGGCTGGTAATCGAACTTCAGCCAGTAGCGCGCCACCGCCACCTGGCCGTAGATGTCGAGCTTCAGAGGTTCAATGGCAATGCTCAGAGGGCCGCGGGCCATCGATTGGGCTTTGTCGCGTTCGTGAAAGGCTTCGCGCTCGGCCTTGCCGGCGATTAGTTCCGGTTCGAACAGGTCCCAGAGAGTGCAGTCGTCGTGCAGCGCGTCCTCGATGCCGCCCGGATCGCGACCTTCGAAAGCGTCAAAGACGCCCTCAATGACCTTCCAGATTTCATGTTGCTCAGATTGGTGGTTCATGTTGTGCTCCCGACTTCCAGATAACGCAGTTTGGGCAGGCAAACAAACACCCAAACTATGGACTTGCTCCCCAGGTCCCGATACAATAGCGCACCGTGCCGCGGAAGGGAGTAGCCGCCGCCGTTTTAACTCTGCCCCCCCTGATAGCTCTAGCTAACGCAACGATTGCGCAGGGCGGGTGTGGGCACGGTCGAGCGGCGCGAAGCTTTCTTCCGCCTCCATCCAGAATTCAACCGGCGTTAGAGGGCCTGCTGCAATGGATGTATCCGAAGTACTGAGCTTGATAGAGGAAAAGGGCGTGAGGTTCGTTGACCTGCGCTTCACCGATACCCGTGGCAAGGAACAGCACGTGAGCGTGCCTTCGCAAGTTATCGACGAGGAATTCTTCGCTTCAGGAAAGATGTTCGACGGCTCTTCCATCGCCGGCTGGCGCGGAATCGACGAGTCGGACATGGTATTGATGCCCGAGGCCGACAGCGCGGTGCTGGACCAGTTCGCCGAAGACACCACCCTGCTGTTGCGCTGCGATGTCTATGAGCCGGTAACCATGCAGGCTTATGCGCGCTGTCCGAGGCTTACTTCCAAGCGGGCGCTGGAATACCTGCGTTCGACCGGCATTGGCGAAGATGCCTATTTCGGGCCGGAAAACGAGTTTTTCATCTTCGACGACGTGCGTTTCGGCAGTTCCCTGGAGAGTGCTTCGTACCATGTGGATTCGATCGAGGGAGCCTGGAATTCCACCCGCGAATACGAAGAGGGCAATTACGGCCACCGGCCCGGCGTGAAGGGCGGCTACTTCCCGGTACCGCCGGTAGATTCGCTGCAGGACATTCGCTCGACCATCTGCCTGGCGCTCATGGATTTCGGTCTGCCGGTTGAAGTGCATCACCACGAGGTGGCCACCGCAGGCCAGGGCGAGATCGGCGTGCGCTTCAACAGCCTCACGCGCAAGGCCGACGAGGTGCAGATTCTCAAATACGCCGTAATGCAGACGGCTCATCAGTTCGGCAAGACCGCCACGTTCATGCCCAAACCCCTGGTCGGCGATAACGGCAACGGCATGCATGTGCATCAGTCGATAACCAAGGGCGGCAACAACATCTTTACCGGCGACGGTTATGGCGGCCTTTCCGAGGTCGGCATGCACTATATCGGCGGCATTCTGAAGCACGCGCGGGCCCTGAACGCCTTTACCAACCCGGCCACCAACAGCTACAAGCGGCTGGTGAAGGGCTTCGAGGCGCCCACCTTGCTGGCTTATTCGGCGCGTAATCGCTCTGCGGCCGTACGCATTCCCTTCGTTGCCGACTCGCGGGCGCGGCGCATCGAGGTGCGCTTCCCAGACAGCATGGCGAATCCCTACCTGGCTTTCTCGGCCATGCTGATGGCCGGCATTGATGGCATCCTCAACAAGATCCATCCCGGCGATCCAGTGGACAAGGATCTCTACGACCTGCCGCCCGAGGAGGAAGCCGGGCTGCCCACGGTTGCGTTTTCGCTTGAAGAGGCGCTTGATGCGCTGCGCGCCGATAACGAATTCCTCCTGGCCGGCGACGTCTTCACGCAAGATCTGCTGGAAGGCTACATGGAGCTCAAGGAAGCGGAGTGCACGCGCCTGCGCGCGACCACGCACCCGGTCGAGTTCGAGATGTACTACAGCCTCTAGGCGCTATAGGGGAACATCTGCGGCTTGCGTCCAGGAGGGACGATGACAACAGGGCGCTGGAGCGGGCTCGTCATCCTGCTTGCGCTGCTTGGTGAGGCGCGCAGTCAGGAAGTCTGGCGGCACATGGACGGCGAGGGCCGAGTGCGGTATGCCGACCGGCCCTTTGCCGGCGCGGTTCGTTTGCAGGCGCCTGCTGTGCCGAGGTGGCTGGGGGCCTCGGTGGCGGATGCGGAACTGCCAGCCGCTCAGGATGCGTCCGCGTCTCAGCCGGTCGCCTCACGCCCTTTGCCGGCCCTTGAAGTTGCCTACCCCGCCGACGGCGATACCGTCTGGGGCGCCGGCGGTGAGCTCGAAGTCCGGTTGATCGTGACGGGCGCCGTGGAAGACGATGTGCGCATATCCATCCGTCTGGACGGCGCGGAAGTATCCTGGCAGGGCGAACCGCCGGTCCTGCAGCTCAACGAGGTATGGCGCGGCGAACGGCGGCTGCAGGCGCGACTTCTGGACGCGCAAGGCAGAGAGCTTGCTGCAAGCGAGGAAGTCCGCTTCTTCAAGCGGGAGCCGGCGATTTCCTCAACGCTTGGAAATTAACTGGCTGCAGCAGTCAACGCCGCGAGAGTGGCTTGCGGAGAAATACGCTTCGCTGCGAGCTTGCGCTCTTGGGTTTCCAGGCACTTGCGCAATACGCGCGCTAGAAGCCGTAGCGGATTCCCACGCTGGCGGTCAGCCCGCCGATATTCTCCAAAGCCTGCTCGCTGGTGAATGGCGTGGCGCCGTCGGCCTGCACCGGGGCGTGGCTGCGTATCGTTGACCAGACGGCGCTTTCGCGCATGTCGCCAAAGGCGCTCCAGCGCAGCATGACGAAAGCCCGCGCCTTGTCCACCAGGTCCCGCTCCAAACCGGCGGCAATCCGGTAGCCGAAAACCTCGTCGCTCAATTCCGTGTCCAGGCTGCTGGTGGTCCCTGCCGCCGCGATCTGCCACTCTTCGGGTTGCAGGGGGTTTCCGCCTACCGCCGCCACATAGCCCTCGGCCACGGTGCGGCGCAGATAGGACGCGGCAAAGGCGGTGTCGAAACGCGCGACTCCCACGCCCACACCGACAAAAGGCCTCCAGGCCGACTCCGTGTCGAAAGCGTAATAGGCATTGACGAACAGTTGACGCGACTTGAAGTTGGAGATCCGGTAATACGGCGGTGCATCGGCGCTCCACTCGGAATTCTTGTCCTGCAAAGCTACATTCCCGCTGTCGGCGATGGCGGGGAGCGTCTCTCCATCGTGCGAGCGTCCGAAAAACTCCGCTTCAAGGCGCAACCGTTCCCAGCTATAGCCGAGGCTGAGTCCCCCGGCCATGGCGGCCCCCAGATCGAATGCATCGCCGACCAGGCGCCGGGGTGTTGTATCCGTGCAGGCGGCGTCAGTTGGCGCGGAGGACGGGTTCGCGTAGAGGAGCCGGTCGCAGCGGGTTGGATGATTGACGCCCATGGCGCTCACATCGATATCGTCCGATGCAAGGCCCAGGCCCAAGGACACATAGGCTTCACCGCCTGGAACCGGCTGAGCGCAAATCGCTAAAGCAAGGCCTGCCAGCGTGGCTCCCAAGTGCGTTCTTGTCATGGTGCTGGCCTCCTATATCCGCGCTGCGCAGATCATTCGATTATAGGTGTGCGCGGTTGCTAGCCGGACACCGGACTGTCCTCAAGATCGGAGTCCAGCCGCAAGGCACCGGTGAGATCGGCCACGCTTGCGATGTTGTGTTCGTTGAGGTAATCGGCTATGCCGGCGTTGATTTTCCGGCAGATCAGCGGATCGTAGAACAGCGCAGTGCCGACGCCCACGGCAGTGGCGCCGGCCAGCAGAAACTCGATGGCGTCGGCGGCGTTCATCACACCGCCCTGGCCGATGATGGGTGCGCCGTATTTCCGCGCCACCTGGTAGGTCTGATACACCTTCAGCAGAGCCAGCGGCTTGATGGCCGGGCCCGAGAGCCCGCCCTGCACGTTGCCGATGACCGGCCGGCGGCTCTGCGCATCAATCGCCATACCCATCAGCGTGTTTATTACGGCCAGCCCGTCGGCGCCCGCTTCCAGGCAGCGGCGCGCATTCTCAGCGATGTCGGTCTGGTTGGGCGAAAGTTTCGCGATCAGCGGCTTGGAGGTGGCGGCCCGGCAGGCCGCCACGACGCGTGCCGACATGTCCGGGTCGTTGCCGAACGCCACGCCGCCTTCGCGCACATTGGGACAGGAGATATTGATTTCCATGCCCTGCATGGGCGTGTCGTCGAAGCGCCGGGTAACCTCGGCATATTCCTCCACCGTGCTGCCGCAGATATTGGCGAACCAACAGGTTTCGGTGTAGTCGAGCTTTGGCGCGATGTCGCGCACCACGGCGTCCACGCCGGGGTTCTGCAGGCCGATGGCGTTGAGCATACCGCCGGCTGTCTCCCACAGCCGGTGCCCCCGGTTGCCCAGTCTCGGAGCCAGCGTCGTGCCCTTGCAGACGATTGCGCCGGCGTCGGCATTCGAGAAACCTTCGACCCGCGTGTACTCGTCGCCGAAACCCACGCAGCCCGACAGCAACACGATCGGCGATTGCAGCTTGAGGCCGCAAAAGTCCACGACCAGAGGCGATTTGCTCATCGGGCCGGCGCGACTCCGTTCTCGTCCTTGAGCGGTCTGCTCAGCAACGCGCCCAGCACCTGGCTCGGGTCACGGCCGCGATGCAGCACTTGATACACCTGCTCGGATATGGGCAGCTCCATCGCCAGGCGGCCGGCCAGGCGATGCACGGCCTCGGCGGCATGGAAACCTTCCGCTACCTGGCCAAGCTCCTGCAAGGCTTGCTTGACGGCCGTGCCACGCGCCACCGACAATCCCAGGCGGCGATTGCGCGATTGGTCGTCGGAACAGGTAAGGGCCAGGTCGCCGAGGCCAGCCAGGCCCATAAAGCTGGCCGGTTGCGCGCCCAAGGCGCCACCGAGCCGCGCGATCTCGGCCAGTCCCCGGCAAAGGAGCGCGGCCCGCGCATTGGCGCCGTAGCCCAGGCCATCGGAAATCCCCGCGGCGATGGCTATCACGTTCTTGGTGGCGCCACCCACTTCCGCCCCGATCAGGTCGCCGGAAACATAGGCGCGCAACGCTCCCGAGTTGACCCGTTTGGCCAGCCACCGCGCCAGCGCCGGCTCTCGTGCCGCCACGGTAATGGCAGCCGGTTTGCCTGCCGCCACCTCCGCCGCGAAGGTCGGGCCCGACAGCACTGCTAGCGGGAAGCCGGGCCCCAGCTCTTCTTCCGCCACCTGGTGTGCGAGCAGACCGCTTTGCACCTCCAGGCCCTTGGATGCGCAGCAAAGCCGAACGCCGTCTCGCAGCAGGGGCTTGAGCACGCGAAAGGTGTCGCGCAAGACCGAGCTGGGGGTCACGATCAGTATGCAGTCGGCGCCCTCCGCGGCGGTCTCGATTTTCTCTACCGGCCGCACGGCATCGGGCAGCGGAATGCCCGCAAGATAGCGCCGGTTTTCCCGGTCGCGCGCCAGACTTCGCAGATGACGGCTGTCGATATCCCAGAGCTTGGCCGGCCATCCGCCCTTGGCAAGGTGAACGGCCAGCGCTGTCCCCCAAGCGCCGGCGCCAATTACCCCGAACATCGGAAACTGGCCCCCGGGCCGTATCGGCAAGCTCTACTTGCGGCGGTTCCGCGCACTGACCACGGGCAGGTTGTCGCGCTGCCAGGCGGACAGCCCGCCCTTCAGGCTGAACACCTGCGTGGACCCGTTCTTGCGCAGATCCTGTGCCAGACGCCCGCTGGCCGACCCGTTGTCGCATACCAGCAGAACCGCCTTCCCGGACTTGACCTTGGGCGCCCCGGGAATATCCACGGCGCGCATGTTGCGGGCGCTTGGAATGTGCCCCTGCCCGAAGGCCTTCGGCTCGCGCAGATCAAGTACCGCGGCGCCCTTGTTGATCGCCTGCACCGCCATGGTGGGCGCCAGCGCGCTAACCGCCAAGGCACGCAGTCGAACTTCGTTGAACAGCGCGGCCAGGACGCTGCCGACCAGCCCCAGGCTGAGCCAGGGGTGGGCGGTAACGAAATCGGCGAGAGTTCCCATATCGGCGAAGGCATTGTTGCGCGGTTGCTCCAACAGCCAGCCCCCGCTTGGCGACGCGCGCTGCCTAAGCTCTCGCGTGGCGCCTGCGCGAGGCGGGATGCGAGGCATTATAACGACGCCCGATATAATCCCGCCGCCGCCTTGCCAAGCCGGATATGGCAGCCCTCTCCAAGCTAATATGTTGCTCACGGTTGCAGACATGGAGCAGCCCGTGAAGCGTTTGCTTGCCTGCCTGATCCTGGTTCCCGCTGTTGTCGCGGGACAGCGCGCCCAGGACGAAGAGATGGAAGACCTGCTGGGGCGCATTGAAGCGGTCGAGCTGCGCATGCAGCGCAACCTCAAGGCGCAGCACAAGGCACAGGCGGAGTTGCGCGAAGCGGAAACGCGGGTTCTGCGTTTGCGCGAGTCGGCGAGAGAAGCGCAACAGCGTCTTGAGCGCAGCCAGGCGGAGCGCGTGAGGCTGGCGGATGCGCTGCAGGATAGCGCGCAGACGCGCCGGCAAGCGCAGCAGGCGCTGCGCGCCGCTTTTCGGCGAGCCTGGCGTCATGGACCGCAGGACGACCTCAAGGCTCTGCTTGGTGGCCGTAGCGCCGCGGACATAAACAGGCGATTGGCATGGACGCGAATCCTGGTTCGCTCCTGGAGCGAGTACTCCGACCATGCCCTGCAGGTCGCAGCCGAGGCGCAGGCCTTGCGTGGAGCGTCAAGCCGCGTCGAACGGCAGCTGACGGAGCTCCAGGAGCGCCAGGCGGAGCAGTTGCGTGAGCTGGAGCGGGCAGTGGCCGCGCGCCGGGCAACACTGGGGGAGATTAATCGGCGCATCGGCGACGCCGGCGCGGAAATCGAACGCCTGCGAAGACGGGCCGCCACGCTGGCTTCGCTGGTGCAGGACCTCGACCGAATCGTCCAGGATCACCCGTCGGCGCCCCTGCCTTCAATCATCGCGGCTCGCGGCCAATTGGACTGGCCGCTGCGCGGGCGCGTTCTGCGGCCGTTCGGCGCCGGCCCTGGAAGCGGTCAGGCCAACTGGGACGGAATCCTTCTGCAGGCGGACGAAGGCGCCGAGGTGCGGGCCCCGCACCCTGGTCGGGTGGTGTTTGCCGACTGGGTACGGGGGCTGGGTTTTCTCATGGTTCTGGATCACGGCCAGAACGTGCTGACCCTGTACGCATACAATGACCGCTTGCTGGGCAACAAGGGCGACATGGTGAGCAAGGGACAGGTGATCGCCCACGCGGGAAGCACCGGTGGACGCCCCGAGCCCGGCCTATATTTCGAGCTACGCCGAAACGGCAAGCCGGTGGACCCGGTGGCATGGCTGAGCCGATAGCAAGCAGCGGCATGAGCGGCTTCGAGAAAGCCGTGGGCCTGTATACGATCGTATACAAGGAAGCGCGCCGCATCGTGCGCATATGGGTGCAGACCATCGTGCCGCCGGCCATCACGATGGCCCTGTACTTCATCATTTTCGGACAACTGCGCGAGCGCATCGGCTCCATGTCCGGCTACGACTACACGCAGTACATCGCCCCGGGCTTGATCCTGATGTCGGTGATCACCAATTCCTACGGCAATGTTGTTTCATCATTTTTCGGCGCAAAGTTTCAGCGGCACCTGGAGGAAATGCTGGTGTCGCCGCTGCCGAACTACATCATCGTGCTGGGGCATGCCGCGGGAGGCGTGCTGCGCGGGCTGGTCGTGGGCGTGATAGTGACCCTCGTGGCCATGGCTTTCACCGACCTCGAGGTGCGCTATCCGCTGATCGCCGTGTTCACGCTCTTGTGCACCGCGGTGACTTTTTCGCTGGGAGGCATGATCAACGCAATCTTCGCCAAGAAGTTCGACGATGTATCGCTGATACCGGCCTTCGTTCTGACCCCGCTTACCTACCTGGGCGGTGTCTTCTATTCCGTGGACCTGCTCCCCGGCGTGTGGCGCGTGCTGAGTCTGTTCAATCCGATCCTCTACATGATCAATGCCTTTCGCTACGGCATGATCGGCACCTCGGACGTGTCTCTGGGCGTCGCCTACGTCATGATGGGCGTGTTCGTGTTCGTCCTTTTCGGGGTCTGCGCGTTCCTGATCCACAAGGGCGTGGGAATTCGCGAATAGGGCCGCAGCCCGCGGGGGGTCGCGCCCTTGCCCGGCACAGTGCGGGCTGGGCAAAGCGTGGTGTCTAGTTCGCGCGGGGCGTTGCGGACGGTAGCGGCAGCGCAGGGATGGCCGCTGCCACCAAGGCGCCCGGACCTGCGTGGGCGCTGACCACGGCGCCCAGATCGGTAACGAAACTGGATTTCAGGTCGGGAATTCCGGCCGCCAGCAGCTCGAGCAGACGCTGTCCTGATTGCGGTCGGTTGGCGTGGGCTACGGCGATGCGCAGCGGCTGGCCTTTCGGGAAGCGGCGTAGCGCGTAGCGGGCGAAGCGCGCCACCCGGTCGCCGGAGCGGCGTTGTACGCCGCAGCCCTTCACGGTCCCCTTGCGGCTGACGCTCAGCAGCGCATCGACCCCCAGCAGATCGCTGATACGCTTCACGCGCGGCGAAATGCGCCCACCCCGCACCCCATGCGAAAGATCCTCGATAAGGCCGAAGGTTTTCGCGCCCACGCATATCGGTACCAGGCCCTCCACAATCTGGGCCGCATTGGCGCCCTTCTGCGCCCACTCGGCGGCATGTTGAACGATCAGCCCATGCCCAACCGACACGTTGGCGCTATCCACCACCCGCACCTGGCCGCCTTCGATCTCTGTGGCCACGCGGCGGGCCAGGTCCGCGGTGCCGCTCACTGCTGCCGCCAGGCTGATCCAGACGGTATCCTCGAAATGGCCGGCCAGGAAGCCCATCGCACGCTCCACATCGCCGCGCGCGGGCGTGGCCGTGTGTGCTTTTTCGCCGCCGTCTTCCATCGCTCGCCACAACCGTTGCGTCGGGAGCCCGAGTTCGTCCAGATAGCCTCGTTCGCCCAGGTGAATGCGAAGCGGCGTTTGCGCAATACGCAGTTCAGCCAGCAAATCCGACGGAAGGTCGGCGCCGCTATCGCAGCCAATGGGCACTCGGGAGCTGTTCAGCAGCGCGAACTGTATGTGCATGTCGTCGGCTTTTTCACCGCTTACCTCGCCGTGCTCGTGGGCCAGCGCGAATATTTCGTGCGGCCGGTCGGTGTGGACATGCAATCGCGCGATGCGCGCTCCGCCGGCAACGACCACGGAATCTCCCAAAACCTCGATTTGCTCGCGTATGGCTGCGGGCGCCAATGCTTCTCCGGAGATCATGCACTCCGTGCAATAGCGGTACTTCGACTGTTCGGTCAAATCGTGGGCGTGTGCATCGCTTGTCGGCGCGCCCACCTCAGCCGCTAGGCTTGGAGCCGCTGCGCCCTTGCCGGTCTTTACGAGTTCATCAACGCCCGCCAGGATTTGCGCAAGCCCGGCTCCGCCGGCGTCCACGACGCCGGCCCGCCGCAGGACATCAAGCTGCTCGGGCGTTTTCCGCACCGCTTCTTCCGCGGCCTCGCGGGCTGCCTCAAGCAGGGTTGCAAGATCACCCCCCGGCGCGATGTTTAGCGCGCCAAGCCCGATGGCGCGCATGACGCTGAGAATGGTTCCTTCGCGCGGGTTGCTGAGGCCGTTGTGTGCCGATTCCGCCGCGGCCTTGAGGCCGGTCGCGACCTCCGCGGCGTCGAGGCGGGCTTTTCCGTCCCAGGCATCGGCCAGGCCCTGCAGAAATTGTGCGAGGATGACCCCGGAGTTGCCCCGGGCTCCGTAAAGAGCGCCCCGCGCCGCGGCCTGTGCGGTTTCACCGGCGTTGCGCGATGGCGCTTCGGCAAGCGCCAGAATGACCGCTTGTGCCGTGTGGGCCATGTTCAGCCCGGTATCGCCATCGGCTACCGGAAACACGTTGATCCTGTCGAGCTCCGCGCGGCTGTTCTGCAGTTGCAGCATGCCGGCTGTGATGGCGCGCGCCATTCTCCGACCGTCAAGATAGCGAATGCCTTTTATCGCTCCACTCCCAGCAGCACCTGTTGCCCGCGGTACCCCAACATCACTCCCTGTTGGGTGATCTTCTCTACCTTGGGCCCCTCCACCAACTGCTCACCCTGCTTGTAGGTCTTGCCGTTCAACTGCACGAAGCTGCGGGTCCCGTCTTCGCTGAAGAACAGCATTTGCAGCGACAAGGCCGGCCAATCGGGCGGTGGCGCCGCAAGCAGGCGATCGGTGGAATCCTGCTCCGAGGCCGAATACGGCTCGACACCGCTGGGTAGAGTGGACATGGTGCGCGTTTCCGAAAGCCCTGCGTCCTCCGCCGACCCGCCGGGGCCGAGCACCGCCAGCGCGGCTTGGGAGTCGCCCAGTTCTTCATCGCGCTCGGCAGCCGCCGCGCCGCGCATTGCAATGGCGGGCGCCTCGACTGCCGCCGCCGCTACGGGCGGGGCAGTCGCTCGGCCTGTTTCGTCAGTCGCTGGCGAATCGGTAGCTGGCAAAGGGGTCGGCCCGCTTGCTGGCGCCGTCATACGCCATCCCAAAACGACAACCAGCGCAAGGCCGGCCAAGACGACCATCGGAACAAGCCAGCTGGGCATCCTCCCGGCCCGCCGCGGACGCGGCGGGTGCGCATAGACGCGCCGGCTGAAGCGGGACCGCCGCCGTTCGGACAACTTCAGTGCGTCGAGTACGAAGGACATGGGCTTAGCCCGCCGCTCCGCTCCAGGCGGCGCGGCGGGGAGCGCCGCCGCGTCCATACACTTCGCGCGCTGCGAGTTTCACGAGGCCTGCGCCCACCTCGTTTTCGCGGCGCGTGAAGGCGCCGAGCAGCGCTCGGTCCGCCACTACGTTGATGACTCGGGGAATGCCGCGGGAAAACCGGTGCAGGAAGCGTTTGGCGGCAGCGGAAAACACGTCGCGGGTTGCGCCAGCCACCTTGAGCCTGTGCTGCAGGTACTCGCCGGTCTCGGCGCGCGACAAGGGCCCCAGGTGGCAGCGCGCGGTAATGCGCTGCGCCAATTGCCGCAGACCCGGCCGGGCCAGTGTTTCGTGAAGTTCCGGCTGGCCTACCAGCACTATTCCCAGCAGCTTGTGCCGGGCCGTTTCCAGGTTCGTCAGACGGCGAACCTGTTCCAGCAGTTCTGCTTCGAGGGCCTGGGCCTCGTCCACGATCAGCACGGTGCTGCGGCCGGCAGCGTAGGTGCGCATCAGTTTGCGGTTCAAGGCGGCCCCCAGGGTGGACGGACTGGCGGCCCAACGCGGCGCGCGGACGCGAAGCTCGCGGCACAGCGCCTCCAGAAACTCCAACCGGTTGTCGGGCGGGTCGAGGATGATCGCGGTTTCGGTGCGGTCCGGCAGCCTTTCGAGCAAGCAGCGCACCAACAAGGTTTTGCCCGTGCCGACCTCGCCCGTCAACTGGGTGAACCCGCCGTTCTCGCGCACCCCGTACAGCAGGTGCGCCAGCGCCTCCGCATGGCGCCCGCTCATATACAGGTAGCGTGGGTCGGGCGTGATGCTGAACGGTCGTTCGCTCAAGCCGTGAAATTGCTCGTACATGCGGCGGTTTTGAGTTCTAGCTCAGGCTGCTTGTCATTGTAGCGGCGGCCGTCGGGCGGGCAGCGCGCCGCCTACAAGATCGGTCATCCAGCGCAGGCCGCCTCCAGACGGGCCGAAGGTGGCGCTGACCGCCTGCATGTCGGCGATGAGTTCTTCGATCCGATCCCGCGCTGCTGTTTCGCCGAAGCGCTCTACAAACGATGGCAGCCGAGAGCTCCTGGCGCCAGCGTTGGCAGGGGTATCCGTGCGCCGATCCTTGAGGTCGTCGCGAATCTGAAACGCCAGGCCCAAGAGGTCGGCGAACTGTTCCAGCGCGTGCCTGTGGGCGAAGGGTGTTTGTGGCTTAACGCAAACCGGCCCCAGCGCGGCGGCCCTGAACAACGCGCCGGTCTTGGTGCGAAAGGCATGCTCCAATTCGGCCTGGTCGGGTTCGGGACCGCCATACAGGTCGAGCTGCTGACCGCCGGCCATCCCGGTGGAACCCGCACACTCGGCGAACAGCTTGGCCAGCGCCGCTCGAGCGCGCTCGCGCCCGGATAGCGATGGATGGCCGGCCAGCACCTCCCAGGCAAGCGTTTGCAGAGCATCACCCACCAGTAGCGCCGTGTCCTCTCCATGGAGTCTATGAACCGCCGGCCGGCCACGGCGAAATTCGTCGTCGTCCATGCACGGCAGGTCGTCATGCACCAGAGAGTAGCAGTGGATCAGTTCCACCGCGATGGCAGCCGCGTCCACCGCTTCGGGCGCCACGCCGGACGCCTCGGCGGCTGCATAGCAAAGCAACGGCCGCAGGCGTTTTCCGCCGGACATTACCGCATCTCGCATGGCGGTATGCAATTGGCGCGGGTTGACTTCCGCCGCGGGAAGACAGGCGTCAAGGCCGGCATGCACACGAGCCCTATAAGCGACTTGGCGGTGTTCGAAGCCTTCTCCGGCTTCCCCACCCGTGGCGCCCGACACGGAAGAAAAATCGATCATTGAGCCATACGCAGCCGTGGCCAGACTGGGCGCCGCGGCGCCGGTAACGATTCTATCCCGCGCAGGCTCTGCCCCGTAATTCCGCTAACTGCTGCAATACCCAGGCTCTAGAATAGCGGGCAGTGATACCGCGCTGAGGTTGGGCATGCAAGGCAGCGCCGTGGCGCACCCGAACGTGGCGCTCATCAAGTATTGGGGCAAGCGCGAAGCGCCCGGCAATCTTCCCGCGGCGGGGTCGTTGTCGCTCACTCTCGCGCACTTGAGCACGCGCACCACGGTGCGGTTCGACGAGCACTTGGAGCAGGACTACCTGCGCCTGAACGGAAGCCCCAGCGCGCATGATTTGCCGCGGCTGCGCGACTGCCTGGCGCCGCTCAGAGAGCGCGCCGGCATCAACAGCCCGGCTGGCGCGGAGTCCGCAAACGATTTTCCTACGGGCGCCGGTCTGGCTTCATCGGCCTCGGGGATGGCGGCGCTGGCCTTGGCCGCTGCGTCGGCCTTGGGCGTCGCCGAAGACATGGGCCTGGTCCGACGCGCGGCGATGGCGGGCTCCGGTTCCGCGCCCAGGTCGCTGTTCGGAGGTATCGTCATGCTTTCTATCGACGAAACGGGCGAGTGGCGGTGCAGGAGCTTGCTGGAGCCTCATGAATGGCCGCTTCGCGTTGTCGTGGCGGTTACCGAAACAGCCGCCAAGGGGGTAAGCTCGCGCTCGGCGATGGAGTTGACGCGTCGAACCTCGCCTTTCTACAGGTCCTGGATTCGCGGCCAGAACGCTGATCTCGAAGCGGCCCGGAACGCGGTTCAGCAGCGTGACTTCGAGCGCCTGGCGGAGTTGGCCGAACACAATTGCCTGAAAATGCATGCCACCATGCTGGCCGCCCGGCCGCCCGCGCTGTATTTCAACAGCGCCACCTTGGAGTGCCTGCATCGCGTGAAAGCCCTGGCCCGCGCGGGAATCCCGGTCTTCTTCACCGTCGACGCGGGCCCCCAGGTCAAGGCCGTATGCTTGCCTGAAGCGCGTGGCGAAGTCGCCGATGCCTTGCGCCAGACGCCGGGCGTAAAGCAGGTGCTTGTCGGTGGTCTCGGTCCCGGCGCGCAGGTCGTCTAGCCCGGAATCCGGCAAGACATCCGGGTTATCGCACCTTGCAGAGACGGCCTCGTTGATAGTCGCCAGCGCTCCGGGAAAGCTGTTCCTGTCCGGCGAGTATGCGGTGCTCGAAGGCGCGCCGGCCATTGCCTGCGCGGTGGAGCGCCGCGCGCATGTTCGGCTGCTGGACAGCAACACCGAGGAACGCAGCCAAGCGGCGCGTTGGCGCGAGGCGGCGGAAGAACTGATCATCGCCCAGGGATTCGGCGAGAGCCGGGCGGATGCAGGCCTGGCCATCGAAACCCGGGCGCTGCACACAGCCGGCGGAACCAAGTACGGCCTCGGCTCCAGCGCTGCGGTGGCGGTTGCCGTCACCGGAGTGTTGCTGGCGGCGCGGGGCGCCTTGCCGGGGCTGCCCGAACAGCTCCGCGTGGCCAGCGCCGTGCATCGTTCGCGCCAGGGTTCGGGGGGAAGCGGCGCGGATGTGGTGGCCAGCCTTTATGGCGGGGTCGTGGCCGTGACCGCGGGGCGTGTGAAACGGCTCAAGTGGCCCGATGGCTTGGCCTGCGCCGTGCTATGGACTGGTCGCAGCGCCGATACTGCATTGGCGCTTGACCGCTACCGCGCGGTGCTGCGGGGCGGTTCGCGACGGGCGCGCGAGGCTCTGCAACGGCTTGCCGGCAAGGCCGAAGCAGTGGAGCAGGCTTGGCACTCGGGCAGTGAGGCCGCGCTTGAGGCGTTGGCGAGTTATGGCGCTGCCTGGCAGGAGTTCGACCAGGTGGCCGGACTCGGCATCTACAGCGCTGCCCACCGGGAACTGCTCGATCTGGCGCGTTCGGCAGACTGCTTCTACAAGCCCTCAGGCGCTGGGGGAGGCGATTGCGGAATAGCGGTATCGCGCCACCCAGAGGCACTCAAGCGCATGCGTCGAGCGGCCGCTGGCAAGGGTTACAGGCTGTTGGATATGGAACTGGCCGCGCAGGGTCTGACGGTAACGCCGGCAAGCGGTTGAGCGCGCCGCTAAAGCGCGGCTGACCGTTCGCCCGCCGCTACGGCGAACGCGCGTAGTACTCGATGCCTTCGTCCTGGAATTCGGTGTCGTGGCGCGTACCGATGCGGTCGATGCGGAAGCCTGACGGCGCAGGAAGGCTTTCGCTGGGTGCGCCGGCATGCAAGGCTTCGTATTGCTCCCGGCGCAGATCGAACGGAAACGCCAGAGCTTCGGAAAAACGGATGCGCCGCGCTGCCTCCCGCCAGCCGCCGGCCACGCGCAGCGCCATGGCCTCGGCGGCGTCGCCGCTCCCGTATCCGACCAACAGCAACTCCCGACCCGCCCATTCTTCGCGCGACGCTGCAGCTTCCTCGAAGCCCGCAGCCATCCAGGCCAGCAGGGCACCGGAATAGATATTGCCCAGCTCCATCATCTTCGCGTCCCCCCAGCGCAAAGGCTTGAGTACAAGCTCCCGGAAATCCTCGAACTTGCGCCAGGCTTTCGCCAGCTCGGCGCTGAGCGGAAACGGGTTTCTGCTGTGCTCGGCGCCAGCGGAAAGCAGTCGCGCTTCAGGCGCCCGGCGCATTTCACGCAGCACCCTGTCCAGGGGCAAGCCGGCGTCGCGGCACAGTCGCGCCAATAGTGGCGATTCTGCTCGCCGGTTTCTGCTTTCGGCGCACAGGCGGATGAGCGCGAAGGCGGTTTGCGGCATGCGCAGATAGGGGCGGTGGAAGAAAACCGCAGGCAGGCTGTCGAGCCATTGCACCGCCGGTTCGCCGCGCCGGCTGTAGAAGTGGTTGAGCGCGTTGCGCACCTGCTCAAGGTAGCAGTAGGTGGAGTAGCGCCCGTTGAACACGGGATAGTGCGGATTGGAGCGGGGCTGCCGCTTGGCGTCCAGCAAGGGTTTCCGAAAATCCGTGACCCGGTAATCGGAGGCGCGCCCGGTATGCCGAAGATCAAGGCTGGCCAGAGCGGGGTTGCGTTCCACCAGCAGGGCCACTGCGCCGGCTCCCTGGGTAGGCTCGCCGCTGCTCCCGCGCTCATAGAGGGCAAGATCCGAGCAGACAACGATCGCCTTGGAGCCCTCCAGCAGGCAATGGTGTACGGCGTTCTTTAGGGCGTAAACGCCGCCCAGGCAGGCATGCTTCACTTCCGGCACTTCGCAGTGACGCGAAAGCGGCGGCAGACCAAGCTGGTCCAGCGCCTGGTTCAGCATTCCCTTGACAACGATCGCGCCAGCGGAATTGTCGTTGCTGGATTCGGTGCCCAAAGCCAGCATGGACACGCCGGCGGGGTCCACGTCGTAGTTGCGTATCAGCCTGAGCGCCGCGTTGGCGGCCATCGTATAAACGCTTTGCGAAGGGCCGGGGAGACGAAAAGCGCGCCCCACGATGGCCGAGATCTTGGGCCAGGAAGCGCCG
The DNA here is from genome assembly GCF_965221325.1 of Candidatus Foliamicus sp. GTDB lineage: Bacteria > Pseudomonadota > Gammaproteobacteria > Steroidobacterales > Foliamicaceae > Foliamicus. Next base: position 162,989 of record NZ_OZ244880.1, on the reverse strand, counting down.
GTCCAGCGGCACCAACTCTCCAGATCAACCCGGTACGGCGGCAAATCCACCGCGATGCCGCTGATCCCGGCGCTTAAGCCTCCGCGATCCGGCATGATTTGCGGCCCGGGCTTTGCCCCCCAATGGGCACTATTTGACTGTGATGGTAACTACCGAGGACATTACAGGAGGATCGTGGGGTATGTGCAGATCGTCGCCCAGCAAGAGCTGCAGCGTATGCACTCCGGGTTCCAGCGACAGTTCCACGCTCGTTTCCCCTTGCCCGAAATGAACATGGTTGGCGTCGGTGGTTATCGGCAGGTCCATGCGCGGCAGACCCGTGTTCACGAGAATGTGGTGATGGCCGCTGTGCTCACCGGGCTTGCCCGCAGGCAGCAGTTCCATTCCCTCCAAGCCGAACTCGACCATGAAGGGCGAGGTAACTTCGGCGCCGTCGTCGGGCGATATGAACCACACACGCGCGCCCTCCGGAGAAGGCTTGCGCGGCAGATCCAACTCGGCGTGCGCGATGTCGGCGGCGTGCGCCTCCGCGTCCACTTCGGTGGTGTCTTCGGTGGGCGTCCGCGCGCAGCCGAGCAGCAGCGCTACGGGCAAAAGAATAGCGAAAATGCGTTGAATCATGGGTTACCCCTCTAAAGCTCCAGTTGGCTTGCGGCGGCTCGCTCGGCCATCAGCTCTTCGCTGGTGATCCGGATCCGGTCGCGGGCGAACTCGTCGAGTTCCAGTCCCTGCACGATTTCCCAGGCACCGTCTGCGCAGCGTACGGGGTAGGAGAAAAAGGTGCCCTCCGGGGCGCCGTAGCTGCCGTCGCTCGGAACCGCCATGCTGACCCAGTCGCCGTCGCGCGTCCCATGCGCCCAATCGCGCATGTGGTCGATCGCTGCGCTTGCCGCGGAAGCCGCGCTTGAGGAACCGCGCGCCTTGATTACCGCGGCGCCGCGCTGTTGCACGACCGTCATGAATTCGCCCCGGGCCCACTCCTCGTCAACCAGCGTGGTGGCGGGCTCGCCGTCCACGAGTGCTTGTGACAGGTCGGGATACTGTGTAGCCGAGTGATTGCCCCAAATGATCATGCGCTCCACGGAACGCACATGGTGCCCCGTGCGGGCAGCCAACTGGGCACAGGCGCGGTTGTGGTCCAGCCGGGTCATCGCGGAAAAATTGCGGGGGTCCATGTCCGGAGCGTTGGCGGAAGCGATCAGTGCGTTGGTGTTGGCCGGATTGCCCACCACCAGGACCTTGGCCCGTTCATCGGCGTGTTCGTTCAGCAGCGCTCCCTGCCGGGAAAAGATCCGCGCGTTCTCGGCCAACAGGTCGGAGCGCTCCATTCCCGGGCCTCTTGGTTTGGCACCCACCAGGAAAACGTAATCCGCACCGCGGAAACCCTCCTCCAGACGATCGGTAATGATCGCTTCGTGCAGCGGCTCGAAGGCGCAGTCCGCCAGTTCCATCGCCACCCCTTCCAATGCCTGCATCGCGGGTGCGATCTCGATCAGGCGCAGGGTGAGCGGCTGGCCGTAACCGAGCAGTTGGCCCGATGCGATGCGGAAAGCGAGCTGGTAGCCGATCTGTCCGGCGGCGCCGGTAATCGCGATCTGCGTGGATTGTGGCATCAGCCTGTGGCCTGCGGTGGGGATAGGCATTGTATCGCTTATGTGATCGAGCCACGCCCGTCGCGCGAGGCGGCGGTGCGGTTCCGGTTAGATGCCGATGCAACCAATTGCAGCATCGGCGGCATCAGGGAGTTAAGGAACTGCGCGCTTGGCAGCGTGGAAGTTCGAGATCAGGGCGTCAAGAGAGGAGCCAGTGCCATCAATATGAAGCGAACAGGATGCGCATTTGCCGGCGCGCTTACGGCAGTTTTCTTGTCTTCGACCGCACCGGCTGCGCCGCCCGCCGACCCGCTTTCCGGTACGCGCCTGGAATGGCCGCATGGCGAGGACCGCGATCAGCTCGGGGCGGCCATGGCCCGCTATGGACTGTCCTCAGCCAGTGCATTGGCGCGTGAAATCACGCGCCAAGTCATAGCAACTCAGCGCCAGGATGAGCAGTTCGAGAACGCACCTGCCGCTTTGCGGCACCAACTGCCTGCGGCGACTGGGCAGGGCCGTAATTTCTCGCCGACCGCCGGCGCCGGGGAGTCGGCTCAGAGCAATGACAGACAGGCGTACGGGGAGCTGATGACGTGGCTGCGCGGCGCGCTGCGGAAACTCGCGAGATTACTTACGCTAAGCTAAAACCCTATCTCGCTTCGATGCACGGGGAGACCTGAAATCGAAGCGGCAGTGCTAGCCGTCCTGCTTGTTGATCTCGTTCCAGAGCCGGATCTGTTCGTTCATCTGTTCGGCCAGTTGCTGCTCACGATCAACGGAGCTGTCATAGCGTTTTACGAATAGTGCCTCGCGCTCCTCGCTGCGGTCTTCTTCGTCCAGCGCATTGAAATCGTCTTCCAGGCACTTGCGGTAGCCTTCAAGCGCGCCCTGGAATTCCCTGAATTCGGCTATTGCCGCCTGGAACTCCTCAAGCGTCATGTCCTCGGCGTTGGGCGTGGTGGGCTCGTCCGGATAATCACAGCCGGCCCAAGCCGAACCGCCGGCAAGCAGCAGCGAAAGGGCGGCAAGAGTGGCGATACGTTGCATGTTGTTCTCCTCGGGCTACGGCGCGTCGCGGCCTCGCGGCGTTCGCCGACGGCTCAAGCAATTATGCACCAAGCGCCAGCTTTTCTTCGATGTCCTGCCCTGCCGCGCCGGAGCACCCGGTATTGCCGGCTACGCTTACAATTGGCGTACGCAAGGCGCCCGGGAACCATAGCAACCGTGTTCTCCAAAATGCAGCCGCGCCGATAAGGGCGCCGGTGGACCATGGCGGGCGAAATTTTCGAACAGCGCATGCAGCGGCTGGGCCAGCGAGAGCTTTCGGGTGGCCTGCGCGGCGTGGAGCGCGAGTGTTTGCGGGTAACGCCGCAGGGTAGCGTCGCGCCTACCGCCCACCCGCTGGAGCTGGGGTCGGCCCTCACCCACCGCTATATCACGACCGACTTCGCCGAGGCGCTGCTTGAGCTGATTACGCCACCGGCAAAATCCGATCGGGATGTGCGCGACTGGCTGTCGGCCCTGCACGAATTTGTGCTCGGGTGCATTGGCGCCGAGAGGCTCTGGCCGGCCAGCATGCCACCGGCAATACTGGACGATGCCGATCTTCCGCCAGCCCGCTACGGCGCCTCCAACATCGGCAAGCTCAAGCACATCTACCGGCTTGGATTGGCCAATCGCTACGGTCCGCGGATGCAGGCGATAGCGGGCATACACTTCAACTACTCGCCGCCGCCGGAATTCTGGGATTCGTTGCCTGATTGGGGCGGCCAGGCGTCCGGTGCGGTGGCTAAACGGTCAGCCTGGATCATGGGTCAGTTGCGCAACACACGCCGGCTGGCCTGGCTGCCGACCTACCTGCTTGGCTCTTCTCCGGCTTTTCACTCCAGTTTGCCTGCGGCGCATTTCCGGCGCCTGAAAAAGGGGCGCGGCGGCACCCTGTATGCGCCGGACGCGACCTCTCTGCGCATGAGTAGCCTGGGCTACACCAGCGCCCTGCAGGCGGGTTTGGTCATTTCCGCCAACAGTCTGCATCAGTATGTGCGTGACCTGGAGGCGGCGATTCATGCTCCTCATGCCGGCTACGCGACAATCGGCGTACGCGCCAACGGCGCATACCGGCAGTTGTCGGACAGCGTGCTGCAGGTCGAGAACGAGTACTACTCGCCGGCCAGACCGAAGCGCCGGATACGCCGCGGCGAGAGGGCGGCCACGGCATTGCGCCGCCGTGGCGTGGAATACTTGGAACTTCGGCTGGTGGACACCGATCCCTTCGATCCGCTGGGCCTTGGCGCGCAATCGATGCGTCTTATGGAGGCTTTCCTGCTGTATTGCCTGCTGGAAGAGAGTCCGTCCATGACCGCTTCCGAATACTTCGCCTCGGTGGCCAATCTCGACGCCACGGCCTGGCGCGGCAGGGCCAGGAGCGCGAAGCTGTATCGCGATGGCCGTCACGTTACGCTGCGCTCCTGGGGGCTTGAGATTTGCGCGCGCATGGCATCGGTCTGCGAAGCCCTGGACGGAGAAGCGGGCGGTCCCTACGGCCAGGCGCTGCAAACGGCGGAGCGAAGCCTGCGCGATCCCGGCCTCGCGCCGGCGTCGCGTGTGCTCGACGAATTGAGCGAGGCGGGCTGGGACCACCAGGCCTGGGGCATGGAAAAGGCGCTGGTTGCTTCCCAGACCCCTTTGGAGCGGCCCAATGCCGCCCGCCGCCGGGCGCTGAAGGGCGAAGCGCCGGCTTCGCTGAAGCGTCAGCGGCTGATGGAATCCGAGGCCGAACCGCCTTTTGACGAGTTTCTCGCGCAATACCTGGGCAAGGCTTGACGATGGTTGCTCAGAACGGCCGCCGGCGTCACCCGGCTTCGCTGCCGGCCGACAAGCGGCGCAATATCCGCTTTTCGGAAACCGAAGCTCCGCTGCGCGAGGACGTTCACGAATTGGGCGGCCTGATCGGTGCCGTGGTCAAGGATCGTGGCGGCATGGAGTTGTTCAATGCGGTGGAGGCAGCGCGCAGCCTGGCCATTGCCTGGCGTAATGGCGAAACCCAAGCTCAGGAACGCTTGGAGGCGCTGCTGAGCGGCTTGGATTATCGCCGAGCGCAGGACGTTTCGCGGGCCTTCGCCACCTGGTTTCAGGCTATAAACACCGCCGAGCAACTGCATCGTGTGCGCCGCCGGCGGGCGTATCTGTATGACGCCCGCCGACCGCAGCGCGGCGGTCCCGAGGCGATCTTTCAGCAACTGCGCAAGGAGGGCACGGGCCTCGAAGGCGTGGTGGGCATCCTCAACTCGATTCGCTTGAATCCTGTGTTCACCGGGCATCCCACCGAGCCTACGCCCACCGCCGTGTTGCGACAGCAAGCCGAGATTGCAGCGCTTCTCGAAGAGCGCCATAGCGTGGCCGGTGCCCCGCGTCAGCTCGACGCCCTGTTGCGCGCCATTCAGGAGAAGATCACCGCGATCTGGCACTGCGAGGAGCATCCCCACGAGGAAACCACGGTGGCGGCCGAGATCCAGCAATTGCTCTACTTCGTAACCGAAGTCATCTATCCCTCCTATCCTGACTTTTACGACTCGCTCCTGGAATCGATGACGATCACATTCGGCGAGGAGGCCAGAGGTGCGCAATTGTCCAGCCTGCTGCGCTTCCACTCGTCCATCGGCGGTGATCTCGAAGCTGACGCGGAAATAACGCCGCGCTCCATTCGTCAGTTGTTCGATACGCAACGACTTTCGGTTATCAAGCTGTATGAGCAGGAATGTCTGGCGCTGGCCGATGTCCTGACCCATTCCGGGCGGCGCATGAAGGTTGGCCCGGATATCCGTCGGCGCCTGCGTATTTACCGCGAGCACTTCCCCAAGGTGTACGGGCAGCTTGGGCCGGATGAGCGGGACATGCCGTTTTGCGTGTTATTCCGGCTGATGGCTGCGCGCCTGCAAGCTACGGCGCTGGACGCGGCCTTTCATTACGACGACGAGCGCGAATTTCTCGACGATCTGGAGGCAGTGGGCGACAGCCTCGCGGCACACGGCGGCGAGTTTGCCGGAGGGAGGCGCGTGCAGCGTCTGGCGCGGCGCGTGGAGACTTTCGGTTTTCACCTGCTGGCCGTGGAACTGCGACAGCGGGCTTCGGTGCTGCGGCGCGCGCTGGGCAAGGCCTTCGCCCAATCGGAGTGGGAAACGCCTGCGACGCGGCTTGCCTGCTTGCGCAACGCGCTGGAACGCGACTTGGCAAGGCCGGAGGATCTCGACAACGAAGGTTTGCGTGCGCTGAGCCTTTTCGATGCGCTGCGCTATCTGGGCGGACGCTATGGCAAGCGCGCTTTGGGCGGCCTGCTGCTGGGCGGCGTGACGGAGCCGGCGGATGTTCTCAGCGCGCTATTGCTGGCTCGGTGGGCGGGGTTCGAAAGGGCTGATGGGCATACTCCCCTGGACCTGATCCCGGTGTTTGAAAGCAACTTGGACGCTCGCCAGTGCGCGCGGGTGATAGAGCAACTGCTGAACGAACCCGCCTACCGTCAGCATATCGAGCATCGCGGCAATCGGCAGTTCGTGATGGTGGACCACGTTCGCAAGCAACCCGATTTCGATTTACCCGCCGAGCAGTGGTCGATCCACGGCTTGCAACGGGCAGCTTGCCACGCTATTGCAAACAGCCGCAGCACGCCGCTGCTGCTGCAGGCGCGAGGCGGCGCCTATCAGCGCAGCGGCCGGCGCAGCCTTTTGGCCGACATTCCGCCGGAACAATTCCAGCAACCTCTCAAGTTTGCGGAGGCCGGCGAGCGGGCGGGATTGCGCTATGGCATGCCGGGAATCGCCCTGAGGTCCCTGGAGCTGGCGGCGGGCGAACTGCTGCTGGCGAGGTCCGGACATGCCACCACGGAAGCTCCGGCGGGGGCGGAAGAGGTCATGGCGAGCCTGGTTCAAGGCAGCAGCAAGGCGCACAAGGCGTTTCCGGGCGGGTCATCGGGCATGGCGGAGTACTTTCAATGGGCTACGCCGGCAGACCTGCTGGCGAGGATGCCCACCACCGCCAGGCGCAGCGGTATGCGGGAAGGAACGGTGGTGGAGTTGCCGCGCCAGCTTGCGAGTTTTTGCTGGGCGCAGAGCCGCAACTTGCTTCCGGGTTGGTACGGGTTCGGCGCCGGGCTGGAGCAGGCAATCTCCGATCATGGTCTGGGCCGTGTGCGGCGGATTGTGCGGCAGTGGGCGTATCTGCATGGGATGCTCTGCGATCTTGAGCTGGCGCTGGCGCGCTCCGATCTCGAAATCGCGCAGCGCTATTCCGCGCTGGCGGACCAGAGCCACGACGCCTGTTTCCCGATCATCCTTGAAGAACATGAGTGCGCGTTGCGGCATCTGCTGGCGGTGTTGCAGCAGCGGGTGCTGCTGGCGGGCCAGCCGGCCCTGCGGCGGTCCATCCGGCTGCGGAATCCCTACGTCGATCCGATGAACTTGTTGCAGGTGCGATTGCTGTCGCGTTGGCGGCAAAGCGGTCGGAAATGCTCAGGCGACTTGTACTCGGCGCTCAAATCGACGGTCTACGGCATCGCTCGCGGCGTACAGGAAGCCACCTGAAGCTGCCTTGCGGGCAGGGGTTGGCCCGCAAATCTCACCAGATTCCGGGTTAGTCGCCGCGCAGGACGCGCACCAGCGGGGCTTTCAAGGCGCCGCTGGCGGCCAGCATTCCCGCCAGCCCGATGAGCACGGCTCCGGAGCCCACGCCGAGCGCGAGCAGTCCCGGGTCCAGACTGTAGTCGAGGTCGAACACGCGCTCGGCCAACAGCAGCCCCAGCGCGCTTGCCGCGCCTGCGCCGAGCAGTCCGGCCAGCCCGCCCAGCACACCGAACTCCACCACCAGACTGCGAAGAATTACGCCGCGGCGACCACCCAGAGTGCGCAGCACAGCGGTCTCCAGCGAGCGTTCGCGGCGGTTTGAACGCACCGCGGCCAACACCACCACGATGGCGGCCAGAACGCTGAAAGCAAAGACGAACTGGACGGCAATGCCGGCCTTGTCCAGGATCTGCCGAGCCTGGCTTATGATCGCGTCCAGGTCGATGATGGTCACGCCCGGATAGCGCTTGAGCAGGGCCATCAGCACTTCACCCCGCTCTGGAGGAATGTAGGCACTGGCGATCATTGTTTGCGGCAACCGGGCGGCTTCGGGCGACAGCACCAACTGGAAGTTCGGATTGAAGGTATCCCAGTCCACGCTGCGCAAGTTGGTGAGCTCGGCGTCAATCCCCACGCCCCCGACATCGAAGGTTACGCGGTCGCCCAGGCTCAGACCCAGACGCGCCGCCGACTGCGAGTCGGCGGACAATTCGGCGGCGCCGCCGCGCGGCTCATCCCACCACTCGCCCAACACCACGCGGTCGCCGTCCGGAACTCCGGCGGACCAGGACAAGTTGGAGGCTCTTTCCACGAAACGCCGGCCTTCGGGAAACGGTAGCGGCCACTCCTGCGCCGGCATTTCGTTGATGTGGGTAATCCGCGCCCGGATGAATGGCAGCGCCTCGGACAGGTCGGGGATCTGCTCGCGCAGCAGCGCGCTCATGCCCGGCCATTCGTCTGGAGCAATATTGATGAAAAAGTAATTCGGGGCATTCTCGGGCAGGGAACCGCGCCAGGCGCTGAGCAGATCGGTCCGCATCACTCCAAGTAACAACACCGCCATCAAGCCGAGCCCGAATCCGGTCACCTGGGCCACGCTCTCTCCGCCGCCCCTGCGGATGTTGGCCAGCCCATGCCGCCATGCCACGCCGCCCGCGCCGCGTAGAGCCGAGAGACCGCGCACCAGTAGCCAGCCCAGCAGCAATCCAAGCGCCGCGGTAAGCGCCAGGCCCAGGCACATCCAGAAGGCCAGTTCCCAGTCACCGGCAAGCAGGGCGAGGATGCCCAGGATAGCCGCAAGCGGTGCGCCTTGGCGCAACAGCAGCGCGGGGCCATTCATGGGCATATCCTGCCGCAGCACGCGCAGTGGCGAGGTCCTGGAAAGGCTTCTCAGCCAGGGAACCACGCAAGCGCCGGTGACCGTCAAGGCGATGACCGCGCCCGGCAGCAGACTTCGCCAGCTTGCCGGGGGAAGCCGTAGATTGATCACTTCGCGGGCATAAGCCGACAGCCCGAGATGCGCGATATAGCCTATCGCGCTGCCCAGTGCGATACCCAGCGCGCACATCATCAGAAACGGCGCCAGGGAGCGCCGGAACACCTGTGATTGCGTGGCGCCCAGACATTTCTCCAGGGCCGCGGCAACCAGCCGGCTGCGGGTGTAGCTGCGTGCCGCCAAAGCCGTCGCCACCGCCGCCAGGATCACGCTCACCAGCGCGGCCAGACCCAGGAAACGACCGGCGCGTTCGACCGCCGAGGCCATTGTCTGACTGGTTTCCTCCAGGTTCTGGATGCGCTCGTCGGAGCGCAGCCCGCCTTCCTCGGCGCGCCGGAACTGCAGCACACTTTCCTTCGAGCCGGCGAAAAGCTGCCGGTACGAAACGCGGCTGCCGGGACGCACTACGTCCATTGCCGGGACATCTTCAAGGTTAACGAGCACGGTAGGCCCCAACTGCTGAAAGCCCGTGCCCGGGTCGGGCCGGTAGCGCAACACCTGCGTCACGTTGAATTGCGTGGATCCCAGCCGCATGGTTTCGCCCACCTCGATATCCAGTTGAGCGAGCAGCGCAGCGTCCGCCCAGACCTCGCCTGCGGGAGGAATTCCATCCGCCGGCGCGTCGGGTCCGAAGGGGCGGTTCGAGGTGCGAACCTCCCCGCGCAAGGGATAGTCGCCGGAAACCGCCACCACCGAGCTCAGCGCGGATTGTTCTTCGGTAAAGGCGACTGTGGCGAAGGACCAGGTTTCGGCGCTTTGCAAACCGGATGCGCGCGCGCGCTCCAGGCGCTCCAAGTCCGGGCGAGCCGGCGCTGCAAAGGCCAGGTCCGCGGCCAATACTTCCGCCGCTTGCTGTCGCACTGCGGCGCCAATCCGTTCGGTGAGCAAGCTGACCGCAGAAACGGCGGCCACCGACACGGTCAGGGCAAAAAGCATGACCGTGAAGTCGCCCGCGCGCAGCTCGCGCAGCCAACGCCAGAGGGAACTTGAGGTCAGCGCCTTCATCGCGCTGCGAACTTTCGCATATACTGCACGCCCGCTCAAGGCGATGCCGCATCCGCAAGCATGCCCGAATTGGCAAAAACCTTAACGTTGCTCTGCTTGACGGTGGTCATTCTGGCTGCCTGCGCCGCCGAGGATCCGCAGATGCCCGATGAACTCCAGCCGGTTGCCGCACCTGTGGCCGAGCGGCGGCCACATTCGTACACGCACCACGGTGTAACGATCGAAGACCCCTACCACTGGCTCAGGGATTCCAGCTATCCGGAGGTGGACGACACCGACATTCTGGCCTACCTCGAAGCGGAAAACGCCTATTTCGAAAGCGCAATGGCGCCTCATCGCGGCCTCGTGCAGACCTTGTTCGAGGAAATCAAGGCGCGCCAGATGCCCGATGAGGCCAGTGTGCCGTGGCTTGAGAATGGCTGGTACTACCAGTGGCGATTCGAGCCGAGTAGCCAATACCGCATCTGGCGCCGCTGGCCGGCCAGCGATGTGGATGCGCGCCTGGGGCCGGGCCCCAACGCTCAGACGTTGCTCGACGAACCGAGGCTGGCGGATGGTCACGACTACTTCCGGCTGGGGGCTATGGCTGTAAGCAACAGTGGGAGGCTTTTGGCCTACAGCACGGATACCAGCGGGTCGGAACGGTACACGCTGCGGATCAAGGATCTGGAATCCGGCGAACTGTTCGAGCAGAGCATCGACAACACGATCGGAAGCCCAGTTTGGGCCGCGGACGACTCGGCTTTGCTATACGTGGTCGTGGACCGGAATTGGCGCCCGTACCAGGTTCGCCGGCATGTGCTGGGACAGCCCGTGGCCAGCGATACCGTGGTGTATGAAGAGAGCGATCCGGGCTTCTTTCTGAACGTGTCGCGTTCCGCCTCCAGAAGCTACGTGCTCGTGCATAGCGCCGACAACGTCACCTCCGAGGCGTATGTCCTCCCGGCAGACGAGAGCGGTGCTCTGCCCCGCCTGGTTGCTCCCCGGCGCCCCGGGCACGAGTACCGCGTGGATCATCAGCAGGGTCGGTTCGTAATCCGCAGCAACAACCGCCACAAGAACTTCCGCATTCTGAGCGCCCCCGAAGACGATCCCTCCGAGGCCAACTGGGAGCCGCTGCTGGAAGGCTCGGACGAGCTCTATATTCGCGGCTTTGACGTGTTCGACGACTTTATCGCCGTGGTAGAGCGCCGCGGCGGCGTCAACGAGATTCGGCTGATAAGCAACGACGGAGCCCATGCATCCGTTCCGCTGCCGGAAACCGCTCGGTCCGTGGGATTGGGCGATAACGCCGAATACCGCACCAGTATCTTGCGGCTCAATTACTCCTCAATGATCACGCCCGCGACGGTGTACGACTACCACCTGGATTCGGGCGAACTGGAAGTGCGCAAGGTGCGGGAAATTCCCAGCGGCTACGACAAGGGGCTTTACGTGACCGAACGCCTCATGGCGCCCGCCCGCGACGGCGCCCGGATTCCGGTGTCGGTAGTGCGGCGCGCGGATACGGCGGTCGATGGCAGCGCTCCCTTGTATCTTTATGGATATGGCGCCTACGGGAACGCCATAGCACCCTCGTTTTCCACCTCGCGGCTGTCGCTGCTGGAGCGTGGCTTCATCTACGCAATCGCGCATATTCGCGGCGGCGACGATCTCGGCTATCACTGGTACGAGAGCGGCAAGCTGGACCAGCGCACCAACACCTTCAACGATTTCGTGGATGTGGCCCGCCACCTGGCCGCCGAGGGCTACGGCGCCGAGGGCCGCATAGCCATTGCCGGCGGCAGCGCGGGCGGCGAACTGATGGGCGCGGTCGTGAACCAGGCGCCGGAATTGTGGGGCGCGGTGGCCGCCCACGTGCCGTTCGTGGATGTGCTCAACACGATGTTGGACGACTCGCTGCCGCTTACTCCCACCGAGTGGCCGGAATGGGGCAACCCGATTGAAGACCCCGAGGCGTTCGCCCTGATTCGCTCGTATTCACCCTACGATCAACTCAAACCAGGCGAGTATCCGCCCATGCTGGTCACCGCCGGATTGAACGATCCCCGCGTAACCTATTGGGAGCCGGCCAAGTACGTGGCCAAGCTGCGAACGCTCAAGACCAGTGACAGTCCGCTGCTTCTCAAAACCAACATGGGCGCCGGTCACGGCGGCAAATCCGGCCGCTACGACTCCCTCTACGAAGTCGCCGAAGAATACGCCTTCATGCTCTGGTCGCTAGGCTTGTCGAACTAGCCACGCCTGCGCCCATTTTCGGCGCGCTCACTTGCTGCATTTGCTCGGCGCGAGGGCCTGCTACATGCGGCCGGCTTCCAGGCGGCGGATGTGGTCGCAGCGGCGCGCCAGGCGCTCGTCGTGGGTGGCGAGCAGGAGCGTGGCGCCGGCCTGTGCGTTCATCTCGAAGAGAATGTCGCCCACGCGGCGCCCGGTGTCGGCATCGAGGTTGCCGGTGGGTTCGTCGGCCATTAGCACCTGCGGGTCGGTAACGAACGCGCGCGCTATGGCGACGCGCTGACGCTCGCCGCCCGACAGGTGGCGGGGGTAATGGCGGCGCCTTTGTGTGAGGCCTACGCGCTCAAGGGCGGCTTCGGCTGCCTTGCGGGCGCCGCGGGAACCATTGAGCTCCAGCGGCAGCATCACGTTTTCGATTGCCGTGAGAGATTCCACGAGGTGGAAGGATTGGAAAACGAAGCCCAGTTTCCTGCCTCGCAGCCGGGCGCGTCCGTCCTCGTCCAGGCGCGACAGATCCTGCCCGCAGAGCACCACCCGCCCAGATGTGGGGTGATCCAATCCTGCCAGCAAGGCGAGCAGGGTGGTTTTGCCCGCGCCCGATGGCCCCATCAGGGCGCAGGATTCGCCGCTCTTGAGCCGCAGGTTGATATCCTTGAGAATCTCAAGCTCGCCTTCCGGACTCGATACGCTCATGCCCAGGTTTTCAGCGCTTAGGACTTCAGTCATTGGTCGCCTGACGGTGGCCGTCCTCTGCTTTGTATTCGCAAGCGCCGCCGCGAGGGATGCGCCCGTGCTGCTGGTATTAGGCGATAGCCTTAGCGCCGCCTATGGAATGCCCCGAAGTCAGGGCTGGGTAAGTTTACTTGAGGGCCGCCTCAATAAATACGACCGCCCTTGGCGGGTGGTCAACGCAAGCATTTCGGGCGATACCACGGGACAGGGTTTGAAGCGCCTGCCGCAGCTGCTGGATTTGTACCAGCCGTGGTGCGTGATTATCGAGTTGGGGGGCAATGATGGCCTGCAGGGCAAGCCGTTGGGAACGATACGTTCCAATCTTCGTAGTATGATTCAAGCAGTGCGCGCCGCGGGCGGTCAGCCGGCCTTGGTTGCCATGCGGATTCCGCCGAATTACGGCGACTACTACGCTGGCGGCTTCGAGCGGTTATTTCTCGAACTGGCCGAGTCGGAAGAGGTCACCTTGCTGCGGTTTAACCTGGAAGCGCTGGCGCGTGGCGTCGGCATGATGCAGGATGACGGGATACACCCGGCGGCGGCAGCTCAGGAACGGATGCTGGATTCGCTGTGGCCGGAATTGAGCGCCAAATTGCTCAGCCTGGAGCAGAGCGGCGGGAGCGTAGGTCCAGACCCCGGCTGATCTCTTTCTGTATCGCCAGCGCCGCGGCCCGCGGGTCGGCGGCGGCATTGATAGGCCGGCCCACCACTATGTGATCGGCACCGGCAGCGACCGCGGCCGCTGGCGTCATCACGCGCTTCTGATCCTGCACTTCGTCGTTATCCACCGGTCGTATGCCCGGGGTAACCACCAGCAGGCGGCTATCCAGGGCCCGCCGCAAGACCGGTAGTTCGAGGCCCGAGGCGATCACCCCGTCGCAGCCGGCTTCGAGGGCGCGCCGGGCGCGCGACAGCACCAACTCCTCGACATCACAAGCAAAACCAAGATCGTTCAGGTCGCCGCGGTCGAGGCTGGTCAGGGCGGTCACGGCGAGTATCTTCAGGTGGGCGCCCTTGCTGCTTGCCGCCGCTTCCATGATGGCCTGGTTACCATGCACGGTCAGGAAATCCAGCCCGCGGTACCGAAGCCCGCGCACCGCCGCTGCCACGGTTGCCGGCACATCAAAAAACTTGAGGTCCGCGAACACCTTGTGGCCGCGTTCGGTGAGCTGATCCACGAGGCGCATGTAGCCTCCCGCGCTCAGAAGCTGCATACCGATCTTGTAGAAACCGGCTGCGTCGCCCAGCTTGTCCACCAGCGCAAGGGCTTCCGCAGGGGTAGCCACGTCCAGCGCCACAATCAGCCGGTCGCGGCTCATGCCGGCAATTCCCGAAAGCGCCGCCGCGCGAATCGGTCGGTCATCCCGGCGATATAGTCGGCAACCGTTTGCACTGTGGCTGCTTCACGGCGGTTGGCGTCATGCCTCGGCGGCATCAGCTCGGGATGCTGCAGGTAATGCTCGAACAGGGCCTTGACGATCGCCGCTCCTCTTGCGTAGTCCTCCTGCATGCGCGGATGATTGTATAGCCGCTTGCGCAGGAAATCGGCCAGCTCCCGATGCCGTTCCTGCAGCTTGCCGCTCAAGCCTACCAAAGGGTCAGAAAGGGTGCGCACTGCATCCGGGTGGTCGAGCGCTGCGCGCTCCAGGGCCGCGCGGGTGGTTTCGATCAGATCGGACACGACGCGGTCGATCATGGCCCGGATGGCTTCGGTCACGAGAAAGGGGGGGCTTGCATCCGGAAAGCGGCGCTGCGCCTGGGAATGAGCGCGCCGGTATAGCCGCACCTCAATCACTTCCTCGTGATCGATAAGGCCACTGCGAAGACCATCGTCGAGGTCATGGTGGTTGTAGGCGATTGCGTCGGCCACATTGGCCAGTTGCGCTTCCAGGCTGGGCTGGCGCCGTTGCAGGAAACGCTCTCCCAAGTCACCCAGCTTCTCCGCCTGTCGCCGCGAGCACCGTTTCAGCAGGCCCTCGCGCGTTTCCCAGCAAAGGTTGAGGCCGTCGAATCCGGGGTGCCGCCGCTCCAGCCTGTCCACGATGCGCAGCGCGTGCAGGTTGTGCTCGAAACCCCCGTATGCGGCCATGCAGCGGTTCAGCGCCTTCTGCCCCGCATGACCGAAGGGTGGATGACCGAGGTCGTGGCCCAGGCATATCGCTTCGGTTAACGCCTCGTTTACGCCAATGCAGCGGGCCACGGTGCGGGCAATCTGGGCCACCTCCATGGTGTGCGTCAGGCGGGTGCGGAAGTGGTCGTCGCCCTCTCCGCCCACGAAAACCTGTGTCTTGTGCATCAGTCGCCGGAAAGCACGGCAGTGAATGATGCGGTCGCGATCCCGCTGGAAGGGCCCTCTGTAGGGGTGCTTGCCCTCTGCGTGGACCCGGCCTCGGCTGTGCTCGGCGGTTACTGCCCAGGGCGCTAGCTCGCCCTTCGGAACCCACCAGCCATTAGTGCGCGTCAAGGCTCGCGTCCCGCGAGAACAGAGTCCAGCGCCTGGTGCGAGAAGCGTCCGGTCAGCCGCGCCCTGCCCAGGCCATCGGGCAGGATCAGCCTGATTTTCCCGGCCAGATTTTTTTTATCCGCCAGCATCGCCTGCTTCAGCACTTCGGCGGCCAGACCGTTGGCCTGGATGGGGAGGCCGAGAGCCTCCAGCAAAGCCTCCAGCCGCTCCTTCTCGATCGGGCTGAAGGCGCCCTCGCTGACGGCCAGCCGTGCTGCCATGCACATGCCTGCCGCCACCGCTTCGCCGTGCAGCCATTGCCCATAGCCGGCGGAATGTTCGATTGCGTGCGCGAAGGTGTGGCCGAAATTCAGCACTGCGCGACGCCCGCTGGAATCCCGTTCGTCCTCGCCTACGATTTGGGCCTTGATCTCCACTGAGCGCCGCACGGCGTGGCGCAGGCACACAGCCTCGCGGGCCAGCAGCGGCGCGCGGTTGTTTTCCAGCCAGGCGAAGAAACTGCTATCCGCGATTACGCCGTACTTGACCACTTCAGCGAGACCGGCTGCGTATTCCCGATCCGGCAGAGTGGCCAGAACCTCGGTATCGCAAAGCACCGCCCTCGGCTGGTGGAAAGCGCCAAGCAGGTTCTTGCCCCAATCCGTATTGATGGCGGTTTTTCCGCCCACCGACGAATCCACCTGCGCGAGCAAGGTGGTTGGAAGTTGCACGTAGTCCACGCCGCGGTGATAGCAGGCCGCGGCGAACCCGGCGACATCTCCTACGCAGCCCCCACCAAGCGCTAGCAGCGTAGAGTCGCGTCCCAATCCGCGCTCTGCCATGCGTTGAAGTATCGCCTGCCAATGGCTGATTTCCTTGGCTTCTTCGCCGTCGGGCAGCACCACTGGCTCGCCGCCTTGCCTACCCAGCAGCGCGGCGAGACGATCCAGATAGAGATCCGCAACCGTGTGGCTCGTGACTGTGAGCACACTGCCGCCACCCAGCCAGGCATCCAGGATCCCGGGTTTCCCAAGCAACCCCGCGCCCACCATGACCGGATACGGGCGCGCCGCCGCCACTTCGATGGTTTCGATATGCGTCATTTCACGGGCGCTCAAGCTCGGATTGCGCGTTGCCGAGACCCGAAACGCAGGCGAGGCGACTGGCCGCGTTCATGGTTTGTTCAGCAGGCGGATGATATCTTGCCCGACCTGCCGCACCTGCCGCCCGGTGGTGTCCACGACATGATCCGCCACCGCCAGGTAAAGCGGTTCGCGCTGCAGCGCAAGTTCACGCAGGACTTCCCGCCTTGCCCCTTGCTCCAGCAGCGGGCGGTGGCGCGTGTGTTTGGCGCGTTGCAACTGCTCATCCACGCTGCATCGCAAGTAAATCACCAAACCGTTTTCGCTCAGCGACCGGCGGTTGCCGTCGCGGAGTACGGCGCCGCCGCCGGTGGCCAGCACCAGAGCCTGCCGACGGCAAAGCTTCTGAATGGCCTGTTCCTCCCGCGCCCTGAACCCTTCTTCGCCCTCGATATCGAAGATCAGCGCGATGCTCGCTCCGGTCTTCTCCTCAATGTAGCGATCGCTATCCGCGAACGGCAAGCCCAGGCGCTTCGCCAGCCAGCTTCCGACCGCCGACTTGCCAGACGCCATTGGGCCGACCAGGAACACATTGCGGGCAGTTTGCATGAGTGGTTCGATTCTGCACGGTCGGATATCGCTTGCGCACCTGTGGCCCGCCTGCGAAAAGACGCGGCCGGACGGTCATATACGCCCGGCTCGCGCGCAAATGGTACCCACAATATCGGCGGCCGCCTCTTGAAGGCGCCACATGCGGGGCAGCGGGCGTTTTTGATGCGGTGACTAACGGGCCTGCGCCAGGATTTTGGGCGTTACGAAGATCAGCAGTTCCGTCTGGCTGGACGACTGGATGTCCGAGCGGAACAGGCGGCCCAACCCGGGAACCGATCCGAGAAAAGGAACGCTCGATTGTGCATCGGCGCTTTCGCTCTCGCGGATGCCGCCCAGGACCAGCGTTTGCCCGCTGCGCACCCGCACTTCGGTTTCGATTCTGCGTGTATCAATGGACGGAACCGCCCCACCGCGCTCTGTGGCCACGATCTTGCCGACGCTGTCCTTGGTTACCAGCAAGCGCAGGATGACCTCGTCGCCGGGTGTGATTCGCGGCGTGACCGTGAGACCCAGCGCCGCCTGCTTGAAGTGGGTCGTGGTGGCGCCGCTGGAAGCGGCCTCCTGGTAGGGAATTTCCACGCCCTGTTGAATGCTGGCCTCGCGCTGGTCGGAAGCCAGCACCCTGGGCGAGGAAATCAGCCGGCCCTGGCCTTCCGCCTGCATTGCGGCCAGCTCCAGGTCAAGAAGATAGTCGGGATGCAGCAGCGCCAGCGAGAACTGCCCGGTCGCCCCCGCCACCGGCAACCGGACGTTATAACGATCCGTCGGTTCGGGTGTTGTCAATGATCCCGGTTCGCCACCTTCCAGCTCCCGTACTAAAAAGTCGGTTGCCGTCCCGCTGCCTGACACTGCCACGGCTCCACCGCTGCCTGTGTGCGCCGCCGCCGTGACGCCCCAGCGCAGGCCCAGGTTGCGGCTGTAATTCTGATTGGCGACTACGACGCGCGCCTCGATCAGGACCTGCCGAGCTGGGGTATCGAGTTTGGTCAGGAAGTCGGCGATTCCCGCCAGTCGCGGCTTGGTGTCGCGCGCCAGCAGTGTGTTGCTGCGCTCATCCACCTGTACCGAACCGCGCTCCGAAAGCAAGCCGGCCTTGCTGCTGGTGATCATCGCGGCTAGCGCGGCGGCCTCGGCATAGTTGACCCGAAATTCCTGCCAGCCAAGGGGTGCCAGGAGCTCCTGCGCGCGTTCCCTTTCCAGGCGGGCAGCGTCGCTGGCGCGGAACTCGGCAGGCGTGGCAATCACCCAGGCGCCATGCCGCCGCCGCATTTCTAGGCCTCGGCTTTCCAGGATCAGTGCAAGCGCGTCCTCGCGTCTCATCTCTTCGAGTTCCAGGGTCAGGTTGCCGGCTACGGTGTCGGAAACAAGCAACTGCATGCCGGAGGCTTCGGCCAGAAGCTGCAAAGCGGAGCGCACCGGCAACTCTTGAAAGCTCAGCGAAACCGGCTTGTCGGCAGCGTCGGGCGCGGTTTCGGCGCCCAACAGTTTCGGGCCTGCCCCCACCACCACCACCGCCGCCGCTAGACCTAGCAGCCCACGGCACAAGCTGCGCCGCGTTCTACCTGCCACGTATCGCGGCTGGACTGCGTCGCTTGTCGCTCGCACATGCTTAATTTGTGCGCAGTGCTTCTGGCTGCTCTTGCCGTGCCGCGGCGCTCCGCCACGTTGTGCCAAGTAGCGTCTCTTCCGCGTCTTCATTCGCTTGAGCGCCTCACCCACTCTCCCGCCGCGTCCCGCGACAGTTCGTAGCTTCGTGCCCCGACGCGCACCATCCCGCGCCCCGGCACCGGCGGCGGAGCACTTGTCGCTTGCGCTTCAACGGGCGTTACCGTCGCAGCGAATGTGCCGCTGAACGGCGACGGCAGATCAGCAAGCGCGCTCGCACAGCCGCTGGCGGCTGGCGACGTCGGTTGTTCCGGCCTTTGCCGCAACAAGTCCGCAGCGCCTGAACCGCCGTAGTGGGCCACGACGCGCACCGAGGCGCGCAGCAGACCGGGTGTCTCGGGTACCGGTGATTCGATGTTCAGTTCGATCAGTTCGCGCAATTGTCTGGAACGCAGCGCGCAGTCCACGAAGCCCGCCAAGACGGCGTAAGTTCCGCTTAACTCGACCTCCGCGCCGGCCCGCGGCAGGCCCACCGCTAAGCCGGTTGGCGGTTCCCAGGATCGAACCGCCTGCAGCGGCGCGCTTTCCCATCCGGTTGCGAGCGCGACGGGGAGATCGAGCTCTACGGCCCGCAAAGGGAGCCAGACGCCCGTGGCCTTGAGAAGCTCTTCCGCTGTCTCCGCCTGCTTGCCGAGCGTTTGCACTTCGCCGGCGGCCCTGTGCGCTACATCCAATTGCCGCTCCAGCTCGGCGATGTCGGCACGGACATCCTCCAGCCGCGGCAGCCAGAGGCCGAACACGCGCATCCTGAGCCCCAGCACGGCAACGAGCAAGAACAAGATGCCGGCCAGCATCATGCATACACGCCTGCTCCAGCGGGCCGGTTCACCAACGTCCAGGGTGCGCAATTCGTCGAGAAGCGTCATTTCCTGAACTGTCCATTCAGTGCAAACTCTCGCGGTCCGCTTGTCGCGCTGCCCAGCCGCTCCATGCGCACTTCATCCACCATCGGCAGTTTGCGAACACGCGCCAGCAGCTCCTGGGCCAACTCCAGCTCCGCCGCCAAGCCGCGCAGTTGCCAGGCTTCCCGCTGCAAGCTCACTTGCGTCAACTGCAGGCCGGGTGGGATCTGCTCGGGCAGGGCCGCCAGCCAATCGCGCGCCACCGCATTGCCGTAGCGAATTCTTTCCACTTCGGCCAGGATCGAGCGCGATTGGGCGGTGCTGGCTTCCAGCGCGTCCCGCTCGGCCGTTCCCCGCTTTGCGATGGAAATCGATCTCTGCAGCTCGGCAATCCGCGCCGCGCCGGAGTGCAGCCGCTCACGCAATGGCAACTCGATAGCGGCCAGCAGCAGGCAGGCAACGAGCACGCCGCCCGCCAACGCGGCGAAGGCTTGACGTTGGCGCACTGTGCGTTGGCGCTCGCGCCACGGCAACAGGTTGAAGGAGCGGAGCTCGGTTGTTTTGCCCTGCGGCAATCCGGAAACCTCAGGCATGATCGTTGAGGGCAAGCGCATAAGCGCCGAGAAAAGCGGGCGAATACTCGGGCGCGGTCATCCCGGCAGCCATTTCCTGCCCTTGCTCGGCTAAATGCACGGGAATGCCGAGAGCCTTGCTCAGCACGCTGCAGGCGCCATGCAGCAGCGCTGAACCGCCCCAGAAAAAGATTATCTCCGGAGTGTGCGCATCGCGCTCCGAGGTGTCCAGCAGTTGCAGGGCGCGAGCTGCGTGACGCGCGAGATCGTCGAGAAACGCACTGCGCACGGTGTGCAGCGGCCCTCCCGGCAAGCTGCAGTCCTCAATCGCCTTGTGCGACTCGTTCGGGGTAAGCCCCAACGCCTGTTGCAAGCGTTGGGCCAAGTCCCGGCAACCGAACGGCTGGCTGTGCTGAAACGCGAGCCGACCGTCTTTCCCGTATACAGAAAGGCGGGTTGCGGCATAACCGCCGTCGAGAACCGCCCAAGCACGCTCTTGCATGACGGACGCAGCAAGTGCGCGTTGAACGGCGAACGGCGTAAGATCGACTGCCGCCACCTTGAGGCCTGCGCTTTCGACGGTTGCACAAAGCGCCCGGACGGCCGTGTAACGGGCAATGACCATGCGATAGCTGACCTGCTGATCGTTCGCGCCTTCGGGTTGGTAGTCGTAGCAGACTTCGCTTGCGGGGTATGGAGCCGCCTTCAGCGCCCTCAGGCGCGCCTGTTCTTCGATCTCGGCTATCGGCAAGTCTTGAGGCAAGCGAAATGCATGCACCAGCACCTCGCCGGCGTTCAGCCCCACCACGGCCTTGCCCGCGCTGGGTGCAGCCTTGCGCAGCACACTATGCAGCGCGGCTTCGGAGGCGGAGCAGTCGCTACTGTCTTGCTCCGCCGCCACAGGCGCCAGAGCGCAGGCGCGGATCGAACCACGGGTCCATTCGACTGCCTTGACGGCGCCGCCGCCGAAGTCGATTCCCACCACGCTCTTGTTCGGAAGCAGTCCCTGCATTGTTCCCCTGGGCGCCAGCCGGTCCCCAGCCTTCAAGAAATCGCGCCATCGCTGCCTATAATGGAAAAGCGAATGCCGCAAAGCTTGGAACATATCCTGTGATGCGCCTGTCCATCGAGTCCAGCCGGTTAGTGAACGCGTTCATGCAGATATGCGTATTCGTGGCCGCAGGCGTTTCCATGTGCCTCGTTTTCCTGGCCATGGTGATTTCCGGCGCCTATTTCCATCTTGCGCCAGGCCTGCCCAGCGTCGAGCGCATCCGCGAAGTGCCGCTGCAGATTCCCATGCAGGCCATTACCCGGGACGGCCGCCTGATTGGCGAAGTGGGCGAGAAACTCCGAACGCCGGTTGCACTGGAGGATGTTCCGGAACTCCTGCGCAATGCCTTCCTCGCCGCCGAGGACGACCGGTTCTTCGAGCATCCGGGTTACGACTACCAGGGACTGGCGCGCGCCGCGTTCAATCTGTTGCTGACCCGTTCCGCCAGCCAGGGCGGGAGCACCATAACCCAGCAACTTGCTCGTGAGTATTACGTGGACCGCGAGCGCACCTTCGTGCGCAAGGCCCGAGAACTGTTTGTGGCAATGCGTCTTGAGCGCGAACTGAGCAAGCAGGAAATTCTCGAGCTCTACCTCAACAAGATATTTCTCGGCAATCGCGCTTACGGTGTGGCTGCCGCTGCCCAAGTGTATTTTGGAAAGTCTCTGCAGGAGCTGTCGATTGCCGAAAGCGCAACGCTGGCCGGCTTGCCCAAGGCGCCGTCGGCGATCAACCCGGTTCGAAATCCCGCGCGCGCGACGAACCGGCGCGCATACGTGCTGCGCAGGCTCAAGGAACTGGGATTTATCAACGAGGCGCAGCGGCAGATAGCGCTCAATACACCCATGGAGTCCACGCTGCATGGCCCCCGCCGCGAAGTCAGCGCACCCTGGGTGCTGGAAATGGTGCGCGAGGAAATGCTCAGGCGCTATGGCCTTGATGCCTATACGGGGGGCTTCCGGGTATCGACCACTATCGACTCGCGCATGCAAGCGGCGGCTGAGCGCGCCTTGCGCCGTGGGTTGCGGGATTACGACCGGCGTCACGGTTATCGCGGCGTCCTGCAGTCCGGCGCACTGAACGACTGGCGTGCCGAAGGCTTGCGCAGTGACGCCGAACTGCTGGCTCGTCTGCAGTTGCTGCAGTCGGAACTGGGTGTTGCCGACACGCGGCTGGCACTGGTAACGGGATTTGGCGAGGCGAAAGCAGTCGAGGTGCTGGTCGAGGGTCTGGGCCGAAAATTGCTTTCTTGGGAGCATGTTCAGTGGCGCCCCTATATTTCGGTGAACGCTCGCGGTCGGCTGCCGAATAGCCCTGGCGAAATGTTGGCCATGGGCGATTTGATTCGGGTGCGGGAGGTAGAGGATGGCGTACTGCAACTGACTCAGGAACCGGACGTGCAGGGTGCTCTGGTAGCGATCGACCCGCATGACGGGGCCGTGGTGGCGCTGGTGGGCGGCTACGATTTTGCGCGCAGCCGCTTCAATCGCGCTACGCATGCGTTGCGTCAACCGGGCTCGGTCTTCAAACCTTTCATTTATTCGGCTGCGCTGGAGCACGGGCTGACCGCCGCCACGATCGTCAACGATGCGCCGGTGGTGATCCAGGACCCCGCCACCGAAACCGTGTGGCGACCGAAGAACAATTCGGGGCGCATCAACGGCCCCACCCGGTTGCGCGAGGCGTTGGTCCGCTCCATGAATCTGGTGTCCGTTCGGGTGCTGTTGCGACTGGGCTTGCCGGCCACCATCGAACATATCCGCGCTTTCGGACTACCGGAATCTTCACTGCCGGAGAGTTATTCCCTGGCGCTGGGCTCGGGAGGCGCGGCGCCGCTTGATATTGCTCGGGGCTATGCGCCGCTTGCGAATGGCGGATACCGGGTGGATCCCTGGCTCATTGAGCGTGTGGAGCAGGATGAGGTTCGTTTCCGTGCCGAACCCTTGGCCGCATGCCGGGAATGCGAGTTGCCGGGCGAGGTTGAGGCATCCGCCTCGGTTTCGGTTTCGACTGCCGAGTGGCTGAACGGCACAAAGCCCCGCATGCCGGCGCAGCTTGAGCACACCTTTGCGAGGATTGACCGTCTTGCGCAGCTATATCCCGACGTGGATGACGATGACGCAAGCGCGGCCTTTGATTCAGTGGCGCAGATGCAGGCGGTTACCTACGGCCGCAAGCCGGACGCCAGCCAGAACGCGGCCTTGTTTGCCAACGTGAAACGGGCGCCGCGGGCGGTGAACGCGGAGAACGCATATATCGTCTATGACATGATGCGCGCGGTCGTGAGCCGGGGAACGGGTCGGCGGGCAACGGCCTTGGGGCGCTCAGACCTGGCTGGCAAGACCGGAACTACAAACGATAACCGGGATGCATGGTTCAGCGGCTTCAATGGGAACCTGCTCGCTACCGCATGGGTGGGTTTCGACCAGGAACGCTCGCTGGGAAGCAACGAGGAAGGCGGTAGAACGGCGCTTCCGCTATGGATTTACTTCATGGAGGAAGCTCTGCGGGGCGCGCCGGAAGCGCCCCTGCCGCGTCCCGCCGGCATTGTATCTGCCCGGATTTCGCCGACGACCGGCTTGTTGGCGCGGGCGGGCGAGGCGGACGCGATTTTCGAGCTGTTTCGTGAGCAGGTCCTGCCCGCCGCCCCCGATTCGGCGCCCGCTTCCGCCGCCGAGAGCGAGGAAGAACTCTTCTAGCGCTTTTCCGCTGGGACGTAGGTGCGCGGCTTAGGCCCCAGGTAGAGTTGCCGCGGCCGGCCAATTCGCGACTCGGGGTCGTCGTGCATCTCGCACCAGTGCGCCGCCCAGCCGGCGGTGCGGCCGATCGCGAACATGGGCGTGAACATCGCCGCCGGAAGCCCGAGCGCCCGGTAGATGATCCCGGAGTAGAAGTCCACATTCGGATACAGCCGGCGCGCCTTGAAGTAATTGTCGCGCAGTGCGATTTCTTCCAGCTTCCGCGCCAGCCGGAACAGCCGTCCCCGCCCCGCGCGCAAGGTATCGAGAACCTCATGGCAGATGCCCCGAATGATCGTGGCGCGCGGATCGAAATTTTTATAGACGCGGTGGCCGAAACCCATCAGCCGGAACGAGTCCTTCGGGTTCTTGGCTCGGCCTACATATTCTTCTATGTTCTCCGGCGAGCCGATGGCTTCCAGCATCTCCAGCACCGCCTCGTTCGCTCCGCCGTGGGCGGGACCCCATAACGCAATGCAGCCGGCGGCCAGGGAAGAAAACGGATTGACGCCGGAACTCCCGGCTATTCGAACGGTGGATGTGGAGCAATTCTGTTCGTGGTCGGCGTGCAATACCAGCAAGGTATCGAGAGCCTTTGCAGCCGTGGCGTCGGGCTCCTCACCGAACATCATGTAGAGCAGGTTGGCGGCATGGTCGAGATCGCTGCGTGGCGCGATCGGCTCTTTTCCCTGGGAATTGCGAAACGCCGCCGCCGCCACGGTAGGCATGACCGCGATGATTCGGCGTGCGAAGCGCTGCCGGTGAGCAGCGTCGCCCGAGTCGATGCAGTCGGTATAGACCGCGGGCATCAACGAGAGGGCCGCCGCCATAACGCTCATGGGATGGGCTTGGAGGGGCATCGCCGCGATTGAAGCCAGCACTTCGGGTGCACAGGCCCGCAAGCCCGTCAATTCGTCGGAAAACGACTTCAGCTCCGCGGTGGTCGGCAGTTCTCCGTGCAACAGCAGCCACGATACCTCCTCGAAATTGCTGTTGCGGGCCAGATCGTCTGCTGCATACCCGCGGTAGAGGAGGATGCCCTTTTCCCCGTCCACATAAGTGATTCGGCTGCTGCAACTAGCCGTGCCGGCGTAGCCGGGGTCGTAGCTGTAGGCGCCTGCCGCCTTGGGCAGACCCGAAATCTCCAGGGCGTCCGCCCCCATCACGCCGGTACGGCGGGCGAGCGGCACAGAGTGCCCGTCGCGGCTTACGATTTTGTCGCCCGAATCGGTCATGACACCGCTCTGTATGTGCCGGCAAGCCGGTTACGCACAGGCATTACGAAACCGGGTTGCCGAACACCGGAACAGGCGCCTCTCCTGTCGGGAAACGCCAGTCTGGAAAAACATGGCCCAGATTCTGGGCGCATGCATCGCGACCGGTCATTATAGTGCCGGCGCGGAATAATCGGAAATTCGCCTAAACGACGCGGTTATGCGGACTTGCGCGCGCCATAACGGCGCCGGAACTTCTCGATCTGACCGGCGGACTCCATGATCTTCTGGGAGCCGGTAAAGAACGGGTGGCAGGCGGAGCACACCTCCACGCGGATGTCCTCGCTCAAGGTGGAGCGCGTAACAAGCTCCCGGCCACAACTGCAGGTGACCTTGATTTCGTTGTACTTCGGATGAATGCCTGCTTTCACGGCGCCGCGCCCTGATCAATGTCCGTAAGCGGGCGCGAAGCATACCCCAATCCCCGCCGTGCTTCAATCAGTTGTACCGGTTCACGACATATGGGACTGAGCGTGTTCGGCTGTCCTGTATTTTCGAAGGTATTGCATTGGTGTGAGCAAGTCCAGGGCGTAGTGAGGTCGGACATGGTTGTAGAAGTGCTGGTATTGTGCCAAGGCGGGTGCGGCGTCCTTGACGGTGAGTTGTCCGCTGTAGAGGTTCCAGAACTCGGTTTTTGAGCTGTCGTTGGCGCGTTCGACGACGCCGTTGAGCTGGGGGCTTTTGGGTGGCAGTACGGCGAGGGGGATTTGGAGCGTCTGGCAGGCGTCTTCGAACTCGGCGCGGAACTCGGCGCCGCCATCGACTTGCAGGGATTGCAGCGGACAGGGCAGTTCGGTTCGGACTGCTTGCAAGAAGCGCCGGGCGTTGTTGGCGGTAGCCCGGGAATACACGCGCACGACCAGTTGTTTGCTGACCGGGCAGACGGCCTTGAACTCTTTGAGCGTATCGCCGTCGCGCGACACACTCATGTGATCGATCTGCACCCACTCGCCGGGCTGAGCGGCCTTCACGCCGGGACGCCAGCGCTGGGCGTGTCCGTTGGCGAAGTTGCGCCTTCGCTTGGCCGTCACCCGCCCGCGGCAGAACGCGCACGGCGTGATCCGGCGCAGGCATACGCCCTTGACGAGGATCCGTCCAATGGTCGATTCCGACAGGAGGATTCCTTCGCGATCCAGCATCACCTTAAGGCGCCGCTTGCCCATGAACGGATAGTGCTTGCGCATCCGCCATACGGCCCATTCCTGGGCCCGCGTCCAGCGCGCGGGATGGGTGCGTCTCGGGCGGCGGCTTTTGGCTGCCAGCCCCTTCACGCCTTGAGAACGGTAGCGCGCCTGCCAGCGGTAATAGGTGGATCGGGACCAGCCGACCGCGCGCAGAGCCGCGGCCTCGCTGCACCCCTCTGCGCGTAACTCCCGATAGGTCTCGATCTTGCGTAAGCGCTCAAATGCATCGCCCGGCGTGGTATCGTCCATGCGCACACGTTTCATCCCCAGGGACTTGATTTGCATGGTTCGGCTCCTTTTTGTTTGTTGGAAAAACAAAGGCTAACCGAACCCGCGCCCCGGCGAGCGCCGGGGCGCACCTCTTTTCCTTGCGTCGCTACGCTCCCTGCGGAAAAGAGCTGCGCCGTTCCCGCCCCATCAGAGCAGAAACCACCCCGCCATCACTTCGGCACCAGTCCCACATGTGTCTGAACCCGGACATCAGTCACGCGCCGCGGACTGCTGCAATGTGCGGCCCGACACTGCCGCGCACTATGATATGTTTGTGTTCTTGCGCTGACTAAAGCGCAACTATTTCTGTAGAGCCGAGGACAGCAAACCGCTATTGCCGACACATGCCATGAGCACGAAATTCGACACGGTCTATTGGGCTTCACTGGCCACGCCGCCCCACCTGGGCCGATTCGAGGCCGCGACGCACGATGTACTGGGCGCGGCTCTGGCCGGCGCACCGCCGGACGGGGTGTCTCAAGCGATTTTCGCGCTCGGATGCTTCTGGGGCGCGGAACGCAAATTTTGGCAACTGTCCGGTGTGCATTGCACGGCCGTGGGCTATACGGGCGGCGCCATGGCGGATCCGGACTACTATTCGGTGTGCTCTGGGACCACCGGGCATGCCGAGGCCGTTCTGGTGAGTTACCGGGTGGCGGAAGTGAGTTACCGGCAATTGCTGGCGCTGTTCTGGGAAGCGCATGATCCTACCCAGGGTATGCGTCAGGGTGCGGATGTGGGCACGCAGTACCGCTCGGCGCTGTTTACCCTGGGGCCCGAGCAACGCACTCTGGCCATGAGCTCCCGCAAGGCGTATGGAGAGGCGCTGGCCGCCGCGGGGTATGGTCCGATTACGACCGAGGTAAGCCCCGCCTGCGAATTTTATTTCGCCGAGAAATATCACCAGCAATACTTGGCGAAGAACCCGAACGGCTACTGCGGCCTTGGTGGAACCGGCGTGGCGTGCGAACTGGACTCCGTTGGGAAGCGCGCGGTGGCGGCGCAGCCGGCATGAAGTGGACGGGCCTCATAGCCGCAATCATTCTGGCCGCGCCGGCATACGGCGCCGCGCAGGATAACGCGCCGCCAGACGCCGAAGCCACGGAGAACTGGCTTACGCAGCAGCGCCAACTTAACCGGCGCTTTGTGGAACTGTTTCGGGAGCAGAGCTACGCGGAGGGAAAGGAACTCGCCGAAACGCTATTGCGGCGCGCGGAAGAGCATTACGGGCGCGACGCTGCGGAGCTATCCGGCCCATTGATCAATCTGGCCACCGTGGAACGGGTGCAGGGTGAATATCGCAACGCGCTGTTTCATTACGAACGCAATCTGGCTATCGTCGAGCGCGAACTGGGTTATGACTCCCTCGAACTCATCAACCCTCTGCACGGGATGGCCAGGACCTACCTGCGCATGGGCGACCTGGAAGCTGCCGTCGAACCGCTGGCGCGCGCCCTGCGCGTGACGCATTCCAACACAGGCGTCTATAGCCTCGACCAAGGTCCCACGCGCGACTTGCTGAGCGAACTGTCCTTGGCCGATGGCGACCTGGAACAAGCCAATCTGCACCAGCGCGTTCAGGTGCGGGCCCACGAGCGGCGTTATGGGCCGAACGACGAGCGCATTGTCCCAGCGCTCTACAAGCTCGGCGAGTGGTATGAGCGAACTCGCCAGACCAGTCTGCAGCGTGAGAGTTATGCCGCTGCCGATCGAATCATTCAGGCGGCCAACGGCGAGAACAGCCCTGAGCGTGTGCAGGCGCTACGTGGTCAGGCGACCAGCTTCCTCAAGGAGTCGCGGCGCGACAAGGCCGAAGAATTCTTTAGGCGCGCGCTGAGCATTCTTCGCGCCAATCCGATTCAGGACATTCTGGCGCAGGCGCGGCTGCTGATCGATATCGGCGATACGCACACGATCTTCAATCGCTCGCCCATGGCGCGCGAAAACTACCGGGAAGCTTGGGAGTTGCTGAGCGGCGGTGACGAGGGTTTGGACCTGCGCGGCGAGCTTCTGCAGCGTCCGGTAATACCGCTGCGCAGCGCGCGCTTGCCGGTGCAGGTGCCGCGGGAAATGAAGAATCCGTCGCGCTACGAAACGCAGCCGCGGGCCGGTTCGGTGGTGCTGCAATTGACCCTCGAGGCGGACGGCAGGGTTTCGGAGGCTAGCGTGACGGAATCCGACCCGCCGGGGATGATTGACGAACTCGTGACATCCTTGATCAAGGACGCCAGGTTCCGTCCGCAGATGCGCGACGGAGAGCCCGTGCGTGCAGAAGGCGTGATTTACCGGCACCGATTCCGCTGGTACAAGCGCCTTGAAGCAGAGGCTTCGGTGGAAGTAGAGGCCCCTGGCGAAGCGCCGGAAGAAGAACGCCCGATCGAGTATCCGGGCGACGCCTGAGTACGCCTCGGGCCGGCGGAATCTGCGGATATCGCCGCGGCTATTGCCGGGCGTCGGCGAAGGCAGCCTTGCCCGCGGCGATAGTTTCCAGAACTTGGTTCGAGCGGCCGCCCACAGCGCGCGCTAGTTCTTCAGGCACATGGGCCACCGCAGCCGCCCAGCTGGCGCGTTCGGCCCGGTCCGGCCAGCGCGGCGCGATGCCGAAGCTTTGCGCGTTCTTCAGGTCGCCGGCTGCTTCCTCGCGCGTGTCCTTGCGGGTTACGGCAATGCTGGGGTAAGCCAGTGCCATGATTTCGCGGTCGGCGTCAGCTAGGCTGTCCCACCAGGCCTTGTCGGCCACGATGATCGACATGCCGAAGCAGTGCGCCGTTAGCGTGAGGTGAGGCGCTTCGCTGGAGGTTCCGGTTCGCACATACATGCTCACGGAGTTCTCGCCCGACTCGATCAGGCCGGTTTGCAGCGAAGGCACGATTTCTCCGAAACCCAGCGGAATGATGTCCGCGCCCAGCGCCTCGGCAAACAGGCGCGAAGCGTCGCTCGCCGAAACCCGGAACCGGCGCCCGCGCATATCTTCCGGGGAGAGCACGGGCGTTATTGAATAGACATGGTGAAAGCCGATCTCGCTCCAAGACACCAGGTGCAAGCCTTGTTCGGCAAACAGCTCGGTGAACAGCTCGGTGAGGAAGTGGTCATAGACGAAATCCGCCTCTTCCTCGGTTTCGAATAGAAACGGGGCGTAAAGGATTGCCGTTTCCGGCACCAGGGTGGACGCCACCATCGCGGAAAGGTTGCCTATGTTTACACGCCCGCGCCGCAGCCCCGCCACGATCTGCTCTTCCGAGCCGAGTTGCCCATGCACCAGCATCCGCACCTTGAATCGGCCCCCGGTGCCTTCTTCCACCATGCGCTGAAACGTGAACCAGTGCTGTTCGCCGATGGTGTTCGGAAAAGCTGTGCCGGCCGCGGTGATTTCCGTGACGGGGCGATCGTCCGCCGGCGACTGATCCTGGCCGGATGGTGCGCAGGCGGTCAGCGCAAGGAGGCTCGCAACGGCGAGAACCGGGAATGGCCTCATGCGCGCTGCCTGCGTATCAATGGTTGTAGGACCCGATTCTTGTGCCGCTTGTGCTCATACTGGCCGCGTTTGCCCGCTCTTGTGCTACAAGCCTCAGTGTACGCATCCGTGCTGCGCTTTCAAACTGCTAAATCTTCGGTTGTGTTCCCCACCACTCGCCAGTGTGTGCGCAGCCTGGAGCTTTTCAAGTAGCTGGCGGCTCGTGCTCCACGGTTCGGCTTCGAGCCGGGCGCGCAACTGCTCGGTGACTTTGACCAGCGGATCGGGTCGCCGCCGTGAGCGTTTTGGCTTCTTCTGTGGTGGGGCCGTCGGTCTCGCCTCACCATCCGCCCACGCGGTCCGCAGGCCAGCGCGGAACTGCTCCGGCGGAGCGGCCGTCGGCCCTTGCGGATCCGCCTTCGGCTGGTTGGCAACCCGCTGCTGGTGTCCCCGCATCTGCCGAAGCAGGCGGATCGGGCCCAGCGTGGCGCCCAGCTCCCCGACGTGCTTGCGGCCGCCAGCTCGGTCCCGGGGCCCCCGCAGTGACCGGTTGATCGTCGCCGCACTCATGGCCGGCAGGCTGGCGCGAATTTCTGGACCGAGTTGAAGATGGCCGTGCCGCTCCATCGCCTCCACGAGGATCGGAATCAGTGACTTGAGACGCTTGCCGCAGGTGCGGTCGACAGCCCGCTCAGCGCTCCACTGCGCCCTTCGGACTCCGTCCTTCAGGCGCTGTGGAGCGCTGCCCCCAAACCGGACAGTTTATTTGTTCTAAAAGCGGACATTTCTATTTGTTGCCAACAAGGTTAGTAGCCTAGCTGTTTGCGGCAAGCCCAGTAGTCGAACGGCAAAGGTGCGGCAGCAGCAGCCATTGCGGCGCAGGGATCGGAGGCTTGATACTCGGCCAATTTGCGAGACGCCGCTGTTACTCCTACGCCGGCCGCATCCGTAGTAACGAGCGCAAACCCCGCTAGGAACGCCGTGCTTGCACCGTTCCAGACTCCTGCCGCAAGCACTGGTCCGCTCAAAAAAGCTGCATTGAACCAGGTCCAAAGTCGTTTGATCCCGGTTGATGGATTCCGCACCGATGGATTTATTGCAGCGCCTTCAACGTAATGACAGTCTGCTGTCGTATCGTATGCACTACGCACCCAGGAATACCCCGCTTTTCGCGCATCTTCCACAGTGTTGAATTCAACACCTGCATCGCCAACGTCGGGGTTTCTGCAGGCCTCGGCGGACGAAAAGGCAATTACTGTCGCGGATGCGGTGGAGGCAAAACCTACATATAGGACAAACAAAATCCAAGCAACGAGGAACATCCGCAACCGCTGCTTAACTTCTTCTGGTGTTGCAGGCTTGCGGTTAATACGTTGCCAAAAGTTGACCTTAGTTTGCGCCATGTTCCGTTCTCCTCCGGGCTAGCGCCCTTGATTCGCTTGTTTCACCGGCACAAGTGCCGGGCCATGCAAATTACTTCATAGGGAAGAAAACCCCACCTATTCGCCCGGGAGGCGGGGATCAGCCGCCGCCCGATATCGGGCTGTTACATTCAGCGGGTAGCCCGACGGGGCTGCCCATGAAGCAATTTGCAAGCCTGAATATACGGAGTACAGAGTTCGAATGCAAGAAGCTGTACCGGTTCACGACATATGGGACTGAGCGTGTTCGGCTGTCCTGTATTTTCGAAGGTATTGCATTGGTGTGAGCAAGTCCAGGGCGTAGTGAGGTCGGACATGGTTGTAGAAGTGCTGGTATTGTGCCAAGGCGGGTGCGGCGTCCTTGACGGTGAGTTGTCCGCTGTAGAGGTTCCAGAACTCGGTTTTTGAGCTGTCGTTGGCGCGTTCGACGACGCCGTTGAGCTGGGGGCTTTTGGGTGGCAGTACGGCGAGGGGGATTTGGAGCGTCTGGCAGGCGTCTTCGAACTCGGCGCGGAACTCGGCGCCGCCATCGACTTGCAGGGATTGCAGCGGACAGGGCAGTTCGGTTCGGACTGCTTGCAAGAAGCGCCGGGCGTTGTTGGCGGTAGCCCGGGAATACACGCGCACGACCAGTTGTTTGCTGACCGGGCAGACGGCCTTGAACTCTTTGAGCGTATCGCCGTCGCGCGACACACTCATGTGATCGATCTGCACCCACTCGCCGGGCTGAGCGGCCTTCACGCCGGGACGCCAGCGCTGGGCGTGTCCGTTGGCGAAGTTGCGCCTTCGCTTGGCCGTCACCCGCCCGCGGCAGAACGCGCACGGCGTGATCCGGCGCAGGCATACGCCCTTGACGAGGATCCGTCCAATGGTCGATTCCGACAGGAGGATTCCTTCGCGATCCAGCATCACCTTAAGGCGCCGCTTGCCCATGAACGGATAGTGCTTGCGCATCCGCCATACGGCCCATTCCTGGGCCCGCGTCCAGCGCGCGGGATGGGTGCGTCTCGGGCGGCGGCTTTTGGCTGCCAGCCCCTTCACGCCTTGAGAACGGTAGCGCGCCTGCCAGCGGTAATAGGTGGATCGGGACCAGCCGACCGCGCGCAGAGCCGCGGCCTCGCTGCACCCCTCTGCGCGTAACTCCCGATAGGTCTCGATCTTGCGTAAGCGCTCAAATGCATCGCCCGGCGTGGTATCGTCCATGCGCACACGTTTCATCCCCAGGGACTTGATTTGCATGGTTCGGCTCCTTTTTGTTTGTTGGAAAAACAAAGGCTAACCGAACCCGCGCCCCGGCGAGCGCCGGGGCGCACCTCTTTTCCTTGCGTCGCTACGCTCCCTGCGGAAAAGAGCTGCGCCGTTCCCGCCCCATCAGAGCAGAAACCACCCCGCCATCACTTCGGCACCAGTCCCACATGTGTCTGAACCCGGACAGAAGCTAAAGAGGGTTGTTAGCCCAAAGCAGTAATGTCCCCTTTCTCCAATTCAGAGATGTCCCCTTTTGGACTACAACGGTATTCTGTGAACCGTACCGTGTTTACCGGAGGCTCTAGATTTTGAGTTGGAGTGCCCCCGGTTTGCTGGATACTTCCGTGCTCTGTTCCGAGCATAGGAGGAAGTACCATGAGCAACCAAAGATACAGCCCTGAGTTCAAGGACGAGGCAGTCCGACAGATTGTTGATCGCGGCTATTCTGTCGCCGAAGTGTCCGAACGTCTCGGCGTTTCGGCGCACAGCCTGTATAAGTGGGTGAAGGCGATCAAGCCGGACAAGACTGACGAGCAGGTTAGGGTCGCAGGTTGACCGTCCCGGTGCCGGTCGAGGCTGAGGCGCGGGTTGTCAAGAGTACACAGTAGTGTCCGGTTTTCGGCAAGATGAACTGACCTGTTACGGCACGTTACCGTGTCCGGTCTGGGTGGCTAACCCGGTTTGTCCGAGAGGGTATCCTTTGGAGGGTTGAGCAGACCGGCCTAGCGTGTTTTCTTCAGCCGGTAGCTTTTGTCTTTGTTGTTGATGGTGGTGCAATGCTGGAGTCGGTGGTCCAGGTTGGCAGTGGCCAGTACCGTATCGCTGAACATCTCTACCCTTGTCCAGCTATGCCGGATCTTTCATGCTTTGTGTCGCCGCCGCCACATAAGCGCTATGACACAAAGCACGGCGACCACGCATAGGGAAATCATCGTAGTAAAGCCACTGCTGTAGGTTCCGGTTATGTCAGCCGTTCGGGCGAGATAGTTGCTTCCCACAGAGCCGGCCAAGGAGTCTATGCAGATGAATATCCCCAGTATCTTTCCATAGTTACGACCGGCGTAAAACTCTGCGATCGCCAACTGAATCATCGTGAATGCTCCAGCATAGCCAACTCCATAGACAACCGCGTACGCGAATGGCCAAAACGCTTGTCCTGGAGTAGCCAGGAACAGTAGTGCCAATCCTGCGCCAAGGTTTATCACGCTCACAAGCATGACTTTGAGTTTGTCGAATTTGTCCGCCAAGTAACCGAACAGCAATTTTCCGACAATTGCCGCAACGAAGAAAACCTGGAAAAGTCGTGCAGCGGTCGTTTCATCCAGCCCTAGCTCATCTCGAAAAAAGAGTCCCTGATTGTTCAGCATCGCGACGATGCAGAACCACAGCGTACCCGTGGAGAAAGCAAGCAGGTAGAACACTGGAGACTTTGCCAATCGAATTAGTACGCCAAGCACCGCATCCGGTTTGGGTAGCGCGTCCACCTTGGTGCCCTCTACGCCATCGGGCGCCTGTCCGGATTGCGCGGGGTGGTCGCGAAGGAGGAAGATCGCGGGAATCACGAGCATGAGGCCGCCGACGATGGCCATGATCTGTACGGCGGTACGCCAGTCCGGCAAGACATTCTTGACAATCTCAGGGAAAATTGCACCGCCGAAGCTTGAAGCGAGCAGCAGAATACCGAAAGCGATGCCGCGGTAACGAACGAACCAGCGAGAAAGCAGCATCAGGGATGGACCGAGGCCGGAGAGGGAGAGCGAAATGGCGAACAGTACATACAGAGCCATCAGGTGGTCATGGTTTTGTACCAGCGGGATCAATGCCAGCACCAGGGTGATTCCCAGCGAACCCCCCAGCATCAGCCAGCGAACGGAAAAACGGTCCAGCAGGTAACCCGCCAAGGGATTGAGCACGGCGGCGAGAAAAAAGAATGTCGTGGCAGGCCGTGTGACTTGCTCCTTGCTCCAACCGAACTCCGCCGCCAGATCCGGGAAGATCAGCGGCATCGTGTTGAGGAGAATGCCGTTGGACGCGGCGTATATCAGAAACAGCCCAACGAGTAGCCACCAGCCGTAAAAAATCCGGCCGCGAGTAGAGATTTCCTGCATTCCTATCCTCCCCGAAGAAGCCGCCCGCCCAGGCGCGACCACCAAAAACGTAGCGCCAGCAACAGCGCCAGAATCGCGCAATATACCAGCGGCTCAGCCGTATCGGCCTTGACCTGCCAGTAATAGTGCCAGCAGGCCAGGATAGCCGCCGGATAAACCAGCCGGTGCAGGCGGTTCCAGCGTCGGCCCAGGCGCCGCTGCCAGCCCCGAGTGGAGGTTACGGCCAGCGGGATCAGCAGCAGCACGGAGGCCATACCTACCGTAATGAAGGTGCGCTTGAGAAGGTCTTCGCCCAGGTGGGCGAAATCAAGCTGCAGGTCGAGCAGGAAATAGGCAAGCGGATGCAGCGTACAGTAGAAGAAGGCGAACAGCCCCAGCATGCGGCGGAACCGGTACAGACGGGGCCTTTTAAGAAGGCGTGCTGCGGGCGTGACGCACAAGGTGACCAGTAGCAGGCGCAGCGCCCAGAGGCCGAGTTGATCCTGAATTTGCTCGGCGGGATTTGCGCCCAGTCCGGGTTCGGCAAGACCGGCAATCCGCAGCACCAGCCAGCCTAGCGGCGTCAGGCAGGCCGCAAACACCAGCGGCTTGAGGACCCGCATCGGCACCGGCGCAATGCCTGGGCCGTTAGTAGTTGCGGCGCAGGTCCAGGCCGGAGTACAGGTGGGCCACTTGTTCCCCGTAACCGTTGAACATTTGCGTGGGTATGCGGCGCGCGAACAGCCCCGAGAAACCCGACCCGATGCGACGCTCGCTGGCCTGGCTCCAGCGGGGGTGGTCCACCTCAGGGTTTACGTTGGCGTAGAAACCGTATTCCTGAGGGGCGGAGATGTTCCAACTGGTTGGCGGGCGCTTTTCCTGCAAGCTTATGCGCACTATGGACTTGATGCCCTTGAAGCCGTATTTCCAGGGCACGATCAGCCGCAGCGGCGCGCCGTTCTGATTCGGGAGCGTGACGCCATACACCCCGACGGTCAGCAGGGTCAGGGGATGGGTGGCCTCCTCTATGGTCAGGCCTTCCACGTACGGCCACCGCAATACCCTGCGGCGCTGGCCGGGCATTTCGTCCGGCCGGTAGATGGTCTCGAACGCCACATAGCGCGCGCGTGAGGTGGGCCGAAACCGCTTCAGCACTTCGCCGAGGGGCACGCCCACCCACGGGATCACCATCGACCACGCCTCCACGCAGCGCATCCGGTAAACGCGCTCTTCGAGTCCGACACCGGCCAACAGGCCTTCCACATCGAACTCACCGGTCACCTCCGCTTCGCCTTCCACCCTCACGGTCCAGGGAGCCGGACGGAACTCTCCGGAGTTCCGATGCGGATCGTCCTTGCCGGTGCCGAACTCGTAGAAGTTGTTGTAGGTGCTTACTTCCTCGTAGGAGTTGGCCGGTTCGTCGGTGCTGAACCGCCCGCGGGCCACGCCGTCCAATTCCCGCTGCCCGGTTCCGGTAACGAGATAGCGGGGCTCTCCGCTAGCGGTGCCTACCAAGCCTGCAGCAGCCAACCCTCCGACAAAGGCGCGGCGGTTGAAATATACAGACTCGGCGGTTATTTCCGACGTGCGTACATCGGCAGGTTTGCGGATCAACATCCGGCAATACTAACCCACACGTGCAAGGCGAACCGGGCGTCCCTTTTTCGCCGAGAGATACAAGCTCTTGCTCCCCAAAGCGGCGAGCAAGAATTTGAACCCGTCTTGCAGGACGGGGCTAACGGCTGTAGCCGCGCTCCTCGTGCTGGGTGAGGTCCAGGCCCTCGATTTCGTCGTCCTCGTCCACGCGCAGCGGCGTAACGAGTCCGACCACCTTGAGGATCAGCCAGGTTGCCAGCGCCGTCCAAGCGGCGGTCGCCAGCAGGCCCAGCGCCTGAACGCCGAGCTGCGGACCCAGGCTCATGCCCTCGCCGTAACCCACGCCGCCCAGGCTGGCGTTTACGAACACGGCGCATAGCAGCAGCCCCAAAGAGCCGCCCACGCCGTGGACCGGAAACACGTCCAGGGAATCGTCGATTACCAGTACCCGCTTGATCAGGCGCGTCGCATAGAAGCAGAGCACACCGGCCGCCAAGCCGATCACCAGGGCGCCCATGGGTCCCACGAAACCCGAGGCTGGTGTAATCGTGCCCAGGCCCGCCACCATGCCGGTCACCACGCCGAGCACACTGGGCTTGCCGAACTTGATCCACTCCATCATCATCCAGCCCAAGGCGCCGGTCGAAGCGCCTACATGGGTGACAAGCACAGCCATGCCAGCGGCGCCGTCGGCCGCCAGCGCGCTGCCGCCATTGAAGCCGAACCACCCGACCCAGAGCATGCCGGCGCCCGCCACCGTGAGCGGCAGGCTATGCGGAGGCATGGGCTTTTGCGGAAACCCGCTGCGCGGGCCCAGCACCATGGCCGCCACCAGGGCCGCAACACCGGCGGTCAGATGCACCACCGCGCCGCCGGCAAAGTCGAGAAAACCGAGGTCAGCCAACCAGCCGCCGCCCCACACCCAGTGGCATACTGGCGCATATACGATCAGCGACCACAACACCGAGAAAAGCAGCATGGGCGCAAAGCGCATGCGCTCGGCGAAGCCGCCCACGATCAGTGCGCAGGTGATGATGGCGAAGGTAAGCTGAAAAGTGAGAAAGATC
This sequence comes from Candidatus Foliamicus sp., assembly GCF_965221325.1. Lineage (GTDB taxonomy): Bacteria > Pseudomonadota > Gammaproteobacteria > Steroidobacterales > Foliamicaceae > Foliamicus. The sequence continues at coordinate 125,709 of NZ_OZ244880.1, read as the reverse complement.
GATTCCGGCGCACTGCCGCTCAGGGAATCGACGGTCAGTCCGGCCAGAAAGGCGCTGCCCAAGCCACCCACCAGCTTGTTCAAGGCTCCGCCGTCGCTGAAAGCCAGGCTGTATTGGACCACGACCCACAGCACGGTAACGGTGCCGGCGATCGCAAAGCACTGCATCAGCACCGAGAGCACATTGCGGCGGCTCACAAGCCCGCCGTAGAACAGCGCCAGCCCCGGCAGCGTCATGAACAGCACCAAGGCTGTCGAAGTAAGAAGCCAGGCCGTATCGGCCTTGTCCAGTGTGTCGGCGCTGGCTACCCCCGACGCCAGCAAGCCGGCCACAGCGATCAGCATCGCTCTTTTCATATGAAATGCCTCTAGTGAAGGGAGACTTCGGCCGCGTGCCAGTCTCCCGATAAATCGCGCTTGCTAAAGCGCCGAGTCACCGCTCTCGCCGGTCCGCACCCGGTAGGCCTCTTCAAGATCCAGAACGAATACCTTGCCGTCGCCCACCTTGCCGGTCTTGGCGGAGCCCAGAATGGCCTCCACCACGCGTTCTGCCAACTCGTCAGTACAGGCGACTTCGATCTTCGTCTTGGGAATGAAATCGACCATGTATTCCGCGCCTCGATACAGTTCCGTGTGTCCCCGCTGTCTTCCAAATCCCTGCACCTCGGATACTGTCATTCCATTTATTCCGAGGTCGGAAAGCGTGTTGCGGACATGATCCAGCCGAAACGGTTTGACTATGGCCATTACGAGTTTCATGTGAGCCTTCCTCTTGGCTGAGGGTAGGGATAAGCGGCGCTGCGTCGGAGCGCCGCGCATTCTATCAATGCCTGTGCAGGACAGTCAAAAGCGCGCCATGCGCTTCTTCGCCCGGGCCCTTGGCCGCCAGCGGATGCTCCATCAGGGCTACGACTGCCAGGCGCTTGCCGGTGGCGGTGAAAACCAGGCCGGCTATCGCCGAGACGCCGTTCAAGCTGCCGGTCTTGATACGCGCGCTACCGTTGAAGTTTGATTCCCGATAGGTGCGGCTAAGGGTTCCGTCGCGCCCGGCGATAGGCAGCGAGGCCGCCAACTCGGGATACCTGGGTCCGCGCGCGGCATGCACGAGCACGCGCCCCAGGTCCTGCGCCGATATCCGGGCAATGCGCGATAAGCCCGACCCGTTGTCCAGCACCAGGCTCGGCAGCTCCAGCCCCGCGCCGCGCAGGATTTCGCCGGCGGCGCGGTGCGCCTTGTCCAGGGTTGCCGGTGCTCCGAAGGTTTCCGCGCCCAGCGTAAGCAGCAGTTGGCGCGCCATGACGTTGTTGCTGTACTTGTTCATGTAGCGGACGGCTTGGGATGCGAATTCGGACTTGAATTCCAGCCAGGGTTCAGCGTCTTCCGGCACAACACCCAGCCGGTATCCCCCGGACAATTCGCCGCCCGCCTCGCGCCACATGGCGTCGAAAAGGCCGAAAGCGTAGGCTGGACTCGATAATGCGCGGCGGGGGATGGACCAGGAGTTGCAGCGCCGGCTATAGGCTCCGTCAAGTTCCACGCGGTTTTCCGCTTCTCCACCGATATGCACTGACACGCCGCGTTGGAAGCCTCCGCAGGCGCCTTCGGCGAGGCGTATGCGGTTTACGATCTCAAGGCCGGAAAGCGCCGGATCGAGGCGCGTTCTGACGCGATTGCGTGCCGGTTCCGGCTCGATCACGATGCGCACCGATTGAAAATTCATCAGCAGCGCATACGGCGCCGCGCTGAAGGAGCGGTGTCGGTCGGCAGCGAATCCCTCCACTGGGCGATCCATTGCCGGCAGCCAGCGATCGTCGATAACCAATCCGCCGCGGATCTCCCGCAGTCCGCGCTCACGCATCTCGCGCTGCATCAGCCACAGCCGCTCGACCACGAGCCGCGGGTCTCCTCCGCCCTCAAGCAGCAGCGGGCCGGACAGCACACCGTCATCCAGCGTGCCGCCAAGGTAGGCCCGCGTGACCCAGCGGTATTCGGGACCAAGTCCTTCCAGAGCCAGCCAACCTGTCAGCACCTTTATGACCGAAGCAGGCGGCCTGGACACCCCGGCGCGATAGCTGAGCAGCGGCTCGCTCAGCGCGATGTCCTGGACCCATACAGAATAAGCCTCGCTCGGAATGCCGTAATGGGCCAGAATCTGGGCGACCGGCTCCGGCAGAGTATCGTCGGCAAAGGCAGCGCCATGTGCCAGAAGCAGCCCTGCCAGCACCGCTCGTGCAACGCCGGCCCGCCCCAAGCCAACGCAGGCGGATTCAGGCAGACGCACGGACGCAGTCTGGGGCTTTGGCGCCGAGCATTTCCCAGCCATGGCGTTGCGCTTCCGCTGCCAGCGCACGATCCGGGGTAACGGCCACAGGATGACCGCAGGCGGCCAGCAGGGGCAGATCGGAAATCGAATCGGCATAGGCGATCGTGTTTCTTGGGGATATTCCGAATTGCGTGCAGAGTGTGTGCGCGGCTTCTCGCTTGGCTTTGCCCACGCGATGCACTTCCGGTGGCGCAAAGCAGAAACGCCCTTTACGCCGGGGGCAGCGGGTTGCAATCACATGCGGCACGTCAAGCTCGTCGGCCACAGCTTGGGCAAGAAAGTCCGGCGTGCCGGACAGCAGAACCAGCGTATCGCCTTGCTTCCGGTGCATCTCCAGCCGCTCCACGCAAGCTGGCTGCAGGGCGCCGCGAAGATGGCGCGCCGCCCAATCCCGCGCCAGCCCCAGCGCGCTGTCGGCCGTTCTCCGCCACATCAGCGACTTGTTCTTGGCAAACACATCGCTGCCGTAGCGCGGCAGATAACGCAGGCAAAACACCGCATAGGCCAGCAGCCGTAATGGGCCGATCCGCCCCTTGAGCAGCATCCACAGCGCGAAGCGCTTCTCGGTGCTGGGCTCGCGCACCAGCGTGCCATCGATATCGAACAGCACGAGGCACGGTCCGGTCTGAGCCCGATTCATCGGTTTTGGCCGTTGCGCGTAAACAGTGACCGCCGTTCATTGGCCAGAAACTCGAGAATAACCGGCAGCCCCCGCAGCAGGCACAACGCAACGGACAGGAAGGCCAGGCCCATGGCCAGCCCTTCGAACCAGAGTTGTAGCGGCACCCAGGCCAGCGCCCACTCGGGAGATATGGCCGCAATGCCCAGCGGCAGCGGATCGATCAGGAATAGCCCGACGAAAGCCATGCCTTTGACGCTTCCATAGAATCCGCGCATGAAACGCCCGCCCACCAGCCAGCGGGCGACCGGTGAGTTGAGCAAGGACAAGGGATTGCGCCGGTCGGCCTGAACCCCACTGGCGCGGATGGCGTCCACCAGGCCGCCGCGCACCACGAACACCACCGGAATCCAGATCGGCACCAGGTCGAGGTCGGCCAGCACGATCCAGAGCGTGAGCTCCACGATCCGGTCCACGGCGATGTCGAACAGCGCGCCAAACAGGCTTTCCTCTCCCCTGCGGCGCGCGATCCACCCGTCCAGCCCGTCGGATATGAACACCAGACTGAGCAGAGGCCAAATCCAAAGCTGGACAATCGAAGCCGGCCGGTAGGCGATCACGACCACGACGAGCAACAGCAGGAGGCGGCTCAGCGTGATCAGGTTGGCCATGCCGGAATTATAGACAGCCGAAACCGAACTTATAATTTCGCGCCTGCTTTGGAAAACTGGGGTTGATGGGCGCACTTTCCTTCCTGCTTGGCACCGTCGCGGACCTTTACATGCTGTGCTTTGTCGTGCGCTTGGCGCTCTACTGGAACGGCGCCGATCCGCGCAATCCTGTGGCCGCCGTGGTGCTGCGGCTGACCAATCCGCTGGCAGCTCCGCTGCGGCTGCTGGCGAAGCCCTCCGAGCGGGTCGAAACACACGTGCTGCTTGCCTTTCTCGCGCTGCAATGCCTGCTGGTCTGGTTTACGGTAGAAGCCGGTTGCCGCGCCGATCTCACGCTGTTTCAAGTGGCGCTCTACGGCCTGGTGCGCGCGCTGCGTCTCGTCTTGTGGTTCTACCTGCTGGCGGTTGTCGTTTGGGCCCTGATGAGTTGGTTCGGCCCCAGCGGTTACAACCCGGTGGTCAGCGTTCTGCATCGCATTTGCGCGCCGGCCCTGGCGCCGATACGGCGGCTGCTGCCCAATCTGGGCGGCATCGATTTCAGCCCCCTGGCTTTCATCCTGGCGGTGCAGTTGCTCATTGGTTTTCTTCCCGGCGTGGAAATTGCGCGCCAATTGAACTGCGCACCGGGGTTTTCGCCAATTTAGCCTCTATTTACGCAGCGCCCTTGCATAGCGTTAAAAAGCCTTGGCGATCAATCCAAGGCGATACGTGCTGAAGACCGGTCGCGCTTATTCCGATTCTTCGGCTCGATTCCCGCCGGCCTCAAGCTCGCGTTCGGTGCTCTCGGGCATGACGAATTCCAGGCCATCCGGGGTTTCGACCACGTAGTCCCCCACCGGCACCAGGAGTTCCGGAGCGGGAAGCAGATTCTCCCCACTGCGGAGTTCGGATTGGTCCAAGAGCAACTCGCCGCTTTCGACCACCGGGGTGTCCGGCCTTGTTCTCCGCAGCGGGGGCGGCGGAGGGCCTGCAGCTTCGGCTTCGGCGATCTCTTCGGGTGTTGCGAGGCGCACCGCGAACGACACCAGGCGTACGAAGCCTTCCTCGTATTCCTCCTGGAACATGGCGCCGAGCAACAGCAGCCCGATCACCACAAAGCTCGCGACCACGGCCGACAAACCGAAGCGATAAGCGGTGCGCCGCCGTGCGTCCGAGCCTTTTGAGGACGCGCCAGGGTCGGGAGGACGCAGGCGCTTCACGCCCTCTTGAACCTGAGCGAGGCGGAATTGATGCAGTAGCGCATGCCGGTGGGTTGGGGGCCATCGGGGAACAGGTGCCCCAAGTGCGCATCGCACTGCCCGCAAACCACTTCTATGCGCTGCATACCGTGGCTGTTATCTGCGCGTTGCGTGATCGCGCTGCTGGAGACAGGCTCGAAAAAGCTGGGCCAGCCGGTGCCGGAGTCGAACTTTGCGTCGGAACGGAAAAGTCCCGCGCCGCAGCAGACGCACTGATAGGCGCCACTTTCCTTGTTGAACAGCAAAGCGCCGCTGAACGGCGGTTCGGTGCCCTTTTCCTGCGTGACCTGGTATTGCTCGGGCGTAAGCCGTTCGCGCAACTCGTCTTTCCTGGGCGCCTTGTGCATGAACGGATTGTAGCCCGTGCGCGGCGGTTATCAGGCTTCGAGCAGGCGGTTGACGCGGCGCGCGAACTCGCCGGGGTTGGGCAGTTCCCTCCCCTGCGTGAGCAGGGCCTGCTCGTGCAGGAAGCGGGTGAGGTCCTCGAAAGCTTCGGCGTCGCCTTCGCGAAGCGCCAGGCGCTGGAACAGCGCGTGTCCGGTGTTGATTTCCAGTATCGGCTTGCTGTCGGGCAGCTCCTGGCCGGAAGCTTTGAGTATCCGTTGCATCTGCACGCCCATCTCGTGTTCTCCAAGCGCCAGACAGCACGGGGAATCGGTAAGGCGGGCCGTGGCCCGAACGTCGGCGACCGTATCCCCAAGCACGCTCTTCATGCGCTGCAGCAACTCCGCCAAGTCCTCCTCGCCGACCTTGTTCGCCGCTGGTGCCGCCGCCACACCCGGCAGCTCGTCGGCCACCAGCGCACCGCGTGCGATGTCCCGGAAACGCAAGTTCTCGTAGTTGCCCAAGTGGGCCACCATCCATTCATCGACAGGGTCCGAAAGGAGCAGGACCTCCAGCCCTTTCTGGGCAAATATCTCGAGCTGTGGGCTGGACCGCGCGGCGGCCGGACTCGCTGCCGCGATGTAATAGATTTCCTCCTGATCCGCCGGCTTGCGCTCGACGTATTCGGCCAGGGTCGCTTCCTGCCGCTCGCTCTCCGAAGCGGTGGTGGAAAACCTGAGCAGCGCCAGTATGCGGTCCCGATTGGGGACGTCTTCTACCACGCCTTCCTTGAAGACGCGCCCAAACTCGTTCCAGAAAGTCCGGTAACCGTCGGCGTCTTCCTTCGCAAGGTCGTTCAGCATGTCGAGCACACGTCGCGCGAGAGCCTGGCGCATGGCGCGCACGTCATCGTTTTGCTGCAGCAATTCGCGAGACACATTGAGCGGCAAATCCTTGCTGTCCACGATGCCCCGCGTGAAGCGCAAGTAGAGGGGCAGGAACTGCTCGGCGTCGTCCATGATGAAGACCCGCTGCACGTAGAGCTTCACGCCGCGCGGCGACTCGCGATTGAAAAGGTCGAAGGGCGCCCGTCGCGGGATATAAAGCAAACTGGAATACTCGCGGCGGCCCTCCACCTGGTTATGCGCATAACAGAGAGGGTCTTCGCTGTCGCGGGCGATGTGGCGGTAGAACTCCCGGTATTCCTCGGGCTTGATTTCGCGCTTGGGCCGCGTCCACAACGCCTTGCCCTCGTTCACGACCTCGCGTTCCGATGCCCCGGCTTGTTCGCTTTCGCTTTCGCTATCGCTGGCGGCCGGCATCGTTACCGGAAAAGCGATGTGATCCGAGTAGCGCCGGATCAGCGCCCGCACCTGCCAGGGATTCGCAAATTCCCGCTCCCCGTCCTTCAGGTAGAGGCGAACGGAGGTGCCGCGCTGCTCTCTGGCGGCGGCCTTTACGGTGTACTTGCCTTCGCCTTCGGAAGACCAGAGCACACCGGCGTCGGCAGTCAACCCGGCGCGCCGTGTACGCACCTCGACGCGCGACGCCACGATGAAGGACGAATAGAACCCGACGCCGAACTGTCCGATCAGACGCGCATCCTGCTGCTTGTCGCCCGAGAGGCTGGCGAGAAAGTCGGCGGTCCCGGATTTCGCGATCGTGCCCAACTGACCGACCACTTCCTCTTCGGACATGCCGATACCGTTGTCGGTGATCTCGATCCAGCCTTCATCGGCGTCGAAGTCCACCGCGATGGCGAGCTCGGTGTCTCCGTCCAGGAGTTCCGGATTCGAGATTGCCTCGAAGCGCAAGCGGTCGCAGGCGTCCGAGGCGTTGGAAATCAACTCGCGCAGGAAGATTTCCTTGTGGCTGTAGAGCGAATGGATCATCAGCTTGAGAAGCTGCCGCACTTCTGCCTGGAAGCTGCGGGTGCGGGCCCGGCGCCGAGTTTTCGTGCTGGTGGTGCTTTCGGACATGATCTTTAATCAGGGCCTGATCGTGACTGGGGTGCCGATTGGCGCCATCATCCAGATCTCCAGCATTGCCGAGTTGCTCACGGCAATGCAGCCGTCGGTCCAGTCGCGGGAAGCGTAGTAATCGCGATTGCGCCCCCTGGGGGGTCGCAGGGGGCGTCCATGGATCATGATGAGCCCCCCCGGAGAAACCCCGGCTTCCGCGGCCCGGGCGCGATCAGCCTCGTTGGGATACGAGATCTGAAGGGCCAGCATGTAACTGGAATCCGGCTTGCGCACGGATATCCGGTACGACCCTTCCGGGGTGCGGTAGTCGCCCTCGCGCTGCTTGTGACCCTCAGGGGCAAGGCCGAGAGCAATTGCATACGAACGCGCGGTTTCTCCATCCTTGATTAGATATAGCCTGCGCAGCGATTTATCAACCACGATCGAATCGATTACCGGCAAGGTTTCCCGCGCTTCAAGCGGGTCGGCGGCAAGCGTCAGGCCGAGCAGCAAGCCGGCGGTCAGCCGCATGCTCCTCACAACCGGCGAACGGGCAGGCATGGCTCAGGAAACGGCAGGGAAGTTCTTGGCCTGGAGCTTCGGAAACAGCAACTTAGCGCCCACCTGCAGGCTATCCGGATCGAGTCCGGGGTTGTACTGGCGCAACAGCCACATGGGGATGTCGTTGCGGCGCATCAGCCGCCACACGGAGTCGCCCCGCCGCACCGTGTATTCCTGCTCGCCAATCACGTTGTAGTCGGAGAAGAAAGCCTCCTGCAACTCGTGATGATAGGCCACCCTGCGCTGCGCGAAGACTTCGGGGCTGACCTTGCTGAAGTCCAGCCGCAGACGCTTGCCGATGCCCACCGGGCGGCCGAAGCGGAGGCCGTTCAGATCGCGTAGCCGCTGGGTGCGAATTTCCAGCCAATCTGCATAGTGCCCCAGCGTTTCGGCGGCCTCCACCACGACCATGTTGCCGCCAATGATCGAATAATCGTTGGGGTCCGCCAAGCTCACCGACCCATAGGAAGGTCCGGTTGGCGCCGGGGCCACGGCGGCGACCTGATCTTCGTATTCTCCGGAGTCGGCGTCAGGCTCGCTCTCGCTCGCCGCGATGAGTGGCGCCAGTTCCTCGGCCGGCTGTTGCGGGAGTGGCAGGTGCTCTGCGGTCAATCGCAGCACCTGCCCGATGTAGATACGATCCTTGTTGGGAATGTCGTTCAGGGCCAGCAACTGTTGCTCGGACAGCCGCGCTCGCTGGGCAATAGCAGCCAGCGTGTCGCCGCGCCGTACACGATAGGTGGAAGCGCCCTCCCGTATCGGCTCGTTCGCCGCTAGTCCGGGAATTTCCAGCGACTGCCCGGCGCGAATGCGATGCCTGTTGCGTAGATTATTGGCCTGCATAAGTTTCGGCACCGTTGTGCGGTAGCGCTGCGCGATCAGCGACAGCGTATCGCCGGGCTGGATGATGTAATTCCGGTCACGAATCTGGCTGGTGAAGAGCAAATTCGAGGGGATTCCCGCGATCCGCGCCTGCGCTTCAGGAACGAGCGGCGCCCGCAGCCGGTAATTGCGTGGAACATACTTGGCGTTGTTGACCACTGGTGGGCGCAGACCAGGATTGAACGCCGCCAGGGTGTCGGCGGACAAGCCCAGCGTGTCGGCCAGCGTATCCATGCGCAGGTAGCCGGGCAGTTCCAGCAGCACGTGTTCGATGGGCGGATCCAGTGTGAGTGGGCCAAAGCGCTGTTCCGCTTCCTGCTCCAGTTCCATGACCGCGATCAATTCCACGTAGAAGTTGCGCCCGGCGAACTTGAAGGTGCGGCCCTTGTAGCGCCGCACCACGGTTTCAATGTCCTTGGTGCCCAACTGCCGGACTGCGCGAAGCATCGCTCCCACGCCCTGGTTGTAGGCAGTGATTGCCAGCGGCCAGCTATCCAGCAGGCTGTGGTTGTAGCTGAGCAACTGGGCTGCCGCGGTGGAAGCGCGCCACGGATCCAGACGCTCGTCCATTACGTTGTCTATGCGCATGAAACGACGCCCGGTGGAGCGCGTGAATTGCCACATGCCCAAGGCCGACGCCGAAGAGCGCGCATTGGGATTGAATGAGGATTCGACATGCGGCAGCGCCGCCACGCCTTCGGGAACTCCGTGTTCGCGCAGCGCCTTGAGAATGTGCGGACGCCAGCGGCCGGAGCGCACGAGGCCGTCGACGAACCGCTCGGCCATTCCTTGCTGCACCCTTAGCCGTCCGGCCGCGGACCGCAAGGTGGCGCTGGAAGGGTTGGGGCCCCAGGCGTCGAGAATGCGCTGTTCTTTCTCGCTGGGCTTCGCCGGCCGCTTGTCCGCGAGGCGGTTCAGTGTCTTGCGGTAGTCGCTGACGGCCGAGCGGATCGCATTGCGGCGGGCGCGGGGGGCAAGATCCTTAAGCGAAATTTCGCCATAGACCACACCCACGTACAGGTTGTCATGCACCAAGCCGCTGTCGCGACCAGTGTCGCCGAACACGCGCTTCCAGAAGTCGATTTCGGCCCGCAGGCCTGTTGGAACCGGCAGTTCTTCCACCGCCACCGCGGGACTGGGGGCGCTGGAAACCGCCAGCACAAGCGCTAGCGCCGGCAGCAGGGTCGGTGTTCTGGCGCTCGCCCGCATATCCGGGAAGTCTTTCTACACCAAAGCCGCCCATTCCGCAATTCCGCTCGGTCAACAGCGCCAGAGCAGAGCCAACCTGAAGAACGTCGTTGTAATCCGAAAGGGACATCTCTGAATTGGAGAAACGGGACACTACTGCTTTGGGCTAACAACGAAGTTCAAGAGCGGGCCGTTTTGTTGCTAACATCGTCAACAGAGGGATTGGCTCGCAATCTCCAAGATGCGTGTCGGCCCCAGGCAATGCACAGCAAGACCCCGTATACCCGGCGCCATGAACGCATCGTCCGACAAATTGCTCGCCATAGCGAGGCAACGGCTCGTCGCTTACGCGCGCCTGATTCGGCTTGATCGCCCGGCAGGCACTCTGCTTCTGCTCTGGCCTACGCTTTTCGCGTTGTGGCTGGCTTCCGGCGGCGAGACGCCGGGTAGTGTGCTGTTTGTCTTCGTGGTGGGAACGGTCCTGATGCGCTCGGCGGGTTGTGCGCTGAACGATTACGCCGACCGCCGCGTGGACCGCCTGGTAAAGCGCACTCGCGCCCGCCCACTGGCCAGCGGCGAAATACAGCCCGTGGAGGCTCTGATTGTGGCTGCGCTGCTAGCGGCTTGCGCCTTCCTGCTGGCATTGAGCTTGCCGCCGCTGGCGATCGGCTTGGCTGTTGTGGGCGCGGCCACCGCCGGGTTTTATCCGTTCGCCAAACGCCTCATTTCGGCTCCGCAACTGGTTCTAGGCGCGGCGTTCTCCTGGGGCGTTCCGATGGCCTACGCGACTCTGTCCGGTATCGGCGAGTTGTCCTTGTGGATTCTCTGGCCGCTTACTTTCCTCTGGGTAGTGATATACGACACCATCTACGCGATGGTCGATAGGGATGACGACGAGAAGATCGGCGTACCCTCCACGGCTATCCTGCTCGGGCGCCGCGACGTCCCCTTTGTCCTCGTGGGCCATGCCTTGTATCTGGCGGGAATGCTTGGCCTGGGAGCATGGAGTGACTTGGGGTCGCTGTTCCTTGTCGGCTGGACCGGCGCGGCGGTCTGCGCGATTTGGCAGCTCTGGCTGATTCGGGGCCGCGACCGGATGCGGTGCTTGCGCGCGTTCAGCAATAATGCGCTGCTGGGGTTGTGTCTCTATGCCGGGTTGGCAATGGACATGCTCGCTGCAGCATAGGCATGGCTCCTGGAGAAAGGGGAAAACTGTCGTCCCCTGGCCGAAGCTTCTCGGCTCGGGGATGTGGCAATCACCCATCCTGATCCAGTTCGTTGCGCAGCACACGGGCCGTAAGGCGGGCGATAACGATCAGCAGCGCTGCGGTCGCCGCCAGTCCCGCGATAAACAGCAGTTGTGAAACGGCTGGTGCGTCGGACTGATTCGGCGTGGCCAGAGTGCCGGCCATCGAACCGAGGTACACATACAAAAGGACAGCCGGCAGCATGCCGACAAATGTGCTTAACACATAGGGGGCGAAGCGGACCCGCGTCAGCCCCAGCGCATAGTTGAGCAGGTTGTAGGGGATTATCAGGGAAAGCCGCGCTAGCAGGACGATCATCGCGCCCTTGCGGGCAACCGCGCGATCCAGGGCGTTAAAGCGGGGCATTTTCTCAAGCCTGGACTCGACCCAGCCGCGGGCCAGGAATCTTCCGGCCAGAAACGCGCAGCCGGCGCCCAGGGTGCTCGCCAGGGATGCCACTGCCACGCCATAGCCCATGCCGAACAGCGCGCCGGCGGCCAGCATCAGAATGGACCCCGGAACCATGAGAACGGCAGCCAGTATGTAGGCCAAAATGAATGCCGCCCAGGCGATGCGCGGATACGCCTGCGCCCAATCGACGGATGCGATCAGCCACTCGCGTAGTGGCAGCAAACTCAAGGTGAGAGCTAGCGCCACCAGTGCGAGCAGCAACAAGACCGCGCGCCAATTCATGCCGCCGTCCCCCGGTTGCGCGCGACTTGCCGGTAGGCCGGTGCGGACAAGCTCAGAATCCACGCTGCAAGCGGCATCGTGCATAGGGCCATAGTGGCAAGCGCCAGCGGCAGACTCTGTGGCGAACCGAACACGCGTTCGCTCAGAAGTGCGACTCCCAGTGGTCCCAGCGACAGACCAATCAGGTTGATGCAGAACAGGTACATGGCGATGATGCGGGCACGGAAGCGGTTTGGTGTCACTTCGGTGAGCGCCACCGGCGATATGCCGAAGGGCATGCTGATCAGGCACTGTGTAAGCCCGATGCCGATCAGTGCCAGCGCAGCGCTGGGCGCAAATGGGAAGGCCACCGCGAGCGGCAGTGCGGTGAGAGCGACGGCGACGCCTACCCGAATCTCGGCGTCGCGTGGCGAACGGCGTCGCAGCGCCTGCGCCGCGGCGCTGCCGAGGTAAACGCCCAGCGGCGCTGTCACCAGCGTAACGGCGCCCAGTCCGATGCCGGTTTGGGCCTGGGTCCAGCCGTATTCCCTGATCAGGAACGATGGGGTCCAGGCGCCGAAGCTATAGGAATAGGTAACCTGGCAGGAGAAGCCCATGAAGTGGGTCAGGTACAACTTGCGCTGAGGACCGGTCAGGAGTCGAACGAAGGCCTTGGCGCTCACGCCGCCTTCCGGCGCTTGGCCGATGCGGGCAGTTTCACGCACCGATGCCAGCGTCAGGATGCCCAGCAGAACGCCAGGCAGACCGACCACGATGAAAACGACTTGCCAGCCTTTCAGAGCGCCAAGGATCGGCAGGTTGGCGGTTCCCCCGCCGACCACCCAATTGATCACCAGTCCGCCGGTGAGGCTAGCCAGCCCGATTCCCAAATACAGCCCGGTGGCGTAGGTGGCGGTGGCGCGCAGCCGAATCCGGGGCGGGAAATAGTCGGCAATCAGCGAATAAGCGGCCGGCGACAGGGCGGCCTGGCCCACGCCAACCAACATGCGGGCGATGAACAATTGCGTATAGTTGGCTGCCAGTCCGCACGCGGCGGTCGCCAGACTCCACAATACGACCCCAGCGGCAATGACCGCGGGTCGGCTCCACAAGTCGGCCATGCCGGCGGCGAACAAGCCGAGCGTGGTGTAGAAGGCGGCGAATGCAAGGCCGTAGAGCAGCCCGATCTCGACGTCGCTCAAGCCCAGATCATCCTTGAGGGGTTCGACCAGCAGGGTGATGATATTGCGGTCGAGAAACGAGCACAGATACAGGATCATCAGCAGGATAACCACGTACCAGGCGTAGCCGCGCCGGGGCCAGTGCTGCGCTGCTGTCACGGTTTGCCGGCCTTTATCCGCGGCGAACCGAGGAGCATGTGGATAACCTTGTGGACAATATTGCCGCAAGGCCTTTGTTCTATTGGCGCTTGCGGTTTCCCGCAATGGGGGAAGAATTCCCCATGTTCGTTAAAGTGTAGGAATATCAACAGATTGGGTAAGGTTAAGGAAGACCTTATGCAAAAGTGGCCGCAATGTTAACCGCGCAATGCTTTTTTCCGCCGGGTGTGCATAACTGCCCAAGGTCGGGGATGTTATCGGGACGGCAATGGGCGCGTGGCGAGCAGCCGCAGCAATTCGCGGGCCGCCGCGCCCCTGTGGCTTCTGCGGCCCTTTTCTGCGGCGCTCATCCGGGCCGCGCATTTCCCGGTGCGCGCATCCAGGAATATCGGGTCGTAGCCGAATCCGCGCCGCCCTTGCGGTCGTTCGGCAATGCGCCCGTTCCAGACACCTTCGGCAAGGATGGGAGGTATTGCGTCTTCAGGCGTGACCAGTGCAAGGACGCAGCGGAAGCGCGCGGTGCGGTGTTCGGGCGCTACGCCTTCAAGGTCACTCAGCAGTTTACGGATGTTGGCGCCGGCGCTTGCCTGCGCGCCCGCATAGCGCGCGGAATAGATGCCCGGGGCGCCTGCCAGCGCGTTCACTTCAAGCCCGGAGTCGTCGCTGAGGGCCGTAAGCCCGGACTGTTCGGCTGCTGCGCGGGCCTTGATCAGGGCATTTTCCGTAAAACTGGAACCCGTTTCCTCGGCGGCTTGCAGGCCGAACTCGTGCATTGCCACCAGGCGTATTCGGCTTGCGAGCAAGTCGCCTAGCTCGCGCAGCTTGCCGGTGTTGCCTGAGGCCAGAACGACTTTATGAACAGGCTGCATGTCGATTCGGCGGGAATTCCTGGTGCCCGGCGCGAGTATGCACCGAAACGGCCAGGAAGCGGCAACCAGGAAGTCGCCGGGCGTGCAGTGGGTCCTTGGCGCCCGGCGCGTGTGGAATCCGGCTTGCGGTCAACCACTAATTGCGCTTGGCCGAGGTCGCAAGCGCCTCTTCCTGCACGGTAAGTATGGTCCTGATTCCGGCCGCGGCCAGGTCCATCATGCGGTCGAATTCCTCGCGCAGGAAGGCGTGCGATTCGGCCGTGCCCTGCACCTCGATAATTCCGCCGGCTTCGTTCATCACGACGTTCACATCGGCCTCTGCTTCGGAGTCCTCGGCATATTCGAGATCAAGCACGGGCGTTCCGCGATACAGCCCCACGGAAACGGCTGCCACCTGGCCGTGCAGCGGGTAGCGGCGGAACTTGCGGCGCCAAGCCGGGCGCCGGCACGCCAGAGTCATCGCAAGCCAGCCTCCGCACACCGATGCAGTGCGGGTCCCGCCATCGGCTTGCAGCACGTCGCAATCGACAATGACCGTGTGCTCGCCCATGGCTTCGAAGTCCACGCAAGCGCGCAGCGACCTGCCTATCAGTCGCTGGATTTCCATGCTGCGTCCGGTTTGCCCTCTGGCCGCGGCTTCGCGCCGGCTGCGCGTGTGCGTAGCGCCGGGCAGCATGCCGTATTCCGCTGTGACCCAGCCGCGTCCGGAACCGCGCAGGAAAGGCGGAGTCCCCGCTTCGATGCTGGCCGTGCATAGCACCCGCGTATCGCCGAAACATGCAAGCACCGAGCCGTGGGCGTGTTTCGTGTAGCCGGTTTCGAAGCGCAGTGGTCGCAACTCGTCCGCCGACCGACGGCTGGGGCGGATTCCTCGATCATCTTTTGTTGTCATATTGAGGAATATGTTATGCGCGCACCATAAGACCGCTTGAGCGCGTAAATTCGCACCGGTCGGTGGCGGCTTGCAGGCTAGAATTGCGCGGCGGCAGTGTTTGGCGGCTGAAACGAGGCATCCGCACATGATTCGAAGCATGACAGGCTACGCCAAGGTGGAGCACCGCGGCGAGCACGGCTGGCTGCAATGGGAGTTGCGCTCGGTAAATCACCGCCATTTCGATGTCGATATGCGCGTTCCCGCAGCGTTCAGGGAATTGGAGACGGAGTTCCGCGGCCTCCTGGCCGACCGCATCGGCCGGGGTCGTGTGGAGGCGCGTTTGGCCTGGCGTCCGGCCGAGCGCTTCACTGATCAGATCAAGGTCAATACCAAGCTGGCCGTGCGTGTGATCAGCTACGCGCGCGTCCTGGCCGAACAGATGCGCCGTCCGGCGCCTGTAAGCCCGCTGGACGTGATGCGCTGGCCCGGCGTGATCGAAGAGCAGGCCGCCGACCAGAGCCACATGTCCGGCGAGGCACGAAAGCTCCTGCACAAGGCGCTGGACGAGTTGCGCGAGTCGCAGAGCAGCGAAGGGGAGAAGCTGAGGAACGCCATCGAGGTGCGAAGCGCGAAGATGGAAGAGCTGTTGAAGCAGTTTCGCGTTCGCGCGCCGGAATTGCGCAGGCAGAGCTGGGAAAGGGTGCAGGAGCGCCTGGATGCTATCAAGGTTCAGGTGGATTCGGAGCGGCTTGAGAAAGAAGTGGTGCTGATGCTGATGCGCCACGACATCGCCGAGGAGTTGGACCGCCTGGATGCGCACCTGGCCGCATTGCGCTCGGCGCTGGAGGACAGCGAGCCCACCGGCAAGCGCATCAACTTTCTGCTCCAGGAGATCGGGCGGGAAGCCAATACTCTGGCGGCCAAGTCGGGCGATGCACGCGGCGCGCGCGAAGCTGTGGACATGCGGGTGCTTGTAGAACAGATGCGGGAGCAGGCCCAGAACATCCTGTGACGCCCAACCCGGATCTCTCGCCGGACTACGTGGGCCTCCGGGCGCGGCAAAGCCGGTCAAAAGCCGGAGTGGGCAAGCCAGATACTAAAGTGCCCCTTTATTGGTCGTTACGGCAAACATGAAATCATGGATACAGTTTCGGCGTTACGGCCCGGTCCGGTGAAGCATGGCAGTTAACCTGTTTGTCGTTTCCGCCCCCTCGGGTACCGGCAAGACTACGATCGTAAGGCGCCTCATCCAGGAGCTTCCCGGCGTCAGCCTGGCGGTTTCGCACACTACGCGCCCCGAGCGAGGCAACGAACAGC
The DNA here is from genome assembly GCF_965221325.1 of Candidatus Foliamicus sp. Lineage (GTDB taxonomy): Bacteria > Pseudomonadota > Gammaproteobacteria > Steroidobacterales > Foliamicaceae > Foliamicus. Next base: position 109,624 of record NZ_OZ244880.1, on the reverse strand, counting down.
ATGCGCGCGACTATTTTTTCGTAACGGATGCGGAGTTTGACGCAATCAGGGAGCGCGGTGGCTTTCTCGAACATGCGGAGGTGTTCGGCAACCGTTATGGGACCAGCCGCGCGGAGGTGGAGGAAAAATTGGCAAGCGGGAGCCGGGTTATCCTCGAAATCGACTGGCAAGGAGCGGCACAGGTGCGCCGCGCGATGCCCGAGGCGCAGACTGTATTCCTGCTGCCGCCCTCGCGCGGCGAACTCAAGCGGCGCCTCGAGGGCCGCAACAGCGATCGCCCGGATGCGCTTGCGCGCCGGTTCTCCGAGGCCCGCGGGGACATTGCCAAATGGCCGGATTTCAGCTTCGTGCTGATCAACGACGATGTAGCTGAGACCTGCCGCCGGATGGCGCTCATAATTGAGGGCCGCGGCGGCCAGTATGCCGTTGCCGACCAGCGCCATCGCAAGCATATTGAACGGCTTCTCGCTTCCGGCGGCTGGGATGCCGAAGATCAGTAGGGCTGGCGCCGCATAACTTCAGCATGGAATCGGCGCTGTGTCGCGGTGGCGACAAGTCTGGTGCGCCACCGGCTAGCTTGCGGCCGGATGCGGAATTGATGCAGAATGCGGGCAGCGAGGCCGTTCTAACTAGCAATATCCATGGCGCGAATTACTGTCGAAGACTGCCAGCAGCGCATCGAGAATATTTTCGATCTCGTGCGAGTAGCGGCCGTACGTGCGCGGCGCCTGGCCAACGGCGCCGAACCCTTGCTGCCACGCGAAAACGAGAAACCGTCGGTGGTGGCGCTGCGCGAGATCGCCGCTGGCCTGGTTACGGAAGAGACCCTCACCGAACAGGAAAGGTCGGTGGAGGAAGCCTTCGCCACGCCCGGAGAAACCCGCGAGTATTGAGTCGGGCGCCTGGTGCCTTTACCGGCATCGGCGGCTCAAGCACGTGCCCTCCCGCCTTCCGGAAGCGCGGGGGGCGCTTGTCGCTACGATGTTATCGCTTGGCGGTAGTGGGTTTACGATAACAGGGGTAGCGTAAACGGGCACTGGTCCATGCAGCAGGCAGCGGTAGCCGGCACACAGCGAATCCGAGTATCCGGTGGCGGAATTCGCAGGCTGCTCACCGACTTGGAATATCTTTCCGAGGCCGAGCGCGGCCGCGTGCTAAAGGCCTACGAATACGGAGCCCGGGCACACCACGATCAGCGTCGTCTCTCGGGCGAGCCCTATATTTCCCATCCGGTAGCGGTGGCAACGATTCTGGCGCAGTTGCGGCTGGATTCGGAGACCATTATCGCGGCACTGCTGCACGATGTGATCGAAGACACGCCCACGCTCAGGGCCAACCTTGAGCAGGATTTCGGGGGCGAGGTAGCGGCGATCGTGGACGGGGTTACCAAGCTGACACGGCTCAGAGAAGCCGGCAGGATGGAGGCGCAAGTCGCCAGCTTCCGCAAGATGATGCTGGCGATGGTTGACGATATCCGGGTCATACTCGTGAAGCTCGCCGACCGGCTGCACAACCTGCGCACGCTCGACGCGCTGGAGCCCAGCCGCCAGAGACGGATCGCGCGCGAGACGCTGGAGATTTACGCGCCGATCGCGAATCGCCTGGGCATACGCACCATCCGCCGGGAAATGGAGGATCTCGGGTTTCGTTATGCCTGGCCGAGGCGCTACCGGGTGATAAGCCGCGCTATGAATCAAAGACCCCGGCATCCCCGCTCGGTGCTGCGCCGCGTGTCGGATCGCCTGCGACGGGCGCTCAAGGCCGCCGAACTGGAAGGGAATATCTCGGCGCGCGCCAAGTCGGCCTACAGCATCTACTGCAAGATGCGCGACAAGCGCCTGGCCTTCAAGGAAATTGCCGACGTGATTGGCTTGCGGGTCATCGTGCCCGACATTGATGCCTGCTACCGGTGCCTGGGCATAGCGCATCAGCTATTCCGCCCCATGCCGGGCCGATTCAAGGACTACATCGCCATTCCGCGGGTTAACGGCTATCAGTCGCTGCACACCGTGCTGCTGGGCCCGGAGGGAATGCCCCTGGAGTTCCAGATCCGCACCGCGGAAATGCACCGAGTGGCAGAGAGTGGAATCGCCGCCCACTGGCAGTACAAGGCCGAGGACAAGAGCGTGCTTCCCGCGCAGTTCCGCACCCAGGAATGGTTACGGCGGATTACGGAAATGCAGGCCACGGCGCAAGTGGACGATTTCTACGATCACGTGAAGGTGGACTTGTTCCCCGATAAGGTTTACGTGTTCACGCCCAAGGGCGAGATCCTGCGCCTGCCGCGCGGCGCAAGTTGTCTGGATTTCGCCTACGCGGTGCATACGGATGTCGGACACCGATGCGTGGCGGCGCGGGTGGATGGACAGGTCACGCCGCTGCGCACCCAGCTCAAGAATGGCCAGAACGTGCATATTCTGACCTCCCGCAACGCCTATCCCAACGCGGGCTGGCTGGAATACGTAGCCACCGCCAAGGCCCGCTCGGCCATCCTGGATTTCCTGAAGAACACGCAAACCCGCGAGGCGCGCGAAGTAGGCGCGGTGCTGCTCAACCAGGCCCTCTCCGAACGCGGTTCATCGTTGCGCAAGATGGGGCGCGGGCCCATCGAGGAGGCATTCCAGGAGCTCGGAGTGGAGAGCCGCCAGGAGCTCTATGAGCAGATTGGCCTGGGCGAACGCCTGGCCACTCTGGCGGCGGCAGTGATCATGAATCCCGGGCAGAAACGCTCCGGCGAGGGGGCGGGGGAAATGCGCCCGGTGGATATCGCCGGCGCCGAGGGCATGGTGGTTACCTACGGGCAATGCTGCTACCCGATACCAGGCGATGAGGTGGTGGGCCACACCTCCAGCGGCCGCGGCTTCGTGATCCACCGCAACACTTGCGGTAATTTCCGCGCCCAGCGCAAGCGCAAGGAACGCTGGATTCCGGTGAACTGGAAGCGTCGCATCCGCCTGGAATTTCCGGCCGGGCTGCGCATACACATCGCCCATCGCCCCGGCGTGCTGGCCGAAGTGGCCGCGCGCGTTGCCGAGACCGGCCACAACATTGCCCAGGTGAACATGCAGGACCGGCCCGAAGAAAGCACCGAGCTGTTCCTGTCGGTGCTGGTCAAGGACCGCGACCGCTTGGCGCGCGTCATGCGCGCCGTCCGCGCGTTGCCCAGCGTGCATCGCGTACATCGTGTTTAATTTCCTCTCTGGCATATTATTGGGCTCGGAGACGCCAATGACGCGCAACGCTGTGCATACTTCCCTGGCGCCGGCCGCGATTGGCGCCTACTCGCAGGCCATCGTCGCCGGCGACTTGTGTTTTGTCTCGGGTCAGATTCCGCTTGATCCCGCCACCGGAGAACTGATCGAAGGCGGCATGGATGTCCAGATCCGCCAAGTGTTCCGGAACCTGGAGGCGGTAGCACGCGCGGCCGGCTGCAACATGTCTAGGGACGCGGTAAAGATCACGGTGTTTCTGGTCGATTTGTCGCACTTCGCGCTGGTCAACCAGGTAATGTCGGATATGTTCGCTGAGCCGTTTCCGGCCCGGGCTGCGGTCGAGGTCGCAGGACTTCCCAAAGGCGCCCAGGTCGAGGCGGACGCGGTACTGGTGGTCCCATAGTCCGCATATCTCACCAGCTTCCGGGCTAGGCGGCTGCTTGCGCGGGAAGCCCGCCGACAGCAGCCCGGACCTGACCACGCTGCCGGGTGTTGGTCCGGCGATGGAGGAAAAGCTCCAACGCCTCGGATTGCGCACCGTGCGCGATCTCCTGTTTCTGCTTCCCAAGCGCTATGAGGACCGTACGCGCATACAGGCCATAGCGGACCTCAAGCTCGGCCAATGGGTCCAGATCGAAGGCGTGATCGACCGGGCAAGGATCAACATGGGCCGCCGCAGGAGTCTGCTGTGTGTCCTGCGGGATGAGTCCGCTGAAGTCACGCTGCGTTTTTTCTACTTTACCCGTCAGCAACAACGCGGCTTGAGTCCCGGCACGCGGCTGTTGTGTTACGGGGAAGTGCGCCGTGGTCCGCGCGGCCTGGAGATTGTGCATCCCGAATACCGCAGGTTGCGCGCATCCGAACCCGTGCCGGTGCAGCAGCGCCTCACGCCGGTATATCCGACTACCGAGGGCCTGGGCCAGCCTCGGCTGCGCGCGTTGACCGAATATGCGCTGGACAACGCGATGGCCGACCTGCCCGATCTCATTCCGCCGCGCCAATTGTCGCGGCTGCATCTGCCCGGACTGCTTGAAGCGTTGCGTACCGTGCATCGCCCGCCCAGTGAACTGCCCCTGGAAGCTCTCCTGTCGGGCGAGCATCCGGCACGCAAGCGCCTGGCATTGGAAGAAATTCTTGCCTGGCACCTGGGCTTGCGTCGCCTGCGCGAGACTGGGCAGCGGCAGCCTGCGAAGGCCCTGCAGCCGGAGGGTGACCTGCGGCAGCGATTCCTGGCCGGCCTCCCGTTCCGTCTGACTGCCGGCCAGACGCAAGCCATCCGGCAGATCGACGCGGACTTGAGTCGCGCCCAGCCCATGATGCGTTTGCTGCAGGGCGATGTGGGCTGCGGAAAAACCGTGGTGATCGCGGCGGCGGTGCTGGCCGCCATACAGAGCGGGCAGCAGGCGGCAGTAATGGCGCCTACGGAACTGCTTGCCGAACAGCATATGCGTACGCTGAGCGACTGGCTGGAGCCACTGGGCGTACGTCTGGCATGGCTGGCTGGCGGGATGCCCGCAGCCGCGAGGCGCGCTTTCGAAGCGCGACTGGCAAGCGGAGATGCCGAGGTGGCGATTGGTACGCATGCCTTGTTCCAGGAGGCCGTGGAATACCGTGCGCTAGGCTTGGTGGTGGTGGACGAACAGCACCGATTCGGCGTGCATCAGCGGCTGCGGTTGGTGCAGAAGGGCCAGGAAGACGCGCAAGTTCCCCATCAGCTTGTAACCACGGCTACACCGATTCCGCGATCCCTGGCCATGACCTTCTATGCCGGTCTGGATATGTCCGCAATCCACGACATGCCGCCCGGGCGCCGCCCGGTGAACACGGTGCTGGTGTCACAAGAGCGGCGCGCAAAGGTTATCGAGCGGGTAGCCGCAGCCTGCGGCGCGGGCAGACAGGCGTACTGGGTCTGCCCACTGATCGACGAATCGGAATACATCGAGTCGTCGGCTGCGGAGCCCACTTACAGGGAGCTGAAGGCAGCGCTGCCCGACGTTCGCGTAGGCTTGCTGCATGGTCGTGCCGCGGCCAGCCAGCGCGACCAGGTGATGGCCGATTTCGCCGCGGGCAAGCTGGACCTGCTGGTAGCCACCACGGTGATCGAAGTGGGCGTGGATATTCCTCGGGCCAGCCTGATGATCGTCGAAAACGCCGAACGCATGGGTTTGGCGCAGTTGCACCAGTTGCGCGGCCGCGTGGGCCGCGGCAAGGAACAGAGCCATTGCGTACTGATGTATCGGCCGCCGCTGGGCGATATGGCCAGGCAGCGGCTGAACACCATGCGCAACAGCAACGACGGCTTCGAGATCGCGCGCAAGGACCTGCAATTGCGCGGTGCGGGCGAAATTCTCGGCATCCGGCAAACCGGTGCGCTGCAGTTCCGCGTGGCCGATCTGGTGCGCGATGGCGCGCTGGCAGCGCCTGCCCAGCGCATTGCCGACCACATGCTCAAGCACAATGCGTCCGAGGTCGAGCAGCTGATTCGCCGCTGGGTGGGGGAAGACGAACGTTACGCCCAGGTATAGGTGTTGTTTCTTGTCCGTCCTGGCGCGGGCCGGGAAGCGCGGAGGATCATGTGAGTGCCTGTGTTCGCCTCATTCACTTGTCGGGCCGGTCGGTGCCGCGCCACTGGGTTTCGGTATCGGCGATGCGTCTCGCCAGCACGAAGAGCAGATCTGAGAGCCGGTTCAGATACTTGAGCGATTCCGGGTTGAGACCCTCTTCGGCATCCTGCAGCGCCCAAAGCGACCGCTCGGCTCGCCGGCACACGGCGCGGGCCAGGTGACAGCTTGCCGCGGCCCGTCCACCGCCGGGCAGGATGAATTCCTTCAGGCGCGGCAGGCTGCGGTTGTGGAGATCGATCGCATTTTCCAGCGTGGCTACGTGAGTGGTATCCGTCGAGCGCAGACCTTCGACGCATAATTCCGCGCCGATGTCGAACAGCCGCTGCTGGACCTCATGCAGCAGGGCGCCGATATCGTCGCTCAGCGATTCCGCGAGCAGAACGCCAAGCGCTGCATTCAACTCGTCGAGATCGCCGAAGGCATGGATGCGCGGCTCGTGCTTGCGGCAGCGGCGCTTGGCGTCGATGCCGGTCTCGCCGCCGTCGCCGGTGCGCGTGTAGATTTTCGAGAGCCGATGTCCCATGCGTGTCAGTCTTGTGATTCGGTTTCGAACAACGATAACCGCACACCCAGGTGTATGCTGCGCGCCGGCCCATGGAAGCCATAGACCTCTTCGTAACGCGCCTGGCCAAGGTTGTCAGCACGAACGTGCCAACGTAAGCGTGGCGAAGCTTGCCAGCTTGCCGTGAGCGTGGCATGCACAAACGACTCCAGCCACACGCGGCGCGCTGGATTGGGCCAGGGAGGGAAAAACGTGTCCGCGCGCCGGCCGCTGAAGTCGAGGTTCAGGTTGAGCCCGATGCCTTTATCGGCCAACTGGTAGTGCAAATTGAGGTTGCCGGAATGGCGTGGCCGGCGCAACTCATGGATCTCGCCGCCAGCGGCATCCGGTTCGCTGGCGTCCAGGTAGGTGTAAGCGCCCGTGAGTGCGAGCCCGGCCTCCGTGTTCCAGCGTGCCTCAAGCTCGACGCCACGGCGCTGACTCAAGCCGGAGCGGTTGGCCGCAGTGAAGCCTCCCGCGGACGGAACAAAGACAAAGCCGTTGATCTCGTCGCGCAGCCGATCACTGAACCAACTGACGCTGGCCGTCAACGCGCTGTTGGCTGACGCAAGGCTGGCGCCGAGTTCCCAGCCGCGAGATTCTTCGGGCAGCAGGTCGGGATTGCCGATGAAATTCGAAAAGTAGCCGAACCGCTCGATAAAGGTGGGGTTCTTTACGCCAATCCCGTAGGCGGCGTGCAGGTTTATGCCCTTGCGCAGGTTCCTGAGCCCGCTGACACGCCAACTGAACGCATTTTGGAAGTAGCGGTTACGGTCGTAGCGCAACGCGGCCGAGGCGTTCCAGCGGCCACTTGCATCCATGCGGAATTCCGCCAGCGCATCGGTCGATTCCATGGAAAGGTCGCGGTTGGGGTCGCCGAAAGGGGAAGCAGCCGCCCGCTGCTCGTAGTCCTCGCGTTCATGGCCGAGACCCAGCGTCAAGGAAGGTATGGCCGCCGCGGGGTCAGCACGGTCAAAGAACAGGCTGGTTTGATACACGACCTTGATCTTGTCCCCGCCTGTTTCGCTGGTCGCCGAGCCGTCGGCGAAATTATGGTTTTCGGAGCCGCTGTGCGCGATGCTGGCTTCCTGCAGCCAGCGCCCATCCCGCAGGGTCAGGCGCCCTTGAATCGCTGCCAAGTTGTGGGTCCGTTCCGTGGCATTGTCCGAGTCGGCCGGCAGTCCGGTCAGGAACGAAGTGGCGTCGTACTGGCTTTCGGAGTCGGTTCGGCGCGCTACGAAGCGCAGCAGGAGCTCCTGCGACGGACGGAACTGCGCGGCCATATGGACAGTATTGTTGCGATAGCCGTCAGTTTCATCGCCGAGGCGCGAAACGTTCTGACCGTCAGTGCCCAAGTGGTTCAGGGACAGTTGCACTCCCCATGCGTCCCGGCTCCGAGCAGCGCTCAAGCCCGCCCTGCGAGTTGCGAACCGGCCACCCTCAAGGTAACTCGTAAGCTCTTGCCCGTAGCCGCTCGGTGCGCTGATCAGATTGATCGTGCCGGCCACCGCATCGCTGCCCCAAAGGGCGCTCATCGGCCCACGCACAATCTCGATGCGCCGCACGTCGGCAGCCAGCACGTGGGAAAAATCCAGCTCTCCGCCCAGCGCCGGGTCGCCCACCTCGATGCCGTCCATGAGGATCAGCGCATGGTTTGCTTCCGAGCCGCGCATGCGCACCTGCGCAAGCGAGCCGAGAACTCCGCTGCGGCTGACAGCCACGCCTGGTGAGGCGCGCAGCAGTTCCTCTACGGTAAGAGCTTGCCGGCGGTTCAGGTATTCCTCATCAAGCACCGTTACCGATGCGCCGGCCTGCCTGGCCGGAAGCGGCAGGCGCGATGCCGTGATCACGAGGGTCTCGAGTGAGTCCTGCGCTTCCTGCTCCGCATCGCCCTCGTCCTGCGCAGCGACCGTTATCGGTAGGGGCGTCAGAATTGCGGCCAGTATCAAGGCCCTCGCAAAGAAGCGCTTCGGTTCGCGACTTGTGCAGGCCATGGCAACCTCCCGTTGCATTTCGTGCCCAGGCAGAACGGGGGTTGGGCCGCAGGAGTGTCCTGCTCGCCGCTTGCGCCCGCCGCGCCGCCAACGTCATTCATTCGGGCCGGTCTCCGGGCTTTCGAGCGGAATCCACTGAAAAGGATACCGCGCCGCTCGCCTTCCTGCCGCTGCGGGCAGTGGCTGCCATCACGCGCTTGCTGCTGGCGTGAACGACGCTTGACTCGATCACCGTTGCGGGGGCAGCGCCGGAATTCCACCGGCTTCCCGTTCACCCGATAAATCGCGTTGCACTATACCACCGTGCACGGCGGAAGACGCGCCGTCCTTGCTGTATAGAATCTGCGCCGAACCAGCCTGCATGAATCCCTTGACGCGCCTTCTCAAGAGTCCTTCCAACTGGCCGGCATTGCCGCTCCTTGGCGGGTTGCGCCTGCTCGCGGCGCTGCCTCACCGGGCGCGTCTGACGCTCGGCCGGGCCGCCGGAAGGGTAGCGTTTCGAGCGATGGTGAGGCGGCGAGCGGTGGCATTGCGCAATCTGGAACTGTGCTTTCCCGGCTGGTCGGTGGCCCGCCGGGACGCCACGCTGCGGGCGCATTTCGAGTCCTTGGGGCAGGGTCTGGTGGAGCTCGCGATGGGCGCCTGGTGCAGCGACGGCGAAGTGCGCGACCTGGTGGAGGTTTCCGGCGCCAGACATCTCGAAGAGGCGGTTGGCCAGGGACGTGGCGTAATTGCTCTGGGCGGACATTTCGTCGCACTTGAGTTCACGGCCCGTGCGCTTGCCTACCCGAGCGCGGGACTGGTGGCGGTTTATCGCCCGGGCGGCAATCCCGCCTTTGCTTACCTCATGAATCGCGCCCGTCTCAGGGTCTGCTCGCAAACCTTGTCCAAGTACAACGTGCGGGGCATGCTACGGGCGCTGCGCGACGGCGCGGTCCTGTGGTTTGCGGGCGACCAGATGACGGACGCCAAGACCGCAGTGCTGGCACCTTTCTTTGGCGAGCCGGCCATGACCGGCGCCTCGCTGGGACGGCTGGCGCGGATCAGCGGCGCCCCTGTGGTGCCCTGGTTTACGCGCCGGCTTGCAGACGGACGCTACCGCCTGGAACTGCGACCAGCATTGGAGGGCTTCGCCGGCGCCTCTCCGGAGCAGCAAGCCGAGCGCATGAACGCGCTGGTGGAGACGCATGTGCGCGAGGCGCCCGAGCAGTACTACTGGATACACAGGCGCTTCAAGCGCCGGCCGCTACCATATTCCGACCCTTACGACTGATCCGCATAGCCCGCGGGTCGGCGCCGCGCCCCGGCATTTGGCTGACCTGAAGGAAGACTGTTGCGCGGCGAACCAGCGGCCGGCCCACACATTGACCAGTCTCGGGAATTCCAGGTTATAGGCTGCGATCGTGCTGCCGGCGCAGCACCTCGAATGCGCCGCACTGGTCCAGACCGAGTTTCCGCAAGGATCGGCGAAGGCGCCGCAGCCTGCTGTTGGTCCAGTTACCAGGACGGCGCAAGCGGGCGCGGTCAAGGTCCACCAGCCATACCGAGCCACGCACCCCGATCAGGATGTTGTGCGCGTTGAGATCGGCGTGGCACAAACCGGCCTTGTGAAAGCGCGCCAGCGTGGTGCCCACGGCCTTCATCAGCTTCGCTGGCGCGTCCGAGTCGGCAAGCGCTGAGGCAAGAGTTCGCGTATCGACGATCCACTCGGTAATCAGCGAGGCAGAGTAACGCAAGCTGGACAGACGAACGCGTGCGGCCACCGGCTTGGGCACCGGCAGGCCCGAAGCGTGCAACTTGGCCAGAATTCGGAACTCGGCAAACGGTCTGGCCCGCTCTTGGCCGGAATAAAGGTAGAGGTCCCTGCTCAGCAAAGCCGCCTTGCCGCCCCGCAGGTAATGACGCAGGAACCATTGCCCATCCTTGCCGACTCGGGCTGCGCTTCCGCGCCCGGCAGACGCGGCTTCCCATTGGCCCCGGCGTTGCCAGTAGTCGTGCTCGAACCAGTCCGGTCTGGCCCGGCGCGTGATTGCCGCATCATGTAGGATGCGGTCGTTCCCGAATTCCTGCGTTTGTTCAAGCATGTCGAAGCCGCCGAGCAGCCTATGCGTGATCCGCTTGTCCGCCATCGGGGACTGTTGCCACGCGCTGCCGGTAGTGCGGGCGATCCAAAGCGCATGGCCGGATACCCGCATCACCTGGATTATCGGCCAAACCGAGCACGCATTGCTTGAAGGTCTTGCGGGCGTGGAATTCCTCGTGCTGGACAAGCGCGCCGGCCGGCAGGGCATGCGAGACCTGAAGGCCCGGCTCAAAGCCCGCTGCTTCGACCTGGTGCTGCAGATGCAGGCATCGTTTCGCGCCAGCCGCGTGGCGTTGATGACCGGCTGCCGGCGCCGGATCGGTTTTGACCGGCTGCGGGCGCGCGATCTGCAATGGCTGTTCACAAGCGAGCGGATCCGCCACCAGCCGGGTCAGCATGTCATGGAAGCGCTGTTCGGTTTTGCCCAACACATGGGCATCGACATGCCCGCCGAGCCGTGCTGGGACTTTCCTATCGCAGCGCGCGACCGGGAGGTGGCCGACGCGCTGGCGCCCGGCACCCCGTATTGTCTGATCAGTCCCCTCAGCAGTCAGCGGCGCGGCGCATTTCGCAACTGGCCGGCGCAAGACTACGCGCAGGTGGCGCGGCATGTTGTAGAGAGACTGGGGGGCAGTGTGCTGCTGACGGGTTCCGGCAGCCCTCTGGAGCGGGAATATGCCGCGGTTATCGGCGCGCTGCCCGGCGTGACTGATGTCAACGGGCTCACGACGCTGAAGCAGCTCGCTGCGCTGATAAGCCGAGCCAGGATCGTCGTATGCCCGGATTCGGGACCCGCCCATATCGCGGCCGCCATGAGAGTGCCGGTAGTCGGCCTCTACGCAAGCTCCAACCCCGAGCGCACGGGGCCCTGGGGCAGTGGCCAGCATGTCGTTAACCGCTATCCGCAGGCCGTGCGACGCTTGCTGGGCAAGCGCGTGGAGGACATCCGTTTCGGCCGCCGGCTGAAGCAGCCCGGCGCCATGCGCGAGATCGCGGCGAGCGATGTAATCGAAGCGGTAAATCGGGCCTGGAGCGCAGGCGCACGCTATCCCCGCGCGGTCGCGGGCAGGCTTACTTCTTCGAACCGGAAGTGACGAGAGAGAAAACGGCCCCGCAATAGGGACAGATGGCGTCTACGCCGGGCTTCAGGGGCAGATATACGCGCGGGTGCGAGTTCCAGCGGGAGGTGTCGGGCAGAGGGCAGGATACAGGCAGATCCTTCTCCGACACCAGGTAGCGCCGCTCCATGTTGGAGGCAAGTTTCCGTTCGCTTCCCGCAGCCATCATGGGCGCAAGTATATCGGCCATCGCTACTCCTCCAGGTAGTGCCGCCACAGCGCCCCTACCGCCTCGGCGCGCTCGGCCATTTCGGCGGCAGGCGCATGGCCCGGCCGCTCTGCGAGCACGCGATGATGCAGGTCTTCGCGAAATGCCAGGTAGCAGCCCGTAAGCGTTGCAGCGTCCTCTTCGCTGAGGACGCCGTGGTGGGCAAGCGTTTCCATTTGCCGAACGTTGTCTGGCCAAGCCGCAAGCTCGGGGTGCTCGTGGGAATGGTTGAGAACCAGGAACTGCACAATGAATTCGATGTCCTGCAAGCCGCCGCGCGCGTGCTTGATGTCGAAGCGCCCTTGGGGGCTCTTCGGCGCCTCGGACCGCATTCGGCGGCGCATCTCGAGTACCTGGGCACGCAGGTCCTCCCGCCGCACAGCGTTGCGCAGCAGGTCCATGCGCAATTCCTCGAAATCCTCGCGGACTTGTGCCGCGCCGGCAATGGCGCGGCTGCGCAGCAGGGCCTGGTGCTCCCAGGTCCAGGCGGATTCGCGCTGGTAGCTGGCGAAGGCCTGCAGGGAAGAAACGAGCAGCCCGGAACGTCCGCTGGGGCGCAGTCGTGTGTCCACTTCGTACATTCTTCCCGTGATGCCGCGAGTGGTGAGCACGGTGATTACCCGCCGCGCCACCCGGAAGAAGAAATCCGCGTTGGCGATGCTGCGCTTCCCGTCGGTGACCTGCTCCTCACCCCGCGCGTCGTAGACAAATACAAGATCCAGGTCCGATCCGTAACCCATTTCCAAGCCCGCCAGCTTGCCGTAGGCGATAACCGCGAAACCTGCGGGTCGCCGCTGCCCGTCCACCACGGCGCGGGGCGAGCCAAATTCTTCCACCAGCTCTTCCCAGACGTGCTCCAGCGAGCGGCTGATCACCAGTTCGGCAATGCCCGTGAGGAAGTCGCTCACCCGCATCAGAGGCAGGCCACCGGCCAGGTCCAGCACGCCTACGCGAAAGCATGCCGCCTGCTTGAATTCGCTGATCGCCGCCAGGCGTATTTCCTCGGCTTCATTGGCGCTGCGCACAAGGCGGAAGTCCAGTTCCTCCTCCAGTTGATTCAGATCTATCTCCTGTTCCGTAACGCCGGCGTCCAGCAGTTCGTCCATCAGCCAGGGGTAGGAGCAAAGCTGCTTGGCGAGTGCCTCGCCCAGGCCGCATACATGCACCAGCCGGCCGCGGGCCGCAGCGTTCTCATAGAGCAGCGCCAGGTAGGCCGAGCGGCGCGCGATGACGGCCACGACCCGAAGCGTTCGCGCCAGCACGAGTCCCGGTTCGGGCTGCTTGGCGGCTGCCTCGATGAGTCTGGGCACCAGCATGCTCAGGCGCTTGCGGCCGGTCTGGTCCAGCCTCTTGAAGTCCGAGGCTTTGCGCACCGCGTGGATCGATTCCAACGCCACTTCCGGGTCGCTAAAGCCGTACGCAGCGAGGATGTCGCGGGCATTGTCCGCTTCTTCTTCCCACACGGCCGTCAAGTCGCCGGGAGGCGCGTCTTCCGTTTCCGGCAGGTCGGCGTGGCGAAACACGATCGCTGCGAAGTGACGGGCAACAGTTTCGCGGCAGGCGGCAGTTTCGGCGGCCAAGCTCTCCCAAGTGTCGTGTTGCATGGCCAAGGTCAGGCGCGTACGCCCCTCGGCATCGTCCGGCAACGCCTGGGTCTGGCGGTCGTCCATGCCCTGCAGACGGTTTTCCAGGCGGCGCAGGAAGCAATACGAACGGTCCAGTTCGTCGCACATGGCCGGGTCGAGAAACCCCCGGTGACCCAGACGCGCGAGCATCTCGCGCAGGCCACGCCCTCGCAAGTCCGGATTGGCCCCGCCCCGCACCAACTGCATGGACTGTGTGATGAATTCGATCTCTCGTATTCCGCCGCGACCCAGTTTGATGTCCGCGGCCTTGTCCTTGCGCAGCGCTTCGCGTTCGATTTTGCCCTTCATGTCGCGCAGCGCTTCGAACACGCTGTAGTCCAGGTAGCGCCGGTACACGAAGGGCCGCAGCAGGTCGTCGTATAGCGCCTCGGACATGTCGCAGGTATTGACTACGCGCCCCTTGATCCAGGCGTAGCGCTCCCAGTCGCGTGCCGACCGGGCCAGATAGGTCTCCAGCGAGGAAGTTTTGACGGCGAGCGGGCCGCTGGCGCCGAATGGCCTCAGGCGTGTGTCCACGCGGTAAACGAATGAATCGACCGTGCGCTGATCCAGCAGCCGGATCATCTGCTGGCATACCAGCGTGTGAAATCGCGAGGCATCGATAGGCGCCGCGCCGTCCGTCCGCCCTTCCTCGGAATACACGAAGATCAGGTCGATGTCCGAGGAAAAATTGAGCTCTCTGCCGCCCAGCTTGCCCATTCCGATGACGGCCAGTTCGCTGGGCTCGCCCGATGCAGTGTATGGCAGCCCATGCCTTGCGGACACGTTGCCGCGGGCGAAATCCAGGGCGGCGAGAATGCACGCTTCGGCCAGTGCGGTGAGCTCGCCCAGGCTTTCCTCAATGGAGCTCAACCCATTGAGGTCGCGCCATAGGATGCGGCACATTTCGCCGTGCCGAAACCAGCGCAGTTCGCGCATGAACGACGCTTCCGTGCGGCTGCCCTCAAGTGCAGCCGTGGCGTGTGCGGGCAGCTCTCCGCTGTTCAGCGCCCGGTCCAGTCGCCCTTCCTCCAGCAGAGCGGCGAGAATCTCCGGTCTGCGCGTAAAGCTGCGTGCCGCGAATGGCGAGCAGGCGAGCGTGCGAGACAGCGGCGTGAGCACCTCGTCGGACTGCAAGACGCCGGCCAGCGCTTCGCAGTCGCGCAACTGTGCCAGCGCCTTGTTTACGCCCTCTGCAAGCGGGGCGGGAATCGATGCGCAATCAGAAGACAATTCACTTCAGCCGTCGTGTCTGCGGGCAGGCAAGATAACACCGAGCAAGCCCGGACACTGCTGCGTCTCCCGGAAATCCGGAAAACTCCAGTCAAGAGCAAGCCGTTTCCCCCTGCCGCTCAATATACCTTGATGCAGTGGGCCAGGTGCCGGAAGAAGGCACGGACTCGTTGGTAAATCGCCGCCTCAATAAGAAAGCCCTGCCTTTGCGTCCGCAAAGGCAGGGCTTGTTGTTTCAGTGCTGGAGTCGCCGCTGGAGTTGCGGTGGCGCCAACGGGGGAGGCTACATCATGCCTTCCATTCCTCCGCCGGGAGAGGGCATGGGAGACGGCTCTTCCTTCTTGGGTTTTTCGGTAACCATTGCTTCGGTGGTGAGCAGCAGGCCGGCAACCGAAACGGCGTTCTGTAGCGCCAGGCGCGTAACCTTGGTGGGGTCGATGATGCCCCTGCCTACCAACTCGCCATACTCGCCAACCGCGGCGTCGTAACCGTAATCACCTTCGCCTGCGGCGACCGCGTTCAGGACTACGGAGCTGTCCGCGCCGGCGTTGGCCACGATCTGGCGAAGCGGTTCTTCCAAGGCGCGGCGCATGATCCTGATACCCACATCCTGATCGTCGTTATCGCCTTCCAGTCCGTCCAGCGCGGCCTGCCCCCGCAGCAGCGCAACGCCGCCGCCGGGCACAATGCCTTCCTCGACTGCCGCGCGCGTGGCGTGCAGCGCATCTTCCACCCGCGCCTTCTTTTCCTTCATCTCGATCTCGGTGGCCGCGCCTACCTTCACCACGGCAACGCCGCCGGACAGCTTGGCCACGCGCTCCTGCAGCTTCTCCTTGTCGTAATCGGAGGTCGATTCCTCGATTTCGCGCTGGATCTGGACTACGCGCGCCTGAATCTGTTCGCTGCTGCCCGCCCCGTCAATGATGGTGGAGTGCTCTTTGGTCACTTGCACTTTCTTGGCGGTTCCCAAGTCGGTCAAAGTGGCTTTCTCCAGCGACAAACCCACTTCCTCGGAAATCACCTGACCGTTGGTGAGGATCGCCATGTCGGCCAGCATCGCCTTGCGGCGGTCGCCGAAACCGGGCGCCTTGACCGCGGCCACTTTAACGATGCCGCGAATATTGTTCACCACCAGAGTGGCCAGCGCTTCGCCTTCCACGTCCTCCGCTACGATCAAGAGCGGCTTGCCCGACTTCGCCACCGCTTCCAGTACCGGGAGCAGGTCGCGGATGTTGGAGACTTTCTTGTCGTGCAGAAGGATGTAGGGCGACTCCAACTCCACGCTCTGCGAGTTGGCGTCGTTGATGAAGTAAGGCGACAGATAACCGCGGTCGAACTGCATGCCTTCCACCACATCCAGCTCGTTGTCCAGGCCGGAGCCCTCTTCCACGGTAATCACGCCTTCCTTGCCCACCTTGTCCATCGCGTCGGCGATGATCCGGCCTATGGCTTCGTCGGAGTTGGCGGAAATCGTGCCCACCTGGGCGATGGCGGTGTCTTCCTGGCAGGGCTTGGAGAGGCTCTCCAGGCTGTCGATTACCGCGCGGCTGGCCTTGTCCACGCCGCGCTTGATGTCCATGGGATTGAAGCCGGCGGTCACCGCTCTCAGGCCCTCGGTGAGTATCGACTGGGCCAGGACCGTGGCGGTGGTGGTGCCATCGCCGGCCACGTCGGACGTGTGCGAAGCCACCTCCTTGACCATCTGCGCGCCCATGTTCTCGAACTTGTCCTCCAGCTCGATTTCCTTGGCCACCGACACCCCGTCCTTGGTCATGGTGGGAGCGCCGAAGCTCTTGTCCAGGATCACGTTGCGGCCTTTGGGGCCCAACGTGACCTTTACCGCGTTGGCGAGCGTGTTGACGCCGGCCAGCATTTTCTGCCGGGCGGAATCGCTGAATTTCACATCTTTAGCAGCCATTGCTGTTTTCCTCTTTCAGAAATGTGTTGAATCGGGGCACTAGCCCCTAGCCGGCCTGAGTGTGGCCTGCTAGTCCTCAATGATGGCCATGACGTCGTCTTCCTTCATGACCAGCAGTTCTTCACCGTCCACCTTGACTTCGGTACCGCTGTACTTGCCGAACAGCACCTTGTCGCCTGCCTTCAGCTCCAGGGGGCGTACCTCGCCATTCTCCAGCACCTTGCCCTTGCCGGCAGCGATCACTTCTCCGCGGATGGGCTTCTCGGTGGCCGAATCCGGGATAACGATCCCACCCGGGGATTTCCGTTCTTCTTCCGTGCGGCGTATCAGCACCCTGTCTTGCAGCGGTCGAATTTTCATCTTGCTTTATCCTCCGTAGGAAATGCCTTCAGCGGCGCCGTTTCGACGCAGCCATCTGATTGCAAACTGACCCTCTCGTAAGTGAGCGGGTAAATGATAGGGACGGATATCGCTTTTTCAAGTGCGGATGCTGAAATTGTTTATGGAGGCAGGCGGGCATGCCCATGTTTGAGTTCGCGAGCCCGCGCTGAACAGGCTATCTCCCGCCCGGAATTCCGGAAACCGGCGCGATGTGCCCGAGTGCCCAAATCAAGCGTGACTGTCTGCTAGACTTCGCGTTTCGAGGGAATATCAACAGGGGAGCAAAGCCATGGCAGCCAGGTTTGAGCCAAAAGCTGGATTGATCGCGTCGTCCGCGATCGTCGCCTCGTCCGCGATCTTCGCGTTGGGGTTTTCCGGAAGCGCATATGCGCAGTCGGAGGGTGCGGCCATCGAGGAGATCGTGGTGACGTCACGCAAGGTGGAAGAACGCCTTCAGGACGTGCCGCTGGCGATCTCGGCATTCAGCGCCGCGGAAATCGAATCCGCATCCATCGAGAATCTTGATGATGTGGCGAATTTCACGCCCGGCATGACCTTTTCCAATCTGCTCGGCGAGTTTCTTCCGGTGCCCGTCATTCGTGGCGTTGCGCCAACCGCGGTACAGGGGCGCGAGAACAATGCCGCTATTTTCGTCGACGGCGTTTACCTGTCCGGCCGCGAGGGGCTGAACTTCAGTCAGCTCGACTTGGAGCGCATCGAAGTCATCAAGGGGCCACAGGCGGCTTTGTATGGGCGCAACAGCTTTAGCGGCGCTGTCAATTTCGTTACCGCGCGCCCAACCGACGAATTTCGCGGCAAGGGGGAACTTACGCTCGGCGATGACGCCCGTACCGTGGTGTCCGGCATGATCAGCGGTCCGATCATAGAGGGGACACTGCGGGGCCGTCTCGCGCTCATCAGCAACAAGTGGGACGGGTCGTATGAAAACCAGGTCCCCGACGGTCCCGATATCGGCGGATTCAACTACGAAACCGCGCAGGCGAGTTTGTTCTGGACGCCTAACGAACAGACCGACCTCGGCCTTTCGTTCTACGTGTCCAACGACCGCATCGATTCGCCCGCAGTCGCCGGCCTGCCGGCGAACTGCGAGAACACCAGCGCCATGGGCGAGCGGCTTGAGAACTATTGTGGGGAGTTGCCGTCGGTAAGCGAGGATGCGTTCAGCGTTTTCGCGGACGCCACGGGAGAGGAGCGGGACGTCGTTCACGGCAGCCTTTCGCTTACCGTGGATTCCGACCTGGGAACATTCACGGCGCTTTCGGGCTATTCCAGTGTCGAGCAGAAGTTTCTGATCAATGGTTCCCGCGACCGGCCGACCACGACCTTGGCCTACCAGTCGACGATCTCCCCATTTCCTCGTGCCTTTTTGCTGCGCACGTTCGAAACGGAGTATTTGCAGATCGGTCCGGGCGATTCGACCGATGAGTTCAGTCAGGAGATCCGGTTTACCAGTCCGACAGACCGCGCTATGCGCTACAGCGTTGGGGCCTACTACTACAGCGTGGAAGCCGAGGACAAGGTGAGCGGTATCGTGGCCCGGACGCCGAGGCCGGCTGATTTCGCCAACTTCTGCCCTTGTATCGAGTTTTTCCCGGGCACGGGGTTCGCCCTGCCGGCCTTCCCCGGCAGATCGGTGGGCGACCTGGTTTTCGGCCCATGGTTTGCGGGTTCCCTGGGTGATGTGCGCGATGAAGTGGAATTCCTCAACGAGACGGATTCCTGGTCGTTATTCGGTTCGGTTGACTGGGACTTGTCCGACTGCCTGACCGGGCGCGTGGAATTGCGCTACACCGACGAAGATCGGAGAGTGCAGGATTTCGAGTCCGACAACGACCTGAGCAATACCTGGGACTTCATTACCTGGCGGGCGACGCTCGACTACAAGCCTTCTGAGAACACCATGTTCTACGGCTCGATTGCTAGAGCGAAGAAGAGCGGCGACTTCGATTTTGACACCGACACCAACATCAACGGTGAAGAGGTTGCGGTCGTCAGCTACATCGATCCGGAAGAGAATACTTCATTCGAACTGGGAGTGAAGGCCACTTACCTCGACGGCCGCATGAGCAGCGATCTCGCCGTTTACTTCATTGATTGGACCAACATTGTCATCCCGCAACTGGTGACCGTTGATCCGAACGGCGTCCCGCTGGCCGAGATTCTGGCGCTGGACAAGAATGCCGGCGACGCCACCGTTTTCGGCCTGGAGGCAGCCTTGACCTACGCTTTCACTCCCAACCTTACCGGGACATTGGGCTTTTCTATCACGGAGTCCGAGTTCGACGATGCCAAGATCGAGTCATTTGCCGACTTTCCGAGTTTTGCCTCGGAAGGCGACGTGTCCGGCAACGAGTTGTTGCGCCAATCGCCGGTTCAGGCGAACGGTACGCTGAGCTATCGGCGCCAACTGCGCGGCGATATCGAGTGGTATGCGCGCGGCGACGTGCTGTATACGGGCAAACAATGGGTGGGTGCGCCGAATCAGGCCAAAGTTCCCGCGCATACCTACGTGAACCTGCGCTTCGGAATCGATTCGGAACGCTATACCGTGGAACTGTGGTCTGACAACCTGCTCGACGACGACACACCATTGGCGGCATTCCGCGAGGTTTTCTTCGCGAACGCTCTGCCCGGTGGTGGCGCCGGGGGCTTCTTCGATACCCTGTTCCCTTTCCGTTTTGCCGTGTCACATCCTCGGCGGCGTCAGGTGGGTGTTACGGCGCGCGTCCGGTTCTAGCCTCGGTTCGCCTGCTGCGGCAGCCGCTAATCCGCAGGCGCTAGCCGCATTCAGGTCTGATTCGTGCTGCAATCTGCCCGGGTCTCTCGGGCAGATTGCAGCGTGCATTAAGTTCGGCTATCATGCGGGCTTATTCGGCTAACTAGTGCCCTATGGCCAATATCCTCCTGCTTAATGGCCCCAACCTCAACTTGCTGGGTCAACGCGAGCCCGAAACCTACGGGCGGGACACGCTGGGAGACATAGAGCAACGCTGCAGGGCGGAGGCCGAGCAGCTCGGACATCAGTTGATTTGCGGGCAAAGCAACAGCGAAGGAGGATTGGTCGATTGGCTGCAGGCCAAGGCGCCGGGGGCCGGTTTTCTGGTGATCAATCCGGGCGCCTACGGCCACACCAGCATTGCGCTGCGGGACGCGCTCCTGGGGTTGGCGCTGCCGTTTGTGGAGGTGCATCTATCCAATGTGTATGCGCGCGAGGAGTTTCGCCGTGCCTCCATGCTCACGGATATTGCCGTGGGCTGCATCAGCGGACTCGGGGCACAGGGGTATCTTCTGGCGCTTCAATACGTGGCCGAGCAGCTCCGGGACGCCGGCTAACGTTCTCTTCGGCGCGACACAAAGCGAGTAAAGGAAGGCGGAGATTCGCATGGACTTGAGAAAAGTCAAAACGCTGATCCAGCTCCTGCAGGAGTCGGAACTGGCGGAAATCGAGGTCATCGACGGCGAGCAATCGGTGCGCATCAGCCGCGTCAGCAAGGTGGGGGCGCCGCAGGCCACCCAGCAAACCGTAACGGTTGCTCCTGCGCCCACCGACCACGCCGATGAAGGTGTCGCGTCCGACACGGAAACGGCACAGCCCGAGGGCGAGCAGGTGACCTCGCCGATGGTCGGCACGTTCTATGCGTCGCCGTCGCCCACTTCGCCGCCGTTCGTGAGGGTGGGCGACAAGGTAAAGGCCGGTGATGTGCTTTGTGTGATCGAAGCCATGAAGACCATGAACCACATCGAGAGCGAGCACACTGGCGAGGTTGCGGCGATCTTGGTGGAGAATGCCGAGCCTGTGGAGTACGGCCAACCGCTCTTCGTCATTCGCACCTGACCGGCAAACCCCGCTACCGCCATGTGCCGCCCAACTACGCCTCGCCGCTGGTGTGTGATCGCCGGTTTCCGGAAACTGGCCCAATATCCGAGTTAACCGCAGCCGCGCGCCGATGTTCGAGAAAGTCCTGATCGCCAACCGGGGCGAGATCGCCTTGCGGATCTTGCGCGCCTGCCGTGAGCTCGGCGTTGAGGTGGTGGCCGTGCACTCAAGCGCAGACACCCCGCTGAAGCACGTTCGTTTGGCCGACGAATCGGTCTGCATTGGACCGCCGGCCGCGGACCAGAGCTACCTCAATATACCCGCGATCATTGCCGCTGCCGAAGTTACCGGCGCGGATGCGATACACCCCGGCTATGGCTTTCTATCCGAGAACGCCGACTTTGCCGAGCGGGTCGAACACTCCGGTTTCGCCTTTATCGGTCCGCCGGTTGGCGCTATTCGAACCATGGGCGACAAGGTGCAGGCCATTCAGGCCATGAAAGCTGCCGGTGTGCCCACCGTGCCAGGCTCCGGCGGCGTGCTGGAAGGCAGCATGGAAGAGATCATGCGCCTGGCCGAAAAGATCGGCCCGCCGGTGATCGTGAAAGCCGCAGGCGGTGGCGGTGGCCGCGGCATGCGCGTGGCCGAGACTGCGGACGAACTGCCGCGCATCATTCCGCTCACGCGCGGCGAGGCCCAGGCCGCATTTGGAGACCCCCGACTCTATATGGAGAAATTCCTCGTCCGCCCTCGCCACGTGGAGTTCCAGGTGCTGGCCGACGCGCACGGCAACGCCATCCACCTTGGCGAGCGCGACTGCTCCATGCAGCGGCGCCATCAAAAGGTCGTCGAAGAGGCACCCGCGCCGGGCATTGATAGCGAAGCCCGCGAGCGCATCGGCGCCTTGTGCGTACAGGCGTGCCTGGACATGGAGTATCGCGGCGCCGGTACCTTCGAGTTTCTCTATGAAGACGGCGAGTTCTATTTCATCGAGATGAACACGCGCCTGCAAGTGGAGCATCCGGTCACCGAGCTGATTACGGGCTTCGACATCGTGCAGGAGCAGTTGCGGGTGGCGGCGGGCGAGCCGCTGAGCATTCGTCAGGAAGATGTGGCCTTTACCGGTCATGCCATCGAGTGCCGCATAAATGCCGAGCACCCAAAGACATTCGCACCCTCTCCGGGCAAGGTTTCTTTGTGGCATTCTCCCGGCGGTCCGGGTGTGCGGGTGGACAGCCATCTCTATACCGGCTACGAGGTGCCGCCTTACTACGACTCGCTGGTGGGAAAGGTGATTGCCTGGGCCGGGAGCCGTCCCGCGGCCATCGCGCGCATGCAGCTTGCTCTCAATGAAATGGTCACTGAGGGCCTGGTTACGAATGTGCCTTTGCACCAGTCCATCCTTGCAACGGAGGGCTTTGCAGCCGGTGGCGCAGACATTCATTTCCTGGAGAAATGGCTTGCATCCGCGCCCGATTCGCAAGCCCCCGGGAGGCCGTTCGATCCCGTGCTATAGTGTCCGCCCGCTCTCGGATTCGCCGGTCGGGCGGGCACGCAAAATCACCATTGGGGGAGTTGGTTTGACCGCCGACCACGGGGTAGGCAATCGGCGCCGAGCGGCGCATCTTTCGGGCCAGCCCGGCAACTCAAACGGCTCGCGTACGCTGCGGGAACTGACGGGTGAAGCGGTGCGCGACTATTGCCGCGCGCTCGATGGGCACTGGCCTACCGACCTTTACTCCATGGTGGTTACGGAAGTCGAGTCGGCCTTGCTCGAAAGCGTGATGGAATACGCCGGCGGCAACCAGACCCGGGCAGCGCGAATGCTTGGGATCGACCGCGGAACGCTTCGCACCAAGCTGCGTCAGCACAACCAAGACCCGTGATTCCGGCTCCGGCTGGGCCGCGCTGAATTCGGTTTTCGCGTATGCGGCCCACGGCCCTTTTCAGCGTTTCCGACAAGACCGGCGCGGTTGAGTTCGCCGCGCGTCTGGCGGCGCTCGGCTGGGAACTGATCGCTTCGGGAGGCACCGCGGCCGCGTTACGCGCGGCAGGGCTGGCCGTTGAGGATGTCGCTGCCCTGACCGGCATGCCGGAAATGCTGAAAGGGCGCGTGAAGACGCTGCATCCTGCAATCCATGGGGGTTTGCTGGGCCGGCCCGATAGGGATGCGGACGAGATGGCCAAGCATGGCATTCGTCCGATTATGTTGGCGGTGATCAACCTATATCCTTTCGCCGAGACCGCCTCCAGGGCCGGTACGTTCCGCGCTGAGGTGATCGAGCAAATCGATATCGGCGGCCCGGCGATGATCCGGGCGTCGGCCAAGAACCATGCGCACGTGGGAGTGTTGGTGGACCCGGCCGACTACGATTCGGCCGCGGCCGAAATCGAGGCCTCCGGAGAGCTCTGCGAGGCCACACGGGTTCGGCTTGCAGCCAAGGCTTTTGGCCACACCGCCCGATACGACGAGGCGATCTGGCGATGGCTGGAGTCCGGCGGCGGAAAACAGGACGGCACGGCCGCCGGCCATTCCCTGCCGGACCGCTTGTCGCTGGAATTGGTCAAGCAGGCGGATTTGCGCTACGGCGAAAACCCGCATCAGAAGGCCGCCTTGTATGTGCCTGGAGATGGGCGGGTCGGGCAAGACAGACTGCTGGGAGGCAAGCCTCTGTCCTACAACAACCTGGCCGACGCCGACCTGGCGCGGCAATGCGCGCTGGCTCTGCCAAGCCCTGCCTGCGTGATCGTCAAGCACGCAACGCCTTGTGGCGTGGCCATCAGCGGCAGTGCCGGCGATGCCTACCGCCGCGCCTTTGCCGCCGACCCCGAATCGGCGTTCGGCGGCGTGATCGCTTTCAACTGCGCTGTGGATGAAGAAGCAGCCCGGGCGATAACGGGACAGTTCGCCGAAGTCGTAAGCGCGCCGGAATTCTCGTCGGCTGCTCTTGAAGCATTGCGCGCCCGCAGCAGGCTGCGCATCCTTGCGCAGTCGGCGGACGCGTCCGAAAGCGCCATGCCGGAACTCAAGGTGCTCGGAGGCGTGGTGCTGGCGCAGACCTCCGATGCGTCCGGCGAGGACCCGAGCGAGGTGGTCAGCAAACGTCCACCCACGGAAGAAGAGCTGCGTGACGCGCGCTTCGCCTGGAGCGTAGCCCGCTTCGTATCCTCCAACGCTGTGGTCTATGCGCGCGGTACCCAGACACTCGGCATTGGCGGCGGTCAGACCAGCCGCGTGATGAGCGCGCGCATCGCCGCCCAGCGCGCCGCCTCCGCCGGTTTCGACCTGGCCGGCGCGGCCATGGCGTCTGACGGTTTTCTCCCCTTTGCCGACGGTCTCGTCAGCGCCGCCGCCGAGGGCATTACGGTGGTCATCCAGCCCGGCGGTTCGATCCGTGATTCCGAAGTGATCGCCGCTGCCGACGAGCGGGGCGTGGCCATGCTGTTTACCGGCGTACGCCACTTTCGCCACTGATGAAGATCCTGGTTACCGGCTCCGGCGGCCGCGAGCACGCATTGGTCTGGAAACTCGCCGGATCAGCACGGGTCAGCGAAGTGCTGGTGGCCCCGGGCAACGCCGGTACGGCCCGCGAACCCCGGACCCGTAACATTCCGGTGGCCGCTGACGACATTGACGCGCAGCTTGCGCTGGTGCGCGACGAAGACGTTGACCTGGTGGTGCCGGGCCCCGAAGCCCCGCTGGTGGCCGGCATCGCTGACTGCATGGAGCAGGAAGGCATTCCCTGCTTTGGTCCCATGGCCGCCGCGGCCCAACTTGAAGGATCCAAGGCATTTGCCAAGCAGGTGCTTGATAGCGCCGGCGCTCCCACCGCGCAATACCGTGAATTCACGGCTCTTGAACCGGCTTTGCGGCACGTTGATGAACGCGCCGCGCCGATGGTGGTGAAGGCCGACGGTCTGGCTGCAGGAAAGGGCGTCATACTGGCCCAGAATCGCGAGGAGGCTCGTCAGGCGCTGCGCGGCATGCTGGAAGCCGGGGAATTCGGCGAGGCGGGAAGCCGCGTGCTGGTCGAAGATTTCCTGGAAGGCGAGGAGGCCAGCTTCATCGCGCTGGTGGATGGCGAACATGTGTTGCCGCTGGCTTCATCCCAGGACCACAAGGCCCGCGATGACGGGGACCGCGGACCCAACACGGGGGGCATGGGCGCCTACTCGCCCGCGCCGGTGCTGGACGCTGATATCGAGGCTCGCGTAATGCGCGAGATCATGCATCCTGTAGTGCGCGCGCTCAGCGATAATGGAACGCCGTTCCGCGGCGTGCTCTACGCCGGTCTGATGATTTCGCCGGACGGCGCGCCGCGTGTGCTGGAGTTCAATTGCCGTTTCGGCGACCCGGAATGCCAGCCGCTCATGATGCGCCTCACATCCGACCTTGTGGACTTGATCGAGGCGACCCTTGCCGGACGCCTGCACCGTGTGCGCCCGAGCTGGGATCCGCGCGCGGCGCTGGGCGTGGTCATGGCTTCCGCCGGTTACCCGAGCGCGTATGCCAAGGGCAGCGTTATCTCCGGGCTGGATGGCGTGGACAGTTCGGTCCTCAAGGTGTTTCACGCTGGCACTTCGCTGGACAACGGCAATATCGTTACTTCCGGCGGGCGCGTCCTGTGCGTAACCGCTCTGGGCGAGTCGCTTCCGGAGGCCCGCCGGCACAGCTACACCGCTGTCTCGGGCATCGCCTTCGATGGCGCGTTTTACCGTTCGGACATAGGCGGTCGCGCGTTGGCGCGTATCGACGGCGAACGATAGAAGGCGTACAGGCGCTCAGCCCATCTTCATGGTTTCGAAGAAGGCCTTGTTGCGCTTGGTGTCGCGCATCTTGTCGAGCAGGAATTCGGCGGCGGCGAGTTCGTCCATGGGATGCAGCAGCTTGCGAAGCACCCAGATCTTCTGCATTTCGTCTTCCTCGGTAAGCAGGTCTTCGCGCCGCGTACCGGAGCGGTTGATGTTGATGGCAGGCCATACGCGCTTCTCGGCAATCCGCCGGTCCAGGTGAATCTCGGAATTGCCGGTGCCCTTGAATTCCTCGTAGATCACCTCGTCCATCTTGGAGCCGGTATCGACCAGCGCGGTCGCCAGAATCGTGAGGCTACCGCCTTCTTCGATTTTTCGCGCGGCGCCGAAAAAGCGCTTGGGGCGCTGCAGCGCGTTGGCTTCCACGCCACCCGACAGCACGCGGCCGGATGAAGGCGTGACCGTGTTGTAAGCGCGCGCCAGGCGCGTGATCGAGTCGAGCAGGATCACCACGTCGCGCCGGTGTTCGGCCAGTCGGCGAGCCTTGTGCAGGACCATTTCCGCCACCTGCACATGCCGGGTGGCCGGCTCGTCGAAGGTGCTGGAGACCACTTCGCCGCGCACAGTGCGCTGCATTTCGGTTACTTCCTCCGGGCGCTCATCGATCAGCAGCACGATGAGGAAGGTGTCCGGGTAGTTGGCCGCAATGGATTGCGCGATGTTCTGTAGCAACATGGTCTTGCCGGCCTTGGGCGGCGACACGATCAGGCCCCTTTGGCCCATGCCGATGGGCGCAACCATGTCGATGATCCTCGCGGTCAGGTCTTCGGTGCTGCCGTTGCCCTGCTCCAGCGTGTAACGCTCTTGGGGAAACAGAGGCGTGAGGTTTTCGAACAGCACCTTGCCTTGGGAATTGGCCGGCACCTCGAAATTGATCTGGTGCACTTTCAGCAGTGCGAAGTAGCGCTCGTTGTCCAGCGGCGGCCGCACCAGCGCCGCGAGCGTGTCGCCGGTGCGCAGGTTGAAGCGGCGGATCTGGCTTGGCGAGACGTAGATGTCGTCCGGCCCCGCCAGGTAGGACTCGTCGGCGGAGCGCAGGAAACCGAAACCGTCCTGCAGGATTTCCAGTACGCCCTCGGCGTAGATCGAAGCGTCCTTGTCGGCGTGCGCCTTCAGCACCGAGAAGATGATGTCCTGCTTGCGCGCTCGCGCCAGATTTTCCAGGCCTAGTTCTCGCCCCTGCTCCAGGACGGCGGCTACCGGAAGCTTCTTGAATTCGCTGAGCTTCAGGACATTTTCCAACTCTCCAAGCTGTTCGGTAGTGATCGTTTCCTCGACCGTAAAAACGCCCACATCATCGTGCTGGCGGCGCTCGCGGCGCCGTCCACGCGGAGCGGCATTGGGGTTCCTGGAACGGGGCGGACGACGCGACCGTCCCTGGTTTCCGGCGTAATTTCTCACAGTTTTTCTTCCAGCATCCGCGAAATCTGTTGGCGGGATTGGGCTCCCACAACCTGCATCTCTACCTGTCCCTGCTTGAACAGGATCAGGGTGGGAATGCTGCGAACGTTGTATTGGAAAGCCGTTTGCTGAGCTTCGTCCACATTGAGCTTCACTACTTGCAAACGCCCTTCGTATTCGTCCGCCACCTGCTCCAGCACCGGCGCGATCATTCGGCAGGGTCCGCACCATTCCGCCCAGAAATCCACCAGAACCGGCAATTCGCTGCCAAGAACTTGCGTCTGGAAATTTTCTTCCGTTACGTGACTAACGCTCATGTAAGGCTCCCCTTGAGGGATATCAATTGGAGAAGAATATGTAGGCGAGGCCCCCTTGCCTCTCCTTCAAAAACCTTTGCCCGCTCCGATTTTTAGCGAGATATTCGATAACGGCCGCGGCCAATGCGAAAAGCCAAGCGGCCCCCGAAAGGTTTCGGGTGCGAAAGGCATTCTACATGAAAACGCGCACAGCAGGGCCGCGGGCGGGGCAGCTTGCGCGCGGCGCGCACTTACAATACGCGGCAGTCCATCTGTTCAGCCATTGTCCGAAGACTCCATACATTTCGACTCCCTTGATTTGCCGCCGCCGATCAAGGCCGGCATCCGGCGCGCCGGCTTCGAGACGCTGACTCCAATCCAGGCCAAGGCACTGCCGCTGGCCATGAGCGGGCGCGACGTGGCGGGGCAGGCGCAAACGGGCACCGGCAAGACAGCGGCGTTCCTGCTGGCGATTTTCAACCGCTTACTGCGGAATCCGACGCCTAAGCGCTCTCCGGAGTCTTCACCGCGCGCAGTGGTGCTGGCGCCCACCCGCGAGTTGGCGCAACAGATCGAACGCGACGCGCAGCTCTTGGGGGCGGCCACCGGACTGAGCATGATGGTGGTGTACGGCGGGGCAGCCTACAAGTCGCAGCGGGAGCGCTTGAGCCGTGGAACGGACTTGCTGATCGGCACGCCAGGCAGGCTGTTGGATTATTACCGCCAGGGAGTGTTTTCGCTCTCGCGGGTTGAAGTCATCGTCATTGATGAAGCAGACCGCATGTATGACCTGGGTTTCATTCGCGATATCCGCTACGTGATGCGGCGGCTTCCGCCGCGCGACAAGCGCCTGAGCATGCTGTTTTCGGCCACCCTGGGCTACCTGGTTCTGGAACTGGCCACCACGCACCTGAACAACCCGGAGATCGTGCGTATCGAGCCGGACAAGAAGGTGGTGGACGAAGTGGCGCAACGGCTCTACTACCCGGCCAGCGAAGAGAAAGCGCCGCTGCTGGCGGCGCTGCTGTCGGAACAAGGAGTCGAACGCAGCATGGTGTTCGTGAACACGCGCCGGGAGGCGGACCGGCTGGCGCGCTGGCTTGACGGACAAGCAGTGAAGGCGCAGGCGATTTCCGGCGATGTTCCGCAATCCAAGCGCATGCAGATGCTCAAGCTCTTTCACGACGGCGAGCTGCCGGTGCTGGTAGCCACGGATGTCGCTTCGCGCGGACTTCACGTGCCGGATGTCACGCACGTGTTCAATTTCGATCTCCCGCAGAATCCGGAAGACTACGTGCATCGCATAGGCCGTACGGCGCGCGCCGGGGAGATGGGCCATGCGGTGAGTTTCGCGTGCGAGCACTATGCCTACTCGCTGCCGGAAATCGAGGCCTTCATCGGGCACGCGATTCAGCGCGAGTCCATAGATCCCGATATGCTGGCGCCGTATGCCGAGGCGCCCGCGCCGCGAGCGCAGCCGGCCAAGGATTATTCCGCGCGGTCGCGGCGCCCCGCCCGCCGCCGCGCGGGCCGAAGGTAGCCAGCGCGCCTATGGAGGCCGCTGCAAGCGCGCAGTTGTCCAGCCTGATCAAGCCTGTCGTGCGTCTGGCACGCGACGCGGGCCGGATCATCATGCCGCTGTTTCGGTCCAGGGAGTTGGGCGTTGACTACAAGGCTGACCGCACGCCGGTAACCGATGCGGACCACGCTGCGCACGAGCATATTGTTTCCGGGCTGATGCGCCTCACACCGAATATCCCGGTGCTGTCAGAAGAGTCAGGCCCGGAAATGCGAACCAGACAGCGCCTGGATTGGCCGCTGCATTGGCTGGTGGACCCTCTCGACGGAACGCGGGAATTTATTCGCGGTGGGGAGGAGTTTACCGTGAATATTGCGCTGATCGATGCCGAATTGCCGGTGTTGGGCGTGGTATACGCGCCGGCCAAGGGGGAAATGTATTTCGGCTCCAAGGGTGCCGGGGCGTTCATGGACGGGGAAGGACCGGATGCTGCCACCAAGATCTGCGTTGTGCGTCCGCCGCCAAAGCCCTTGCGGGTGCTGGCCAGCCGCTCTTATGCGGCCTCGGCGGTTGAACTATACGTTGGCGCCATGGGGAAGACACACCGGCGCGCGGTGGCCAGCTCGCTGAAGTTCTGCCTTGTTGCGCGGGGCCAGGCCGACGTGTATCCGCGCCTTGGGCCGACATCCGAGTGGGATACCGCCGCCGGTCAGGCGGTGCTGGAAAGCGCCGGGGGCGCCGTGCTCGGCCTGGATGGGCAGCCGTTTCGCTACCGCAAGCAGTCCATCCTCAATCCGCCGTTCATCGCCTGCGGTGATCCCGACCACGACTGGCTGCGCTATCTACCCTGATTCGTCCTTGCGTCAGGCGTCATCACCCCAGGCCAGTACATCGGGGATGTAGCGTCGCGCTTCCGACATGTAGGCATCGGTGAGTTCGTGAAACCCGCGCGTCTTGCGGCCCACGGCATGCCACACCGCGTGCCCTGGCTGATCCGGCATGTTCAGGAATCCTTGCCAGGGCGCCAGATAAACGGACGAAAAAACCGCATTCAGGCGGCTGGGACCAGGGTCGTTCAAGGCCGGTATATCCACGACCGTAGAGCCGTACTCCGCCAGCGGGA
Source organism: Candidatus Foliamicus sp. (assembly GCF_965221325.1). Taxonomy (GTDB): domain Bacteria; phylum Pseudomonadota; class Gammaproteobacteria; order Steroidobacterales; family Foliamicaceae; genus Foliamicus. The sequence continues at coordinate 79,698 of NZ_OZ244880.1, read as the reverse complement.
TGGGCCGCTGTTCGGGATAGTCGCGCGATCCGGTCATCAGCAACTGGTCGCCGCTGCGCACCCAACTCAAGTCCAACGCCACCGTGTCGCCGCCCTGCGCCGGGGTTTCCGTGATCCGGCCCTCGTCGTCCGGCTGCAGGATGACATGCGATCCGATGATGTTCGGTTCCACCGCGTTCATTTCTCCGGTAAACGGATTGCGATACTGCTTGCCGTTGAGGATTTCGCCGCTCTCAGGATTCTTGAACACGGTCATGACCTTCGACCACACTTCGTAGCGATCTTCCGCCAAACGCACGAACCGCTTGGTCTCGCATCCCTCGGCGGCGAACAGAACCTGCGGATTGCGGTCAGGCGTGACAGCCACGTAAACGCCGCTCCACCACCACGGCGCCACGCCACCCTCGCGGTCGCAGCGCACGCGGACAAAATTTCGGAACAGGCGTTCGGGCGTTTCCGCCCAGGCATCGCTCAGGTCGTTTACCGAAGGGGCTATCGCACTGCCGTCAGGATCGGACGCAGTGTCGGCTCCTGGTGCCTGGCTTTCGCCGCTGCAAGCGGCGGCGGTCAATCCCGCGAGCGCCAAAGTCGAGTTTCCCAGCCAGGCGCGGCGGCTCAGCAGGTTGTTGCTTGCGGGCATGGGCATTTCCTCAAGTTTCAAGGCCGCTTATAGTAGCGCGGCGCAATCGACTCGCAGCATGCACGAACGAGCTCCATTCCATATCAAGGCGCTGCACGGGTTCACCGGCTCGGTCGGCAACCTCGTGTTCGTGGTCTTCGAGCTGTTTGTGCTGTTTTTCTACCAGCGCGTGGTGGGCCTGGACGGGCGCCTGGTGGGCTTGGCAATTTTCATCAGCCTGGTGGTGGATGCGCTCACCGACCCGGTAATCGGCGACTGGTCCGACCGCCTCAGGGCGCGGTTCGGCCGCAGACACACCATGATGTTCGGCTCCGTGCTGCCGATGGGTCTGTTCTTCTTCCTGCAGTTCACGCCGCCGGCGGGGCTGTTGCAGCAGGGCCTGTTTCTGTGGCTATTGGTGATGTCCGTGGGTGCGCGCGTGATGCTCACATTTTTCGATGCGCCTGCCGCCGCCGTTACCGCGGAAGTCGCCGTGCGTCCAGCCGACCGCGCAGAAATGGGAATTTACCGCCAAGTGGCGGGAATGGCTGCCTACCTGGGCGTTCTCTACCTTGCTTTCAGCGTTTTCTTCAACGCTACGGATGCTTTCCCGGTGGGACAGGAAAATCCCGCTGCGTACGCACCCTTCGGTGCGGTCGCGGCGATCGCGCTGATGGTGTTCATGGTGGTGGCCTCGGCCGGAACCTATCGCCATATACGCCGCTTTGAAAGCACTTTGCCGCCGCCGACGAAGGCGAGTTTCGACTGGATGAAGACCTTTAGGGCCTGGGGCGACCTGATCTTCCAGGTGCGCAATACCCGCGCGCTTTTCTGGGGTCTTCTGCTGGCCACCACCATGGGCTCGTGCTTCCGTTCGCTGAATCTGCATTTCGGGCCGTATCTGTGGGGGCTGACCACGGAGCAGACGCAAGCCTGGCAGCAGGCGGTTCCCTACGGGATGCTGGCGGCCGCTATCGGCGCCCGCTTCATCGTTACACGCACCGAGCCGAAGTATCTCTACCTGACGGGCTACACGATCTTGCTGCTGGCCTACGTAGCGCCGCTGTTCCTTACCTTGTTGGGATTGCTGCCGGAATTCGCCAGCGACGCACTGGCCAGCGTGCTATTCGGGTTTCAATTGGCTGCCGGAATGGGGGCGGGACTGCTGATGATCTGTTCGCTGATCATGTTCGCCGAAACCACCGACGAGTACCGCTTCACGCGCAACGTTTCACGCACCGCCCTGATCCTGGGCCTGATCACCTTCGGAAACAAACTCGCCAGCGGCTTGGGCAAGGTGGTTTCGGGCTGGATTCTGGAGGGAGTCGGTTTCCCGGACGTGAAATCGGGCCTGGAGGTCAGCCCGCAAGTGGCTAGCGACCTGGCGCTGTATGCCGGCATGTTTTGCGCCGTTGCGGGTCTGGCGGGTCTGGCGGTGCTTTCCACTTTCCGCTTGACGCGGGCGCGTCATGCCGAAATTGTTGCCGGCCTGCGCGAGCGCGACAAACTGGCGCAATCCCGGGCCTGACTCGATAACCCGCAATGCCCCGGCACGGACACGAAACGACATGAAATTACCGGAAAACACGTTCAAGCGGAGACTGAAGGAAGACGGCGTTCAGTATGGGCTTTGGCTCGGCCTGAGTTCTCCGGTTGCCGCCGAACTATGCGCTTGTGCCGGCTTCGACTGGCTGCTGATCGACGCCGAACATGCGCCCAACGACCTGCGTTCGGTGTTGTGGCAACTGCAGGCCATTGAGGGCAGCGGCACGCAGGCGATAGCCAGGGTGGTGAACGGCGACCCGGCGCGCATCAAGCGCTTTCTCGATGCGGGTGTTCAGTCCCTGCTGGTGCCGATGGTGGACACGGCGGAGCAGGCCGAGAAACTGGTTGCCGCCACGCGGTATCCGCCACGCGGTATGCGCGGTCTAGCCACGTCGATTACCCGCGCGTCCCGCTGGACGCAGATTGAGGACTACGCTACCGCGGCCGAAGACGAGATATGCCTGATTGTTCAGGCCGAAACCGTAACTGCGCTGGACAACCTCAAGGCCATTGCCGCCGTCGATGGCGTGGACTCGGTGTTCGTTGGCCCTTCGGACCTGTCCGCGTCCATGGGTTACCTGGGCCAGCCGGGGCATCCGGAAGTACAGGCGGCCGTCGCCCAGGCGTTGCGTGATATTGCCGCTTCGGGCAAGGCGCCAGGCACTCTGGCCGGAACCCCGGAAGCGGTGCGCGAGCACACGTCCAACGGCGCCAGGTTTCTGGGGATAGGCAGCGATACCGCGTTGCTGGTCAGCGGTTCCGCGGGCCTGCTGAACTCAGTCGAATTCTGAAAGAAACAGCCGGAACAAGGCGCGGATGCGGTCGAGCGCTTCGGTGAGACCGTGGCCGGCCTGCAGCAGGTGCAGTTGCGCTTTGTTGGCGCGCGCGAAATCCACGCTCCATTCAAGTGGCACGATATCGTCTGCCCAGCCGTGAACCAGGACCGTTGGTGCGGAGACGGTTTCCGCTAGCGGCGGCCAGTCCGGCACCGCCAGGGCCGGGGCCATCAGAAAGAGCCCCGCCGCCGGCGCCTGCTGGGCCGCGGCGACCGCAACGTAGCCGCCCATGCTGCTTCCCACCAGCAGAATCTCCCCGCTGCACTCGCGCATTCGAGCAATGAGCTTGTTCGCTCTTTCGACCGGATCGGCCATTCCGCGGTAATCGATAGAGTCCACCACAAGGCCCGCGTCGCGGGCGTCTTCCGCCAGCGCCGTGATCTTCGTGCCCCACGGCCCGCTCTCCTGGCCATGCGAAAAAAGAACGATACGCTCGCGGGAGGGCGCTGTTTCAGCCCTCCTGGCTTGTTGGCTGCTCGCCTCGGTCACTTTCCCGCTGACCCTCAATCCGCTGGACTACATTCGGCGGGGGCTTCCGGCAGGCGGTCGAGATCGAAGAACTCCCGCAGCATTTCGCCGACCAAGGCCGTGTGGGTATCCAGAAATCCATGTCCCCAACCGTTGAGGTTCACCATGCCACCGTTGTTGATGAGGTCAGGCGCGCGGGCGCTCTGTTCCCATAGATCGTCCTCCGGGTTCAGCACCAGCAGCGGGACATTGAGCGTCGGCATTTTCTTCCACAGCGGGTAGTTGAAGGCGGCGCGATGCCCCCACCAGTAGCGGGAGCCGCCGCGCAGCGACTCGGTAAAGATGGCGGCGGTCTGCTCCAGACTATGGTGCTGCTGGTGCCAATGCACGAATCCCTTCCAGCGCCGCACAAGATGCGAACCGTCTTCGGCGACCGGTGTGCGGGCATAGAGATTGCGATGCGCGTCGAGCTCCTCATCCGTGAACAGCGGAGCGGAGATCATCACTACATGCCGCACCTGTTCCGGTCGCCGGAGGCCCAATTCGACTGCGGTCTTGCTGCCTGTGTGGTAGCCGATCAGGTCGAATTCCTTCAATTCCAGCGCCTCAGCCACCGCCTCCATGGCATCCGCGTAATCCTCGATTTCCGGGGGTTCGGAAGGCGCGTCGGAGGCGCCGAAGCCCGGCGTATCGGGCGCTATGGCGAGCCGGTCACGCCCGAGCTCCTCAAGCAGGGTTTCGTAGATGAGACCGGAATTCGGACTCATGTGAAAGCAGATTACCGGTCGCCGCGAGGAATCTGCCGCGGGTGCCGACACGCGAAGATGCACCTGTCCGTGAGGCCCGTCCAGATATAGCTTGCGGATCATGGCAACCAATCAACACGTAGTCGGGAGTGCGCAACGGCAGTTGAGAGGCGCAAACCCAGTCATGCAGCTATTTCCGAAACGTTGGCGTCTTTGCCCGTAATGGGGCATTCCAGAACCAGCGGATCCGGATCGCTCAACAGTTCCACCTTCTTGCCCGGGTAGGGCAATTTCATCAGAAAATGTCGCATGCAGGCGATTCGCGCGCGCTTCTTGTTGTCCGACTTGATCACGGTCCAGGGCGCTTCCCGGGTGTGCGTTTGGGAGAACATGGCTTCCTTGGCGCGCGTGTAGTTGTCCCACTTGTCCACCGAGGCAATGTCCACGGGGGACATCTTCCATTGCTTGAGGGGGTTGGTGCGCCGACTGTGAAATCTCTGCGCCTGCTCTTCCCGCGATATGGAGAAGTAGTACTTGACTAGTCGGATACCGCTACTCACGAGCATGCGCTCCAGTTTAGGACACTGGCGCATAAACTCCAGGTACTCCGCCTCTGTGCAAAACCCCATCACTTTCTCGACACCGGCGCGGTTATACCAGGAGCGGTCGAACAGCACGATTTCCCCGGCGGCCGGGAAGTGCTCGATATAGCGCTGGAAATACCACTGACTGCGCTCACGCTCGGTCGGTTTGTCCAGCGCCACCACGCGGGCGCCGCGCGGATTCAAGTGTTCCATGAAGCGCCTGATGGTTCCGCCCTTGCCGGCCGCGTCGCGTCCCTCGAATAGGACCAGCAGCCGGGCGCCGGATTCCTTGATCCAGCGCTGCGCCTTGAGTAGTTCGACCTGTAGCGGCTCCTTGAGCTCTCTATAGGTGGCGTCCTGCATCCTTGTTCAGCTAGCCCGCAGATGGCGCAATCCCGCGCCCACGCCAGCCCGATCCACCCGATGCGCGTTGCGCTTGCCTGTCTGTGTCATGACCTGCCTCCCCAAAGGCAGCTCGATTATAGAGCAGCCCCGTAGCGGCTACCCCGTGTTGTCTGCGCCTTGTCCTGTGGCGGATTGCCTTATGATTCACCATCTTTTCGGCATTCAAGTGAACGGCATGACGGCAATGGACGAACTGCTCAAGAACAACGCGCGTTACGCGGAGAAATTCGACAAGGGCGATTTGCGTAGCCCCCCGGGGCGCAAGCTGGCGATCCTGGCTTGCATGGATGCACGCTTGGACACGCACAAGGCCCTGGGGCTTGCCGAGGGCGACGCGCACGTCATCCGCAATGCCGGCGGCGTGGTCACCGACGATGCCTTGCGCTCGCTGGTGATTTCACAGCGCTTGCTGGGCACGCGCGAAATTGTCCTGATTCACCACACCGACTGCGGCATGCTGACCTTCCGAGACGATGAGATCAAGGATGCGATCGAGGAAGACACCGGCTTGCGGCCGCCATTCGCGTTCGACACGTTCCGGAATCTGGAACAGAATGTGCGCCAATCGATTGCGCGCATCAGGGCTTGCCCTTTCATACCCCACAAGGACAATATTCGCGGCTTTGTCTACGACTGCGCCACCGGCCGCCTGAATGCGGTCGAACCCGCCTGATCCGCGCGGAATTGAGACGATGATGCGATTGAGCGGCAAATTTTTCCTGGCGGTTCTCGCCTGGGTGCCTTTGGTTGTCTTCGCTGCGAGCCCGCTGGAACTTGCCGACTTTGCTTCCCCCAACGGCGATTGCTACGACCGCAGCCGCGCGCCGCAGACCGCAGTGGTGGATAGTCACGTGCATTTCCGGCCGTTTGGTGGTCCGGCGCATTCGTTCGAAGACGTGGTGTCGTTCATGGACCGCGCCGGTGTGCGCTTCGCCAACGTTTACGGCATCGGCCAGATGCTGCCGGTCGATTCGGCCTGCACCTACTATCTCGACTGTCCCGGCGTACCGGTAGTGCCGACGCTGAAGAACGATTTCGCCAACGCCGCCGCCTTCGTGGCGCGCCGCCCCGAGAACGTTCACCTCACGCTGGCCATGACTTTTCTTGACCTGGAGCGGCCTCAAGAGGTGTTGGCCGGCATCGAGTTGCTGGATCGCGAATTTCCCGGACTGTTTCGCTGGGTGGGTGAGGTCAACCTGGTAAAGCAGGCGCTGTTTGCGAACCACCACCGGGCGGTTCCGATCGAGGCTATCGCCACTTGGGAACCGTTCATGGCGCTGCTTCGCGCCCGCGGTATTCCGTTCGCCGTGCATTCGGACCTCGGTGACGACGCCGACCCGACTCGCTATGTGCCCTGGATCGAAGAACTACTGCGCTTGTATCCCCACAATCCCATTGTCTGGATGCACATGGGCCTGTCGCGGGAACTCACGCGCATCGACCCGGAGCTGCATATGGGCCTGCTCACGTCGCTGATGGATCGCTATCCCTTGCTGATGCTCGACATTTCCTGGCGCATCATCGACGACAACCTGTTTTCGAAACCGCATCTGCGCGGGACTTACCTGAACTTGTTGGAGCAATACTCCGACCGGGTGTTGCCGGGTTCCGACTTCGTCGCCTCGGCGGACAAGACTTTCGCCGTCTACCAAGACGAACTGCGCGCGACCAGCGGCATTCTGAGCGACTTGAGCGATGAGGCTTTCCGCAACATCGCGCTAGGCGAAAACTACTTCCGCCTCCTGAACCTCGATTTCACCGCCCCACAAATCTGCGCCCCGGCTCCTGCTGAAAATAAAAACTAAAGCGGCGATATGGAGAAGATCGCTCAGCAGCATCGCCAAACAGCGACTGCCGCCACTGGGTGAGATGGCGCGGGCGGCAAGAAAGTCTTAACCCAGCATTCGAGTTACCGCGTCCAAACGCTTTCGTGCGCTGACGCTGCAAATTCAGGCTTCCTGAATAGGATGCTCCGCGGTCGCCGGGTGCATCTGTGTAATGCATTCCGCGATTAGATCGCCCACCAATGCCGCCTGATCTGTGTTGCCCGGTGGCAGCCCCCTAACCTCGGCATGCGACACGTCGGCTTTGTGATTCGCGTCGGCTTCAAGCGGATCGTGAACAATGCGCAATGTATCCAGTTCCACCCTTACCTTGAGTATGACCTTGCCTACATTCAATTCCGCGAATCGCCCATTGGGCCTCAAGTTCAGTCGGAACAACCGGCGCACCTCACTCAGTTGGTGGCTCCTTCCCGGCCCAAACGCCTCAAGCCAATTTACTGATAGGCCCGTTTCGCCTGGTCGGGCAGGGCGTAGGCGGAAATCCTGTCCGTCAGCAGTGCCATCTTCCTGAATCATGCTCGGCTTGACGTAACGGACGATATGATCGCCGCTCGGCAGATCATCATCCCTCATTCGGAGAGCAGCGAATCGAGATTGAAGGCACGGATCTGGCGCCGCACACCCTCAAAGTTGTCTCTGCCGGCAACCCGTGAAATCTGCTGTTCTCTCGAACGGCGCTTGAAAATCACGTATTGCACCATCTCGCTGTCGAGAAATTGCAGGCCCAAATGGGTCCCTTGGCCGTCCTTCCAGACGACGCGCAGATTTCCATTATCCATTAGCACTACATTGCCTCGGCGAAACTGCGGTTTTGATTTGACGAAGCGCCAGAAGTAGTTTTCCGAGGCAGGATTCAAACTGTATCCGTCCTGTTCCGCCGCATGTCGCAGCGCGCCAATCCTGGCCGCATATGCCAAGCTTATTCGCTCTGGACCATCCGAGGAAAACACAGCACTGGATTGACTTGGGCTGAAATCCCCTTCAAGGCCGGTGAGGGAGGTCGTTAAGTCTTTCGTCGCTTCTTCGCGCCACCGGTAACCGCGAAACCGAGGGTCAGATTGCAGTTTCTGAACTAGTTCCTGCGCGTCGGGATCGACGTTGGGGACCACTGTGCTTACGTCGGTGAATGCCTGAGTCTGGTCTTGCAGCATTGACATGCTATCGTTCAACTCCGCTCATTTGATCTCCTCGCGACCCCACAGTTCGCGCTGAACGCTTGGGCTCGTCATTCCCAAGAACTGGGCTACGATTACGTCATGGGCCTGATCGTACCATGCATTTGCGTCCGCTCTCGACATTGTGTCCGATGTACTGAGGGCTTTGAATTCTAGGATCAAGCGAGGCGAACTAGGCTGGCCGCTGGATTGGCCGGATCGAATCGCCACCTCCAGTTGCACATTGGGCGCCGCGTCATAGCGATACGCGCAATTGAAGGCGGGCGGCGCGTTTTGTGCAGAAGCACAGACGGGCACGGAAAAGGACGGCACGACTCGGGATGTGTCTTGCCAGCCTTTCCAGTGATCGGACGGTTCAATCATGTCAACATATGTAATTTCGCAGCGGCCTATTTCTGGATGCGTCAAGCCAATGTCTTCACTCAGAAACTCCTCGAAGATCCGGAAGTAGCTGTCAAATTTCGGCTTCAGAGTCTCTGCAAAGTGAGGATATTCAGGGCCGCGCCGTCTCCAGTTAAAGAGAAAGGCATCCTTCTGAATCTGGATCAGCGTTGCCTCATCCTCTGATAGCAGCCAGTACCGTGGCATGAAAAAAAACTCGGTAGCGCTCGGCTCTGGGTTACCCATCGGTGCTCTTTGCTCAACTGTTGGAAAGTCTCCGCGTAGTCTCGACCACAACAAGCCCATATGCTCGCTTCGAAATGCCGTTAAGGGGGGATTGAAGTAGGCGCCAATGATCACCTCATGGATTGGCGGATTCCTGAATTTCACCTTCATTCCGTGCTCCCAAGGGCAACTGGCCTCTGCCACCATCCACTCATCATAGCCCTATGGCCGTGCTTCCGTGCCAGTTGAATCCTATTCCGTTTGTAGGATGCTTGATTGAACGGCAAGTCTATATGATGATCGCAAGCGGGTCGGTCGCCAAGCCGATATGGAAGTCGGAAGTAGCATTAAACCTATTGCGCCCCAAAATGCGCCCACTTATGCTTCTTTTCGCTCATGTCTGCCTTCAGCTATCCGGTTGAAATCGAGCGGGACGAGGATGGTCGCCATGTCATCTTCTTCCCCGATTTCGGATGGGGCGCCACCGATGGCGCAACACGGGCTGAGGCGCTGGCCGAGGCGCAAGACCTGCTTCGCGAGTTGATCGTCACAACAATGCGTGAGGATAGAGACCTGCCGGAGCCATCGCGCTCCTCCAACTGTCCTGCTCAAATCGAGGCGCCGATTTCGATTGTCCCCAAGGCGTTTCTGTATAAGGCAGTGCGTGAGACGGGCGTGTCTCCGTGTCAACTCGCTCACGACCTCAATGTTGATGAATGCGAAGTGCGGCGCATGCTGAATCCGGATCACGCTACCCGGGCTGCGGAGATCGACCGTGCATTGCGTTGGCTGGGCGAATGTGCGCGTGCGGCCGCCGACAAAGCCTTATGACGTCGCGGCAGGCGCAAGGCTCGGCTTGGGCCTCGTGGGGGCTCGGTGTCGGGCTGGTAGTGGCGGTGGCCTTGCTTGCGAGTTATTCGGCGTCGTGGCTCGGCGTGTCGGTGCTGGGGTTCGAAAAGAGCCCGGTAAGCGCGATCATGCTGGCGATCATTTTCGGCATGATCGTCTGCAATCTTGTAGGATTGCAGCAGCGTGCCGGGGTGGGCCTGAAGTTCTGCTCCACCACCATTTTGCGCATCGGCATCATGCTGCTGGGATTTCGGCTCAGCCTTCTCAGCGCGGGTAAATTTACGCTGGTAGCGCTGCCTTTCGCCATGGTGGCGATCGCCGCTGGGTTGGCGGTGGTGAGCAGCGCCGGCCGCAGGCTGGGTTTGTCGCGCAGCCTCGGCGGTCTGATCGCGGTTGGTACGAGCATTTGCGGTGCTACGGCGATTGTGGCAACTGCTCCGGTGATTCGGGCGCGCGAGTCGGAGGTGAGCTACGCAATCGCCTGCATCACGGTGTTCGGTATCGCGGCGATGTTTTTCTATCCCCTTCTGGCGCGCGAATTCTTTGCGGACAGCCCCGAGATGGCGGGACTGTTCCTCGGCACGTCAATACATGAGACGGCCCAGGTCGCGGGCGCCGGAATGATGTACCAGGCACAGTACGGCGCCCCGGCGGCCCTGGACATAGCCACGGTCACTAAACTAGTGCGCAATCTTTGCATGATTGCCGTGATCCCTTTTGCCGGATTTCTTTTCGGCGCGGCGCGCGAACCCGGTCAATCCGGGGGCTGGAGAGGCTACCTGGGCATGGTTCCCTGGTTTGTGGTGGGCTTTGCATTGTGTTCTGCGCTGCGTACGCTGGGGGATGCCGGGGACCGAGCGTTCGGCGTTCTGGATCCCCAAGACTGGCAGTACGCGGTGGGCCTTCTGCGCGAAACAGCCGAGACTCTCCTGTTGCTTGCCATGGCGGCGGTGGGGTTGAGTTCCAGCTTCGCGGGCATCCGCCGCATAGGACTGCGCCCGTTCCTGCTTGGTTTGTTGGCTGCTGCCGTGGTGGGCGGCGCCAGTTTCGTTATGATCTCGCTGGCCGCGCCGCCGCTGCTCGCCATGCTGGGATACTGAGCGGGTTGCTGGGCCGCAGCGTTCGGCCGCCAAGATATTACTGACGGCTGCCGGCACTCACGCCGGCTGCACAAGTCAGGCGTTCAAGTCGGGAATCCGCTCGCTTTCCAGCCGTTCAATCATGTCTTTGAGGCGCAGCTTGCGCTTCTTCATGCGCTTCAGCATGAACTGATCGGCCTGTGCGCTGCCTGACATTTGCGCGATGGCAAGGTCGAGATCCCTGTGCTCGTCCCGGAGTTGCTTGACTTTCTCCCGATTGGCAAAGATTCGTGTTTCGATGTTTGAACTCATCTGTCCTTGCGTAAGGTATCCGCAGGCGTGTGGAAACCATCATGGCCCTTCTGCCTGCGTACCCGCATTGTAGCGCGCCACCGCCCGCTTGCAACGACCGCATCAACCGCCGGCCGCGGGGTACACTCGCAAGCCTATGCCGAACGCATCGATTGCAAGCATACGAGCAAGCGCTATACGGAGCTGGATCACTGCCGCTTCGGCGTTCGCGGCCGTGCTGAGTTTGGCCGCGCCCAATGTGCAGGCGGACACACTTTCGGAGGTGCTGGAGCGCGGTCTGCTGCGCTGCGCCGTTATCGAGGCCAGCCCGGGGTTCAGCGCCATCGACGCCAGCGGCCGCAGATACGGCTTCGATATCGACAATTGCCGGACGGTGGCCGCTGCCGTGCTGGGTGATGCCGAAGCGATCGAGTACGTGCCGATCAACCCCAATACCGCGTTCACCACCCTACAGTCCGGCGGCGTGGACGTGTTTCCGGGCGGCGCGACCTGGACCTTCCTGCGGGATACCGCGCTGGGGCTGGATTACACCGGCGCATACCTCTACGCCGGGCAGGGCTTCGTGGTGCGCCGCGCTGCCGGCGTATCGCGCATAGCGGACCTCGAAGGCGCCACTGTCTGCGTCGCACAGGGCACTACCAATGAGCAGAACCTGGCGGACTATTTCAGAGCCCGGCGAATGCAATACTCCATCGTGACTTTCGCTGATGTGGACCGTGGGCTGAACGCCTATTTGGCAGACCGCTGCGACGCTTTCACCACCGAGGTGTTTTCCCTGGCGGGGCGCCTGGTGGCCCTGCGCAATCCCGAGGAGCACGTGATCCTGAGCGAGGTCATATCCAAGGAGCCCTTTTCCGGTCTCGTTCGCCAGGGTGATCCGCGCTGGCGAGATATCGTGTTCTGGGCCTTCAACTCCAGGGTGGCGGCCGAGGAATTCGGGCTGAGCATGGCCAACGTGGCTGCGATGCGGGCAAGCACGCAAGACGCGGAAATCCGCCGCTTTCTGGGGGTGGAAGGCGGCTTTGGCGAAAAACTGGGCTTGCGCGACGACTGGGCCTTCCAGATCGTGGCCCAAGTGGGAAATTACGGTGAAGTATTCGCCCGCCATTTCGAGCCTTTGGGGCTTCAGCGCGGCCTCAACGCGCTGTGGAGCGATGGCGGTCTCATGATCGCCATGCCATACCGCTAGCCCACCGCGGCAAGAGGGTTCGGCCACCATGCGCGGGAGCAGGAACTCCGCTTTCTGGCTGCAAAGCCTGCTGGCGCTGGCGCTGGTGGCGCTGGTGGTCCTGGTGTTCCGCACCACCCAGTCCAACCTGGAGCAGTTGGGGGTGCAATCCGGTTTCGATTTCCTGTCGAACAAGGCCGGCTTTTCCATATCTCAGCACCTGATTCCCTATTCCGAGGATTCAACAATCCTCGCGGCGCTTGGCGTGGCGATACTCAACACCTTGCTGTTGGCGGTGTTCTGTACCGCAACGGCGAGCTTCATCGGGTTCATGGTGGGCGCGGGCCGGCTGTCTTCGAACTGGTTGGCAGCCCGGTTCTCGCTGGTCTATCTTGAGTTGTTCCGCAACATTCCGGTGTTGCTGCAGGTGTTCTTTTGGTATTACGTGGCGCTGCGCGCGCTGCCGTCTTTCGAGTCCAGCATCTTTTTCACAGACTACCTGGTGCTGAACAATCGCGGCCTGTACTTTCCGTTCGTTGAGTTTAGCGCCGGCTTTTCCATACAACCTCCCGTTATGGGGCGCTTCTCCTATGAGGGCGGCTTCTACCTGATGCCCGAGTTTCTTGCCCTCTGGGCCGCTCTGTCGCTCTACAACGCCAGCTACATCTCGGAGATCGTGCGCTCGGGCTTTGCGTCGGTGCCGCGCGGGCAGTGGGAAGCGGGTGCGGCCCTGGGCTTGAAGCCCGGCACTGTGTTGCGCCGCGTCGCCTTTCCTCAGGCCCTAAAGGCTATCCTGCCGCCGCTTGCTACGGTGTACATGAACATGTTCAAGGCCACGTCGCTGGCCGCCGCAATTGCGTATCCGGAAATCGTGTCGGTGTTTGTGGGCACGGTCAACAATCTGGTGGGCAGACCGGTCGAGGTGATGGCCGTGACGCTGGCTTTTTATGCCGGAGTAAGTTTTGCAGTGGCTTGGCTGATGGGCCGCTGGAACGAGAGGGTGATGCGCCGTGGGCAATAGACCCGAAGCGCGGCGCCGACGGCGGCGATATGCGGACTGACCCGACAATGGCGCGTTCCCCGCAAGCGGCTGGCACGCTCGCGTGGTTGCGGCGCAACCTGTTTTCCTCCTGGCTCAACAGTGCGCTCAGCGTGTTGTTGCTCGGTCTGCTGGTCTGGCTGACGCTGCGGCTGCTCCAGTGGCTGGTGCTGGATGCCCAATGGTCGGGAAGCAGCCCGCAAGCCTGCGCCGATGCCCAGACTTTGTGCTGGCCTTTCGTGCGCGCGCGCTGGCCGCAGTTCATGTATGGCATGTATCCCGCCGAGGAAGTGTGGAGAGTGCATCTGGGTTTGGGCACAGGTGTTGCTCTAGGCGCCGCGCTGGCGATTCGCCGAGTGCCCGGACGGCGCTGGATCGCCGCCTTCCTGTTGCTCGCCTACCCTCCCTTGGCTTGGCTGTTGTTCCGCGGAGGTGTGGCAGGTCTGGCCCTTGTCGAGACTTCCCGGTGGGGCGGATTCTTTCTGACGCTGGTGGTAAGCGCTTCGGTCTTCTGGGTATCGCTGGCCGCGGGTGTCCTGCTGGCTTTGGGCAGGCAAAGCCGCTTGCCGCTGTTGCGCCAGGCCTGCGCGGTGTGGATCGAGTTCTGGCGCGCGGTGCCGGTGCTGGTGCTGCTGTTCGTGGTGATCATCATGATGCCGCTTTTTCTGCCCGCGAATATCGAAGTCGATACGCTCGTGCGGGCCATGATTGCCTTCGCCATACTGATGTCCACCTACCTGGCCGAGGCCGTGCGAGGCGGCTTGCAGAGTGTGCCCCTGGGGCAGTACGAAGCGGCAAGGGCCTTGGGTTTCAGTTGGACGCAGTCGCGGCGGTATGTGGCGCTGCCCCAGGCGCTGACCGTGGCGTTGCCTCAGATAACCAGCAATTTCATAGGCTTGTTCAAGGAGACCACGGTGTTGCTGGTGATTGGCCTGTTTGATCTACTGGGCGAAGTGCAACGCGCCGCAAGCGATCCGCAATGGTTGGGCACTGGGGCCACCGCCGCCGGCTATCTGTTCGTGGCGGCTTTCTTCTGGACCGCCTGCTTTTGCCTCTCGCGTACAAGTGCACGCATTGAACGCCGTATGGCCCGCTATCGAACGAGCGGGCACATTGCGCCGGTTCGCACTGTGCCCCGGTAGTGTCTTGCCGCTGCGGACGTTTGCCCGCCGTGCCCCTACTGCCGCGATGCGCGGCGCAAAATCCCCCTTGCGCATCCATGGCGCAAGGGGGATTTCGGACAATGGTGGTTAACTGCCTTTAACGCGATTCCAGGTTCTCAGCGCCAGCACCGTAGCGACTCCGGAATACAGGGCCGTCGAGGCCTGATCCAGTATGCCGTCCAGGAAGTTGCCGATGGCGGGGAGGTTGCCGAGCGCGTCGGATTGACCCGCCAGCCCAACGCCGATCGCAACTGCCAGGTAGGTCGTTGGATCTTCCGCGTCAACGCCCATCGCGCCCCAGATCAGGCCAAGAACTACAAGCAGCAGGGGCAGTACATTCGCTGGAACCGCACCCGGCGCTACGCCTTCAATGACTGCGGCCAATGTAATCAGGCCAACAATTAGTCTTTGTCCCATTTTTTCCTCCCGTATTGTGGTTGTTTTAGTGGGGTTTTCTACCCCTGTGTGGCGAACGTACCTGGAACTCACTCCAGACAACGGCCTCACTCCGATTTCTTTTAGCACGTATTGCTTGCCTAAGCAAATGCGAAGGCAGTTGCCGGCGGCGGGGATTGAGGCGGCGGCGTGCTAATGCCGGAGCTGCCCGAGGAAGGTTCGCAAACGCTGCGAATCCGGGTTGCCGAAGAATTGATCGGGGGGTGCGTCCTCCAGGATTTGGCCCGCGTCCATAAACACCACGCGGTCGGCCACCTGGCGCGCGAAGGCCATTTCGTGGCTTACACAGAGCATGGTCATTCCAGCGCGCGCGAGCTCCACCATTACCTCCAGCACTTCCTGCACCATTTCCGGGTCCAGGGCCGAAGTAGGTTCGTCAAACAGCATGATTTCCGGCTGCATGCACAAGGCGCGCGCGATCGCCACGCGCTGTTGCTGCCCGCCGGATAGCTGACCGGGAAACTTGGCGTGCTGGTCGGCCAGTCCCATGCGTTGCAGCAGTTCCACAGCCCGGTCTTCTGCTTCTTCGCGGTTCAGCCTGCGGACTTTGACGGGCGCAAGACAAAGATTGTCCATTACCGACAAGTGCGGAAACAGGTTGAATTGCTGGAAAACCATGCCCACTTTGGCTTTCACGCGGCGGCGGTCGGCGTCCGACTCAAGGGCAATGCCCGCCACCTGCAGGGAGCCTTCCTGAAACTCCTCCAGGCCGTTCATGCAGCGGATCAGCGTGGACTTGCCCGATCCCGACGGCCCGCAAATCACGATCCGTTCGCCGGAACTCACCTGTAGGCTCACATTCTTCAATGCCTGAAACCCGCCGAACCACTTGCTCAGGTTTTCGGCGCGCACGGCCGTGGAGGCATTCATCTCGGCGCTCATCTGCATTCTGCGCGCTTTCGCGGCCGCTCTGGCGGGGCTTTCCGCAGCGTGGCGCGAGCGTCGGTGGCGTGGGCGCGCATGTGTGGAGTTTGCCACGACACCGGCGCAGGCGCCGCCCAGCGGCGTCGTATAGCGTCAATCGGCCCTAGATGATCAAGGCCAGATAGTGGTCAGTCAGCAGCAGGGCAAACAATGCAAACAGATAGACCATCGAGTAACCAAAGGTGGGCATGGCCAGCGTGTCGTCCTTGCGCCAGTGCATTTTCCCTGCAAGCCACAGGAAGCGCGCGCCCAGCGCGGCGGCTCCAATAAGGTAAAACGGCCCGCTCATACCTATCAGAAACGGAAACAGACTGAGGAGGAACAGCAATATCGTGTAGAGCAAAATGTGCAGCCGGGTCAACGCCACGCCATGCGTTACCGGGAGCATGGGTATTTCAACTTTGGCGTACTCTTCCCGGCGGTGTATGGCCAGTGCCCAGAAATGCGGCGGCGTCCACACGAACACGATTGCAAACAGCACCGCGGCCCCGGGCTCCAATTGGCCAGTCACGGCAATCCATCCGAGCAGGGGCGGCGCAGCGCCGGCAGCGCCGCCGATGACGATGTTCTGCGGCGTTGCCCGCTTCAGGTACATAGTGTAGATGACCGCATAGCCGAGCAGAGAGGCAAGGGTCAAGATGGCGCAAAGCACATTGGTGAAGGCAAGCAGCAGCCAAGTGCCGATTCCCGCCAGCACACCAGCGAACAACAGCACTTCCATGCCGGCAAGCTGGCCGCGCGGCAGCGGGCGGTTGCGGGTCCTTGCCATCTGCGCGTCGATATGCCGGTCAACCCACTGATTGATGGCTGCAGCACCTGCCGAAACCAGGGCAATGCCCAGCGAACCGAACAGCAACACCGTCCACGGTGGCAGGGTTGGCGTGGCCAGCAGCATGCCCACTACGGCGGTAAAAGTCAGCAGGGCGACTACCTTCGGTTTGGTGACCTCCAGGTAGTCGCGCCAGCGCAGGACACTTATCGCTTGCGCGGTCATACGCTATTCGCCCGCTGCGGGCGGGTCAGCCCGTGACCCAGCGTGATCAGGGCCAGGACCAGCATCGCGGCGCAGGCGTTATGCGCCACGGCAGTGGAAATCGGCAGGTAGAGCAGCACGTTGGCAACACCCAAACCCAACTGGGTGAGCAACAGGCCGCCCACGATAGCCCCGGCGATTCGCACCCGCCGCCGGGCATCCAGGCAGGCAAGCACAACGAGTCCGCCCACCACCAGCGACACAACCAGCGCGCCGATCCTGTGGGTCATATGAATCGCAACCCGCGCAGCACTGTCGAGCACGCCGAACTCGTAGTTCACGCCCAGGCCGCGCCACATCACGAAAGCTTCCGCGAAGTCCATATCAGGCCACCACTGCCGCTGGCAAGTGGGAAAGTCGGGGCAAGCCAACGCGGCGTAGTTGGCGCTTGTCCAGCCGCCCAGCGCCACCTGCACGATCACGGCGGCCAGCGCCGCCAGAGTCCAGCCGTAAAGGCGCCGTCCGCCACCCACGGCCCAGCCGCCCCAGGATGGACTCTCGCGCAGTACAAGCCACCAAAGCAGGGCGAGCGTGGCGAAGCCGCCCAGCAGATGCGCCATCACGATCACGGGTTTGAGTTGCAAGGTAACCGTCCACATGCCCAGCAAGCCTTGAAAAAGCACCAAGCCGACCAGGACCAGCGCTGGCCCCGCCGCCGAGTTTGGCTGCTGCCGCCGCCGCCACGCGACCCAGCCGATGGCGAGGATCAACAGCCCCAGCGTTGCGGCCGCGTAGCGATGCACCATTTCCTTCCATGCCTTGGCCACATCCACGGGCCGCTCCGGGAATGCAGCGTTGGCTTGCGCAATTTCGGCGGCCCCCTGAGGGACGGCGAGCGTGCCGTAGCAGCCCGGCCAGTCCGGGCAGCCCAAGCCTGCGTCGGAAAGTCGGGTGTAGGCTCCCAGCACGACCACCAGCAAGGCCAGGGGGATTGCAAGAAGCGCCAGAACGCGGATGTTCATACTGCTTATTCGTGAACAACGGCGGCATGGTTTGCGCTGTTGTAGGTTTCGGCAACAATCTGATCGACCACGGACAAGAGCGCTTGTGCTTCGGTGTCGCCTTCCAGCAGGCGCAGGCGGTAGTGGTCGGTCTGGCGATCCGCGCCGTTACCGTTTGTGACGATTGCGAGAACGTGGCGCAACTCCCCTTCGCAGTTAAGGGCCGCGGCGTCCTCGGCGAGTTCCTCGACCAGATTACTGACGAGATCGGCAATGTCGGTGCGTCCCCCGTCCTCGGGGTTCCCCAGGAAGGCCAGTACACCGTAGCGTTGGGCCAGCCAGCGGTTTTCGGCGATGATCTCCGTCGGCGGCTCGTCCGGCAATTCGCCCGCCTGATATTGGCGAAGCAGCATTCTGACCAGGCAGGCATACAGAGCGACGATGCCCATGGCGTCGTCCAGCCGGGTGCAGAGGTCACAGATGCGCAGCTCCACCGTCGGATAGCGTTGCGAGGGGCGGATGTCCCACCACAATTCGCTGCCATCGCTAATGAAATGCATCCTTCGATAGGTATCCAGCAACTGTTCGTATTCGGCCGCCGAGTAGAGAGCCTTGGGCAGGCTGGTGCGAGGCAGCACGCCCATCAGGCACAGCCGGTACGACTTGTAACCCGTATTGTTGCCCTGATTGAAGGGCGAGGATGCCGATAGCGCAAGCAGTATGGGCAGATAACGTCGCAGCGCGGTCATTACACGCACCCGCGCGTCAGCGTCGCCGAAGCCGGCATGCACGTGCATGCCCCCTACCAGGAAGCGCCGCACCGCTTCCTGGTAGGTCATTTCGAAATCTTCGTAGCGCTTGCGGGGCGTGGTCAACTGTGCATCCCAGGCCGCGAACGGGTGCGTGGATGAGGCAATCACTGCCGCGCCTTGGCTGGCGGCGGCGGCGCACATCAGGCTGCGGGTTTGGCCAAGAGCTTCGCGCACCTCGGCGATGGAATGGCAAACACGCGTGTTGGTTTCTATCTGCGAGCGCAGCATTTCGGGCACAACCTTGTGCGGTCCCGCATGCGCGCTGCAATACTCGAATATCCGCGGGTCGGGGTCGGCCAGCATGCCGCGCGTTTCCGGATCGATCAGGAAGAACTCCTCCTCGACCCCAAGCGTTATGGACAGATCAGTTTCGTTCATCGTTACGAGTTAACCTCCCCTTGCGCAGTCGCAGGGGCGCTGCGGGACAATTCCGAACCAGTGTTCCCGAGCGCCGGGAGAACTTGCTTCCCGTTTTATGCCGTGAATTTCTTCAGCGCCTGAATCCGCGCGTCCAGCGGCGGATGCGACGAGAACAGGCGGCGGATGCCGGAGCGGGCCGAGGCCGAGATTCCAAAGGCCGCCATCGATTCGGGCATCGACTGACCGGCTCCGTAGCCACGCTTGAGCGATTCGAGAGCGCTGATCATCGAGCCTCGCCCTGCGAGCCTGGCCCCGGCTGCATCGGCGCGAAACTCGCGGCGGCGCGAATACCACATCACGATGGCGCTGGCCAGGATCCCGAACACGATCTGGGCGGCAATGGTTACCGCGAAGTAGCCCATGCCCAGCCCACGCTCGTTGCGAAACACGGCACGGTCCACCACATAGCCCACGATCCGCGAGAAGAAGATCACAAAGGTGTTCAGTATTCCCTGAAGCAGCGTCAGAGTGACCATGTCCCCGTTGGCCACGTGGCCGATCTCGTGGCCCAGAACCGCCCGCACCTCCTCGCGCCGCATGCGCCGCAGCAGTCCTTCGCTCACCGCCACCAGCGCCTTGTTGCGGTTCGCGCCGGTGGCGAACGCATTGGGCTCCGCTGCCGGGAATATGCCCACGTCCGGCGTCCCGATCCCGGCGCTGCGGGCCAACTGGCGGGTGGTGTCCACGAGCCACATTTCGGTCTCGTTGGCCGGTGCGTCGATGATCCGTGTGCGGGTTGCGCGCTTGGCCATCCATTTCGACAGGAATAGCGATACGAGCGCTCCCCCGAACCCGAAGATCGCGCTGAAGATAAACAGCCCCGTGTAGTTGAGCGCGTAGCCGCCCGCCGCATCCAACACCATCCGGTCGATACCCAGCATGTTCAGTACCACGGCGGCAACCGCCAGAACTGCCAGGTTGGTGAGGACGAAAAGTGCTATGCGCGTAAACATGGAAAACGGCTCCGGTGCTTCGGCTGGGGACGGTAAGTATATGGGGGCAGTCGAGTCGAATTTACAGGACCGGACGCGCCGCTTGCGGCGCGGCTCGCCCGCCGCCTACACTTCCGGTCCTGATGGCGGATTTCGACGTGATCGTGATCGGCGGGGGAGTCAATGGCCTCGCCTGCGCTTCCATCCTGACGCGCGAGGGTTTGAGTTGCTGCGTGCTCGAACGCAATCGCTATGTGGGCGGGGGCGCCGTGACCCGCGAGGTGACCCTGCCCGGCTTCCGGCACGATCTGTACGGGTCCTCGCACGTATGGATTCACTGCAACGCCGACTTCAAGGCCATTCAGCCCGAACTCGAGCGCTTCGGACTCAAGTACGTCGAGCCCGAGGACCACATCACCGGCCATCCGGACCGCAACGGCGGCCCGGGCATCGTGGTGTACAAAAGCGTGGAGCGCACCTGCGAGTCCATCGCCGCCTACTCTGCCGCGGATGCCCGCCGCTATGCCGCCATCTGCGCGGATTTCGAGCAGATTCGCGAGGGTTTCATCAAGGCGTTTTTCTCGCCGCCCAAGCCGCCTAGCGCGATGCCGCGGGCGCTTGAGCAAAGCCAGGTGGGATTGAGCCGGCTGCGCGAGTTTTCGATGTCGGCCCGGGCTTGGGTAGAGGCCAATTTCGAGAATAGCTTCGTGCGCGCGATGATGCTGAACTGGGCGCTGGCGCCGCAGATTCTTCCCGACCAGGAAGGCGCGGGACAATCCTTCTACATCATGATTCCCGCCATCCACCACTACGGTCAAGCGATACCCGAGGGCGGCAGCCAGCAACTGCCGGAGGCAATGGCGGCCTTTCTTGAGGAAAACGGCAGCCGGGTGATGACTTCCTCGCCGGTGGACCAGATCGTGGTGGAAAAGGGCAGGGCTCGCGGCGCGCGTCTGGAGTCCGGTGAGGTGCTGCGCGCTCGGCGGGCGGTGGTGTCCGCGTTGGAGCCCCGCCAGACTTTTCTGCGTATGCTCGATTCCAGCCTGCTGGAAGACAGCTTTCTGGCGATGGTGCAGGGCTATTCCTTCGGCAGGATTTCGGTTTGCCGCATGCACCTGGCGCTGAAAGAGCCGCCCCGATTCATCAACGGCGAGGCAATGAGCCTGTGCGCTTTCCACCGCATGAGCGACAGCATGCCGCAGCTTCTCAAGTTCTATGGCGAATTGGCCATGGGGCTGCCGCCATCCGATCCGTTCTTGTGGTCGGCCTGCTGGACGCTGCTCGACCCCACGCGGGCGCCGCAGGGTCAGCACACGCTGATCTTCGATACCTTCGTGTCCAACTGGCTGGCCGACGGCCGGAGTTGGGGAGAACTCGGCGAAACTTATGCGAACGACGTGCTGCTACCGAAGCTGCGCCAGTATGCGCCGAATATCGGCGGCAACAATATTCTTGGGCAGCACGTGGAAACCGGCGAGAGCCTGGAAAGCGCCAATCCCTCTTTCGTAGAGGGCACCACCAACGGCGGCGAACGCATTGCTTCGCAGCTTGGCTATTTCCGGCCGTTCCCCGGTTATGCGCACTACCGGTCGCCGGTGCCGGGCTTGTACATGACCGGGCCGCATTGCCATCCGGGTGGGGGCATTTCCGCCATGGGCACCATCACCGCGCGGGTTATGCTGGATGATTTCGGGATCCGAGAGGCGGATTTCTGGTAGGCGAACGGTGGTTCCGGAGGACCGAACCATGAGCAAGATCGAGAAATACACCGGCATGGTGATCCAGCCGCACGTGGTTGTGGCCGAGGATCGCGAGGGCATACAGCGCAATCTCGACCGGGTGCTGAACATGATCGACTTCGGCGTGGGCTACTTCTGGGAGCTGCCGGTGAAGCTGGTGGTGCTGCCCGAGTATTTCCTGCAGGGGGTGACCACGCCGGGCAAGGGCGAGCATGGCATCGACAGTTTCATGAAGAAGGCGATTACCTTCGATGGCCCCGAGCTGCAGGCCCTGGGCGCCAAGGCCCGCGAATACGGTCTCTACATTGCCGGCGGCGGCGTGGTGGAGCAGGTGCCGGAGTTTCCCGACCGCTGGTTCAATGCGGCCTTCATCATCGGCCCTGACGGCGAGGTGATACTGCGCTATCACAAATGGCACATCCCGGCGAATATCGGTCTGGGCACCAGCCCGCACGATCTGCTGGACGCCTACCGCGAGGTATTCGGCGCCGACATCAAGGACCTTTTCCCGGTGGTGGACACCGAAATCGGCAAGCTCGGCACCATGACCTGCCACGATGGCTGCACGCCGGAAGTGTCGCGCGCGCTTGGCTACAACGGCTGCGAAGTGCTCTGCCACCCCACGGCGTTGCAGGAAATCGAGGGTGTCAGCGAGCCTTGGGACTTCTGGACGTTTACCCGCCGCACCCGAGCTCACGACAACATGTGCTACCTGCTGGGCTCGAACTGGGGCACGGTGGACTACGACTACTACCCCAAGGCTTTCTGCCCCGGCGGCTCGTTCATCATCGATTACACCGGCATGATGCTGCGTCACGCAAACTACCCTCAGGAGCAGGTGATCGGCGCCACCATTGATGTCGAAGCGCTGCGCGAACATCGTTCCCGCTGCGGACACAACTGCTGGGTGGACCTGCGCACCGAAGGGTTCAGGCAGATCTACGAGAATCCGATCTATCCACCCAACCAGTTCCCGCCCGGCAAACCGCCGCGCACTCTGGCCGACAAGATGGGCCCGCTGGATGCCGTGTTCAAGGACATCTACGGACGCGGTCAGTTCATGCCGCCGGCTGGGATGGCAGTCGAGGACATGCCGAAGCTGCACCGCGAGCGCGTGCGCGCAGCGCAGCGGCGCGGTACCCTGAAGAAGAATGACTGAGGAGCGAACGCATGCGCGTCACCAGTGATCTTGCCGACCTGCAAATCAAGCTGGGACGGATTCGCCGTGAGGGCCGCGAGTTGGTTGTGGAGAGTGCGCCCGGCAGCAGCCTGGATGCGTGCATCCGGGTTGACGCGGGTGAGGCTCTGCACCTGATGGGCAAATTGCTAAGCTCGGGCGCGGTCTGGGCTTTTCTTGTCCGTCTGCCGTTTGCGCTGCTGCTGCGGATCGCAGGTGTAGGCCGGAAACGAGCCTATTTTGGCCACGGTGAAGCCGCGACTCCCTTTGCACGCGGTCGGGAGAGCGCGGGCGACAATCCGGCCTGGCGCGCGCGGCGCGAAAGCACGGGACTGAACAAACCCTGGTAGCTGGCCGGGACATACATAGAGGAAAGGTAGATGGCGCATATCCTCGGGTTCGGAGAAATCATGCTGCGCTTGGCCACTCGGCCTGGTGAGGTGTTTGACGGGGCGCGTTCGTTGGAGGTCGAATTCGGTGGCGCGGAGGCCAACACAATCGTCGCGTTAGCGCGTATGGGTCACGCAACGGCCTTTCTCACCAGCCAGCCGGACAACGCCTGGGGCCGCAGGAGTTCCGCCATGCTGAAGGCGTCTGGGGTTCGGAGCGAAACGCACTACACCGAAAACGCGCGCATAGGAACCTATTTCCTCGAGAGCGGCGCAGGCTTGCGGGGCGGACGCATCATTTACGACCGTCAGAACTCCGCCTTTGCCTGCCACGATTGGCGCGATACGGACTGGGCCCGGTTGCTGGAGGAGGTGGACTGGCTGCACTTGAGCGGCATCACGCTGGCGCTTTCGGCATCCGCTGCCCAGGCTTGTGAAGATGCTGCACGAGCCGCTCGCGACGCGGGTTGCAGGGTGTCGTTCGACGCCAATTACCGCAGTGCGCTGTGGGCGGATACGACGGAATATGGCGCAGCCTGCCGGCGAATCGTGGCTTTGGCTGATCTGGTGTTCTGCGGTTGCCGCGAGATTCGCTGGATTATCGACTTGCCGCGCCCCGACGAGCTTTCACCCGACCCGGCGCACGGATTCCATCTTCTCAAGCCGGTCGCTCCGAATATGCGTTGGCTGGCCGGCACCCTGCATGAACAGGGTAGCAATGGTGCATCCATGCTGGGCGGATTTCTTACCACCGGCGCGGAGTCCGCCAAGCTTGAGCCGCGAGCGCTGGGCCAGGTGATCGATCCTGTGGGCGGGGGCGACGCCTTCGCGGCAGGCGTATTGCACGGTTTGGCGGAGGATTGGCCGGTGCAGCGCAGCGCGGAGTTCGCGCTGGGCGCCGCCGCGCTGAAGCACACCATTCTCGGCGACCAACTGCGTGCCTCGCCCAGCGAGGTGATGCGGCACGCTAC
The DNA here is from genome assembly GCF_965221325.1 of Candidatus Foliamicus sp. Taxonomy (GTDB): domain Bacteria; phylum Pseudomonadota; class Gammaproteobacteria; order Steroidobacterales; family Foliamicaceae; genus Foliamicus. The sequence goes on along the minus strand of NZ_OZ244880.1, from coordinate 55,466 downwards.
CAACGGCGGCGCGATGTTGCGATAGGACGCTTGGCGCCCAAACTCGCGTGGCAGGAGCCGCGCTCAATCCGCGGTCATCGCCGCCTTGAGACCTTGCCCGTGTATCATTCATGGGTAGCTTGGACATCTGACCAGATTCCAGGCGAAAGCCTGCGGCGCGGCTGTTCATCACACCCTTTGCGCCCGCTCCGCCGCCTATTTTGGCGGCGGCGCCATGTAAAGCAAATCCGGCACTTAAGTTTGTCTCGACAGCCCATGCGTTCCAAAATCCGACGAAAAACGCCCCGGCAAGCCTTTCCGCAGGGAACGGGCGGGCGGTGGCTGCGTGCGCAGTTCGTGCTGGCGCTGCTGCTGGTTGCCGCCTGGCTGCTGTGGTCGGGTATGTTCAAGCCCTTGATTCTGGGTCTGGGCGTGTTTTCGTGCGCGCTGACCTTGTATCTCGTCAGGCGCATGGGCTACTTCGACACTCGGGTCTATGCCTTTCGTTATAGCCTGCGACTGGTCGGTTTCTGGTTCTGGCTTTTGGGCGAGATCGCGCGGTCGAGTATTGAGGTGGCGCGCATCGTGCTTTCAAGGCCGATGCGCCTCAAGACCGAGGTCGTGGAGCTGCCCGTGGAGGGCTTCGACGCGGTCGATAAGGCTTTGCTGGGCAATTCGATCACCCTCGCGCCAGGCTCACTGACGCTTGATGTCAGGAAGGATGTTCTCGTCGTTCACTCGCTAACTGGCGAAGGAGCGCAAGCAATTCGCGAAGGGGAGATGAAAAGGCGCGTTGCCGCCTTGCGGAGCCCGTGAACGTGCGGGTTCCCGACCGCGATTTCGCTCTGCGTTAAACGAAACGGCCTCGGCATGTACTACGCGGTAACGCTCGCAACCCTCGTCACGATGGCGCTGGCGCTGGTGCGCGCCGTGCTTGGCCCGACTGTCCATGATCGCATCCTGGCCGTGAACATGTTCGGCACCAAGACGGTTCTGTTGTTGTCCGTGATCGCATTCCTGTTCGGGCGCCCGGATTTTCTCGACCTCGTCCTTACCTATGCGTTGATCAACTTCATCGGCGTTTTTGCTGCGCTACAGTTTTTCCGCAGCCGGCAGGCCCGCCGAGGAAATGCCGGCGAGCCGCAGCAGGGTTCGGAGAGCTAGCCTGCAATGCTGCTCGACATCGCGAGTTGGGTTTTCTTGACCGTTGGCGGGCTGGCCGTGCTGATCGGCGGCGTGGGCGTGTTGCGCATGCCGGACCTCTACACCCGGATGCACGCGGCTAGCGTCACCGACAGCATGGGCGCTATCTTGGTGATCTTGGGCGTCATGCTCCAGGCGGGGCTCTCCCTCGCCACCATCAAACTCGGCGCAATTCTCCTGTTCCTGCTCCTGACCGGCCCCACGGCCGCCAATGCGCTGGCGGCCGCCGCCATGCTTGAAGGCGCCAAGCCCGGAATTCGATACACCGGGGAAGATGGCGAATGACCGTTCTTTTCGGCATCTTTCTGCTTACGCTGCTGTTGATCACGGCGGTTGCGATCGTGCGCACGCGGAGCCTGTTCGTGGCCGTGATGCTGATGGGCATTGCAAGCCTCCTGATTGCGGCGAATTTCTTTCTGCTCGATGCAGCCGATGTCGCCTTGACCGAGGCCGCGGTCGGCGCCGGAGTTTCCACAGTATTGTTCCTTAGCGCGCTGGCGCTAACGTCCGACCGGGAACGCGGTAAGTCGTCGATGCGGTTGCCCTCTTTGGCTGCCGTCACCGCCGCGGCGCTGGTGATCATCTATGCGACGTTCGACAAGCCGCGGTTCGGAGATCCGGATGCGCCGGTGCAGACGCATATTTCGCCCTGGTACCTGGAGAATGCCCGCGAACACATCGACATCCCCAATGTGGTGACTGCGGTGCTGGCCAGTTTTCGCGGCTATGACACGCTGGGCGAAGTGTTCGTGGTATTGACCGCGGGCATTGGCGTGATGTTCCTGATGTCCGCCGGCCCGCGGTCGCCCGGGGGCACGCCGACGAACACGGGGATCAGGACGGGGCTCCGCCGGTTCGTCATACCGCGCGTCGCTGGCCGATTGCTGATTCCGTTCATTCTGCTATTGGGACTCTACGTGCAGTTTCATGGCGAGTACGGCCCGGGTGGCGGATTTCAAGCGGGCGCGATCATCGCTGCGGCGATCATTCTCTATGCGCTCCTTGAGGGCGAGGAGAGCGCCATTCGCGTCATCTCGCGTCCGGTGTTGATTGGCCTCATGGCTGGGGGGGCGACCCTCTACGGGGCCGTTGGTGTAGCTGGCATTCTGCTCGGCGGGAACTTCCTCGACTATTCCGTGCTGGCCGGCGATCCCGTCAAGGGTCAGCAGATGGGCATCTTGATCATCGAGTTGGGCGTCGGCATGACGGTAACGGGCGTGCTTCTCGGCATCTTCCATGCCTTTGCGTCCCGTCTGCCCTAGCGCTATGCAGCTACTTGGGATTTATCACTATTGGGTCTTCGCGATCCTGCTCATGATCGGCTTTTACGCGGTTACGGCCAAGTTGAACCTCGTCAAGAAGCTCATAGGGCTGACGCTTTTCCAGGCGGCCGTGTTTCTGCTCTACATCACCATGGGCAAAGTGGAGGGGGGCACCGCGCCGATCTACGCGGAGGGCGCCGAGATTTTCTCGAGCCCGCTGCCGCAGGTGCTGATCCTCACGGCCATCGTCGTGGGTATCTCCACAACCGCGCTTGGCCTGGGTCTCGTGATCCGCATCAAGGAGGAATACAACACGATCGAGGAACACGAGATACAGGAAATCGACCGGCGATGAGCCCGCTGGCGGAGCAACTGCCGGCGCTACAGGTTGCCGTGCCCATGCTGATGGCGCCGCTGGTGCTGTTGCTGCGCCCGGCAACCCTGGCCTGGGCTGCGGCCACGGCGACCAGCCTGATGGCGTTCGCTATCTCCGTTGATCTCGCAATGACGGCCACCGGCGGCGACGTGGCCATCTACCAGATGGGGTCGTGGCCGGCGCCGTACGGGATCGAGCTACGCGTCGATGCCTTGAGCGCGCTGCTGCTGCTCATCGTGACCGGCGCTTCAAGCTTGGCCTTGCTGGGCGGGCGTGCAAGCCTGCTGGCCGCGATACAGGAGGAACGCGGGCACTATTTCTTTGCTGCCTGGCTGCTGGCACTGGCCGGGCTTGTCGGCATCGTGGTTTCTGCCGATGCCTTCAACATCTTCGTGTTCATGGAGGTGTCTTCGCTGGCGAGCTATGTGCTGGTGGCCGGCGGTCCCGACCGGCGCGCGCTACCTGCAGTGTTCAAGTACTTGATCATGGGCACTATCGGGGCGACGTTCTACCTCATCGGCATCGGCCTGCTCTACATGATGACCGGCACGCTCAATCTCGCCGACATGGAGGCGCGGATCCACGGCGTGGCCGAACTGGAGCCTATCCTGGCGGCTGCCGGCTTTGTTACCGTGGGTCTTGCCCTGAAGGCCGCGATCTTTCCCTTGCATGTGTGGCTGCCGAATGCCTACACCTACGCACCCCACGTGGCCACGGCCTTTCTTGCCGCCTGCGCCACCAAGGTGTCGCTCTATGTACTACTGCGCTTCGATTTCTTCGTGTTCCAGCAAAATCTTGCCGGGCATGCATTCCAGTTTGCCGCCTACTTGATGCCGCTGGCGGTGCTCGGCATTCTGGTCGGTTCCTGCGTCGCCATGTTCGAGCGCAACGTAAAGCGCTTGCTTGCGTTTTCTTCGGTTGCCCAGATCGGCTACATCATGCTGGGGGCGAGTTTCGTGAGCGTGACCGGACTGACCGCGGCTACCCTGCACATGTTCAATCATGCCTTGGCCAAGGGCGCATTGTTTCTCGCGGTGGCTGGCCTGGCGCTGTTTGTTTCCGAGCTGCGCATCGACAACCTGGCGGGAATCGCGCGCCGGGCGCCGTGGACGTTTTCCGCCTTCGTCGTTGCTGGCTTGAGTCTTATCGGCGTGCCCGGCACTGCCGGCTTCATCAGCAAGTGGTACTTGATTCGCGCAGCCATGGAGCTCGGGGCGCCGGGTCTTGCTCTAGTGGCGGTTGTTGTTGTTGGTTCGCTGATGGCGATCGTATACGTCTGGCGCATGGTCGAGTCGGCATGCTTCGGCACCCCAACCGAGCGCAGCGATTCCGCTGCCCGCTTGCCCCCGAGCCTGCTGGCTGCCACTTGGCTGGCCGCTGCCGCCAACTTGTACTTCGGGATCTTCCCCGAGTTCCCGCGCTGGCTGTCCGAATCGGCGGCGGAAATACTGCTCGGGCATCTGCCGACATGACTCCGCAAGCTGCGCTGCTGACTGCCATTGCCTTGCCGTTTGCGGGCACGGCAGGGATCGCCTTGGCCGGCCGCATTGGGGCCAATGTGCGCGAAGCGGTGACGCTGCTCGTGGCGGGTGGGCTGGCATACGTCGTCTGGGGTCTTGTGCCGGCGGTTGGCGATGGCGCTCGCCCCGCAGTCGTGATCGCTGAAGTCTTGCCCGGCATCGAGATCGCCCTCGCCGCCGAGCCTCTGGGCATGGTCTTCGCCGCACTCGCGTCGGCGTTGTGGATTGTCAATTCGCTTTACTCGATCGGCTACATGCGCAGTAACAAGGAAACCGGTCAGACGCGCTTCTATGCGATGTTCGCGGTGTCGCTGGCCGCCACCATGGGCATTGCGTTCTCCGCCAACCTGTTCACGCTGTTCCTTTTCTACGAAATCCTGACTCTCGCGACCTATCCCCTGGTTGCCCATAAGGGAGATCGGACGACGGTACATTCGGCTCGTATCTACTTGGGTGTGCTACTGGCCACCTCGATCGGCTTGCTCTTGCCTGCCGTGATCTGGGTGCATACCGCCGCCGGCACAACCGAATTCAGCGTTGGCGGCATTCTTGCCGGCAAAGTCGAAGGACCTGCGGTTGGGTTGCTGCTCGGGCTGTTTGTATTCGGCATCGGCAAAGCCGCGGTGATGCCCGTGCATCGTTGGCTGCCTGCCGCCATGGTCGCGCCAACGCCCGTAAGCGCGCTGCTGCACGCGGTTGCGGTCGTGAAGGCCGGCGTGTTTGCCGTTACGAAGGTCGTGCTCTACATCTTCGGCTTCGACTACCTTGCGGCATCGCCGGGCACGGATTGGCTGATCTATGCTGCCGCGTTCACGATCATCGCAGCAAGCGTTGTGGCGCTGCGCCAGCAGAACCTCAAACGCCTGCTCGCCTACTCGACCGTTGCGCAATTGTCGTATGTGGTGATGGCTGCTGCCATCCTGAAGCCGCTTGCCGGGATCGGTGCTGTTATCCACATCGTTGCTCACGCGTTCGGCAAGATCACGCTGTTCTTCGCGGCAGGCGCCATCTACACAGCGTCACGCAAGACCGAAATCCATCAATTGCGCGGTATCGGCAGGCGCATGCCGATCACCATGACCGCATTCACGATCGGTGCACTCAGCATGATAGGCGTGCCGCCCACAGGTGGCTTTCTGTCGAAGTGGTACATCCTCGCCGGGGCTTTCGAGGCGCAAAACCTGGTGGCGCTCGCTACCATCATCGTCAGCACGGCGTTGAATGCCGCCTATTTCCTGCCGATCATCTACATCGCCTGGTTCGTATCCGAGCAAGCCCCGCAGGCAACCGCGCATGGCGAAGCGCCGGGGCCATCGGTGGCGGCCTTGGCGGTGACGGCGGCGCTGACCATCGTGTTTTTCTTCTTTCACGCGCCGGCGCTTGAGTTGGCGCGGCAGAGCGGCGGCCCCTAGCGTTAACGAGCCCGGAAATGCAACACAAGGATCAAAGCGACCACTGGCTGGCCCGCCCCGGCGTCATTAGGCGCATGTGGCGAATTTTCTTCGTCGTGCTTGCGCTTACGGTTCTGGCGCAGCTCGCGATTTCGATAAAGGGCTACTTCAGGGTGGACGGCTGGCTGGGCTTTGGCGCCATCTTCGGCTTCCTTTCTTGTTTGGCCATGGTGCTCGCCGCCAAGGGGCTGGGCTACGCATTGAAGCGCCGTGAGGACTACTACGGGCGCGGGGAACCCGAGTGATGTTTGAAGCGTTGCCGCCCGCGCTTGTGCTGCTGCTGAGTGCCGCCCTGATTGGAGTCGCGCGCGGCGCGGCACGCAGCGCCATTGTCCTGTTCGCGCCGCTCTTGACGCTTTGGCTGGCTTGGCAGGTGTCGGACGGCGTGGCCTTCGATGTCGCTTTTCTCGACTATCGCATTGAGCCGCTGGAAGGCAGCTCGGTGCGCCGCCTGTTCGCGACGATTTTCGCGCTGATGGCTTTTGTCGGCGGGCTGTTCGCTTATCGCCAAGCCAAGTGGCACGAACTGGCCGCGGCGCACGCCTATGCGGCGGGCGCGATTGGTGTGGCCTTCGCCGGCGATCTAATCACGCTGTTCGTGTTCTGGGAGCTGATGGCGCTGTTCTCGACGGTGGTGGTTTGGTGTGGCGGCACTCCCTGCGCCCGTGCCGCCGGGCGCCGTTACGCGATCATGCACCTGATCGGCGGTGTGATTCTAAAGGTCGGCATAGTCGGCGTTGCCCTGCAGACGGGTTCAATCGATATTCAGGCCATGCTGGCCACGAACTTCGCCGCCTTCATGGTGCTCGCTGGCGTCCTGATCAACACCGCCGCACCTCCCGTGTCCGCCTGGCTGGCGGATTCGTACCCCGAATCCAGTCCCACCGGCTCCGTATTTCTCTCTGCATTCACAACCAAGGCCGCCGTGCTGGCCTTGATTCTGCTATTCCCCGGCGAACCACTGCTGATTGGCGTGGGTCTCTTCATGGTGATGTACGGCATCCTCTACGCGCTGCTCGAAAACAACATTCGCCGGATTCTGGCGTTCTCGATCGTCAATCAGGTGGGCTTCATGGTTTGCGCGGTTGGCATCGGCACCGAGATGGCCTTGAACGGCGCTGCGGCGCATGCTTTCGCCCACATCATCTACAAGGCGTTGCTGTTCATGAGTGCGGGAGTCGTCGTTTACAGAACCGGGCTCGACCGATGCAGCGATGTTGGCGGGCTGTTTCGCACGATGCCGCTCACGACAATCTGTGGCATTGTCGGAGCGTTGGCCATCTCCGGGTTCCCGCTGACCTCGGGATTCACCACCAAGACCCTGATTTCGCAAGCGGCTGCCAATGAAGCGCTGATGTTCGTCTATTTCATGCTGGCTGCTGCCTCGGCGGGCGTGTTCCTGCATGCCGGGATCAAGTTTCCGTGGTTCGTATTCTTACACCGGGATTCGGGTCTGCGCCCGAAGGATGCGCCATGGAACATGGCGGCGGCGATGTTGATCTTCGCGTTCCTCTGCGTCCTGCTCGGGGTGGCGCCGGAGTTGTTGTACCGCTATCTCCCGCACCCGGTTGACTACGCGGCCTACACACCCGACAAAGTGCTGTTCTACCTGCAGTTGCTATTGTTCTCGGGGCTCGCCTTTTTCCTGCTTCTTCCCCTCATGCGGCGCACGGAAACCATCAGCCTTGATAGCGACTGGCTCTGGCGCGTGGCGCTATTGTGCGCTGTCGAGGCAGCGCAGAAGGCGCTGCGGTCGGTTGGCGGCGCGATGGCGGCTCTCTTGGGACGAGCCGGGCGCCGATTGCGGACGCTGGCCGTCAAACACATGGCGATGTCCCCCAACAAGCGCCCGGGCGTTTTCGCCCGCACCTGGTATATCGGAACTACGGCGTTCTGGATCGCGGTGTTGCTGACCAGCTACGTGTTGACGTACTACCTTTAGAAAATCAGCAGCGTCGATGCCGCCGTGCCGTGCCCGCCGCCCCGTGTTGCGGCGTTGCTGCGCGCCGACGGCGCGATCACGGCGCGTTTGTCAGCGCAGGGACACCAACACTTCGTTTCGGCGCAATTGCGGGATGGTCCAGGGCGGGTTGTAACCGGCCAGCCGCCAGTCGCCTTCGTGCTCCAGGCCGCGTTCATCCAGCCAGGCCACCAGCTTGCGGCGTTGCTCCTCTGCCGCTCGGTCTCGCAGTAAACCGCCGAAGCGCACCGTTGCCACTTTGCGTGGCGCCACGTCGCGAATCTTCACCATCGGGTTGGTGGGCTTGGGCGCCGTTTCCTTGGTATAGCCCTCGGGCAGAACAAACGCCATCGACCAGGAACTTATGTCTTCGCCCGCCAATCTTGATGCGCTGCCCGCCTGCGAGTCTTCCGTGGGGCTGAGCACCACCGGCGCGGTCATCTTGATCTTTTCGCCGCGCGGCTTGAGTTCCACCGGCGCGGTCATCTCGATCTTGCGGCTGCCCTCGTTGGCGCCGGAGATGTAGCGCACCAGCCAGCCGAAGCCGATCCGGCTGGCCGAATTGAAAGACCGAGGTATCACTGCCTCAGCCACTGCGTAGCCGTCGTATTCGCGCACCTGGAAATCGCCGTCTTCTACGACGACCCGATAGCCGGGCTCTTCCGCGGCCTTGCCTCCGAACACCGAGCAGGCCGCAACCGAAGTGGCCGTCACTATGCTCATCAGGCCGGTTCTGAGTGGCCGCCGGAATTTTCTTGGCGCGGGTGGAGCGTCAGGGCTTGAATTGAAACGATCCGGTGGTGAAGTCTGCATGGCCATATCCTCATTCTGTTCCCCCCAATCACACAAAGTATACGTTTCTCATCGGCGACCGGATTCAAGCCCGGAGACCACGCGGGTCGGCTACCAGTGCCATAGCGTCCCGTCTTCGAGGCGGTTTACGGGCAAGGAGGCAGGGCGGTAGGGGTGCTTCGCGGCCTGCTTCTCGTCGATGTCCACGCCCAGGCCCGGCGCTTCCCCGGGATGCAGGTAGCCGTCTTCAAAATACCATGCGCGGGGGAAAACGGCATCGGTTTCTTCGCTGTGGCGCATGTATTCCTGGATGCCGAAGTTCGGCACGGACAGGCCGAAGTGCAGCGCCGCCCCCATGCTGACCGGGGACAGGTCCGTGGCGCCATGGCAGCCTGTGCGCACCTGATAAAGCGCCGCCAGCGCGGCTATCTGGCGCAAGTGGGTGATGCCGCCGGCGTGGGTGACCGTGCAGCGGATGTAGTCGATGAGTTGGTTCTCGATCAAGTCCTTGCAGTCCCAGATCGTGTTGAAAATTTCCCCCACGGCCAACGGCGTGGTGGTGTGCGAGCGGATCAGCTTGAAGGCGTCCTGGTTCTCGGCCGGCGTGGGGTCCTCCATCCAGAACAGAGCGTAGGGTTCCAGCGCCTTGCCCAGACGCGCGGCTTCGATGGGCGTGAGGCGATGATGCACATCGTGCAGCAGGTGCGGCGCGAAACCGTATTGCTCGCGCAGTGCGGCGAACAGCTCCGGCACGGAGTTCAAGTACTTCTCCGATGACCAGCTCTGTTCCTCCGGCAGCGCCGCGGCCGCGGGTTCGTAGAACATCTTGTCCTTGCTCACTCCGTAGGTTCCGGCGAGTCCGGGGACGCCGCACTGGGCGCGCACGGCCTTGTAGCCGAGTTCCAGGTAGCGCCCCACTTCGTCCAGCGTGGCGCTCACATCTTCGCCGTTGGCGTGTCCGTAACACAGCACGCTGTCGCGGCTGCGCCCTCCCAGCAACTGGTAGAGCGGCATCCCGGCGGTCTTGGCCTTGATGTCCCACAATGCGGTGTCCACGGCGCCGATAGCGGTCATGGTTACCGGGCCGCGGCGCCAGTAGGATCCGCGGTAGAGGTATTGCCAAGTGTCCTCTATGCGGTCCGCTTCGCGGCCAATCAAGACCGGAATCAGGTGCTCCGAGAGATAGCTCGCCACGGCCAGTTCGCGGCCATTCAACGTCGCGTCGCCGAGGCCATGCACGCCATCTTCGGTGACGATCTTGAGCGTAACGAAGTTGCGCCCTGGACAGGTCACGATCACGCGAGCGTCGGTGATCCGCGTCATAGCCTCTAGTCCATCCGCGCCATGATCGACTTGGTTTCCATGTAGATCTTCAGGCCTTCCAGGCCGTGCTCGCGGCCCCAGCCCGACTCCTTGTAGCCGCCGATAGGCATGGACAGTTCCGGAATGCCGTGCGCGTTGATCCACACGATGCCCGATTCCAGGCGTTCGGCGATTGTGTGACCGCGAGCGAGGTCACGGGTCCAGACGCTGGCGGCGAGGCCGTAGCGGCTGCGGTTGGCATGCTCTACGGCCTCATCCGGCGTGTCGAACGGCGTGACGCTGACCACCGGCCCGAACACCTCCTCGCGCATGATGCGTGTGTCTTCGCGTGCTTGCGCGAAAACGGTCGGCCGATAGAAGAACCCATCTCCTTCGAGAGGTTCGCCGCCGGCCACCAGCGCGGCGCCTTCGCTCACGCCGGCCTCCACCAGCGCATGCACCGACTCGCGGTGCGCGGCGCTGATCAGCGGTCCCATCTGCGATGCCGGGTCCAACCCGGGGCCCAGCTTCAGCGCGCGGGCGCGCTCAACCAATCCGTCCAGCACCTCCTGATATACGTCGCGCTGCACATAAACTCGCGAACCGGCCACGCACACCTGGCCCGCGTTGGCAAAGATCGACTCGGCGGCGCCAGCAACAGCGCGGGGTAGATCGGCATCCGCCAGAATCAGCACCGGCGACTTGCCGCCGAGTTCCAGCGACAGCCGCTTGAGATTGCCGCGCGCATCCTCCAGCAGTTGCTTTCCCACTTCGGTTGATCCGGTAAACGCCACTTTGTTCACCAGCGGGTGGCGTGCCAAGCGCTGCCCGAGCTTACCGCCCGAGCCGGGCAGAATGCTCACCACCCCCTCCGGCACACCGGCCTCCAGTAACAGTTGGCCGAGGTAAAGGGCGGTAAGCGGGGTCAGTTCGGCGGGCTTGAATACGCAACTGCAGCCCGCCGCCAGCGCCGGCGCCAGTTTCCAGGCCGCCATAACCAGCGGCCCGTTCCATGGCGCGATCTGCGCCACCACGCCAACGGGCTCGTTTCGTATCAGGCCGTGAAAACGCTGTCCTGGCACAGAAGGATCAAAGGCGGCGCCCGGCAGCTTGGTGCACCAGCCGGCGTAATAGCGAAAGGTCTCGGCCGCGTGTGCCACCTCGCCGTGCAAAGCGGCCGCATAAAGCTTTCCGCCGTTCAGAGTTTCCAGCTCTGCCAGCACCCGTGCATCGCGCTCGATCAACTCCGCCACGCGCAGCAATACACGCTGCTTGTGCGCCGGTGTTTGCCCTCTCCATCGTTGATCGAGAAACGCTGCCCTGGCCGCCTCTACCGCTGCGTCCGCCTGTTCGGGGGATACTGGCGCGACGGCGGCAATTTCCCTGCCGCTGGCCGGATTGATGAGCGGATATGCTTTACCGCCAGTGCCGGCCAGCCATTCCCTGCCCACCAGCGCGCGATGCTCGCGGCGAAGATAATCCAGGGCCGCTTGCGAAACCTTGTGTCTGGTGCTCACGGGAAGCAGGTCGAGAGTTGCAACTGAAGCACTATACGCTGCGCAGATGCTCCGTCGAGATCAAGCCGCGCAAATCAGACGCAGGTGTTTCAGTCCCCGAGCCGGCATTGCAAGGCCCGCACTAGGCGAGATTGTGCGGGAAGATCAGTCCTTGGGCAGCCAGTTCATCATCTTGCGCAGGTTGGCGCCGACGGCTTCGACCGGATGGGCGGCAGTCTTGGCGCGCAGTTCGCGCAGCCGCGGCTCGCCGTTCTCGAACTCCTCGATCCATTCGCGCGCGAATGCGCCGGACTGTATGTCCGCCAGCACTTCCTGCATCGCCTTGCGAGCCGCGGCGCCGACCACCTTGGGACCGCGCGTGTAGTTGCCGTATTCGGCAGTGTCGCTTACCGAGTAGTTCATGCGCTTGAGTCCGCCCTCGTAGTAGAGGTCCACGATCAGTTTCAACTCGTGCAGCACCTCGAAATAGGCCAGTTCGGGCGGATAGCCGGCTTCGACCAAGGTTTCGAACCCGGCCTTGATCAATTCCTCCGACCCACCGCACAGCACGGCCTGCTCCCCGAACAGGTCGGTTTCGGTTTCATCCTTGAAGGTGGTTTCGATAACGCCCGCGCGGATGCCACCGATGCCGTCAGCGTAGCTCAGTGCGAGTTGCAGCGCGCCGCCGGTGGCGTCCTGGTGAACGGCCGCCAGGCAGGGCACGCCGGCGCCCTGCAAGTACATGCGCCGCAACAGGTGGCCCGGGCTCTTCGGCGCCACCATGAACACATCCACATCCGCCGGGGGTTTGATCTGTCCGTACAGCACGCTGAATCCGTGACCGACGGCCAATGCCTGGCCCGACTTGAGATTGGGCGCCACGGCGGATTCGTATACGCGCCGATGGTGCTGATCGGGCACCAGGATCATCACCACGTCGCCCCAGGCCGCGGCCGCATCCATGTCCAGCACTTTCAGGCCCTTGCCGGCCGCCTCATCGCGCGAGGAGGAGCCTTCGCGCAACCCCACCACGACCTGCGCGCCGCTCTCCTTCAGGTTCAGCGCGTGGGCATGCCCCTGGCTACCATAGCCCAGCACCGCCACCTTGCGCCCGCGAACGATGGACGGGTCGGCTTCATAATGAATTTTCATGTTCGGTCCCTTGCGTTGTGGTGAAACGGGGCTCGCTGCCCCGATTGCCTGATTTCGGGCAGCCTAACCCTCGCCGTCGGCCGGCTGCGGCGCCCTCTGCATGGCCACGCGCCCGGAGCGCGCGACTTCGTCGATCCCGTGCGGCTTCATCAGATTCACGAAGGCGTCCACTTTCTTGGTAGGCCCGACGATCTCCAGCGCCAGGATGTCCGGCGTGACATCCACCACGCGGCCGCGGAAGATCTCGTTGACCTGCAGAACTTCGGCACGCTTGTCGCCGCGGCAGCGCACCTTGATGATGCACAGCTCGCGCTCCACGAAATCCACGCCGGTCAGGTCGTCCACCTGGATGGTGTCCACCAGCCGATTGAGTTGCCGCAGTATCTGGGAGATCACGCGGGCGTTGCCGCGCGTAACAATGCACAGCCGCGAGATCGTGGGGTCGTCGGTGACGCCGACGGTCACGCTGTCGAGATTGAAGCCGCGCGCCGAGAACATGTTGACCACCCGGATAAGCGCACCCATGGAGTTTTCCAGCAGCACGTTGATGATGTGCTGCTCGATGTTTGGCTGCGCGCCAGGCTCCACCGGCTCGCCCGCCGCTCGTCTGCGTATCAGTTGCTGCGGCGTGAGCGTGATGGCTTCTTCGCTCATACGAAGGTCTCCGGGGCATGCCGGGAGGTGATCATTTCGTCGGAAGATTTGCCGGCCGGCACCATCGGGAACACCATTTCCTCTTTCACCACCCGGAATTCCATCACTGCCGGCCGGTCATCCACCGCCCAGGCCTGGTCGATTACATCCTCCACCTGATCAGGACGCTCGGCCCGGAACGCGGCGCAGCGGCTCGCGCGCGCCAACTGCACGAAGTCGGGATTGGTGTCCGTGAGATCGGTGTGGCTGAAGCGGTTTTCGTGGAACAGCTCCTGCCACTGGCGCACCATGCCCAGGAAGTTGTTGTTCATGATCACGACCTTGAGCGGCAGCCGATGCGCAGCGGCCACTCCCAGTTCCTGCGCGTTCATCATGAAGCCGCCGTCGCCGTTGATGGAAATCACCGTCTTGTCGCTGCCGTAAGCGCGCAGGCCCAGACCGGCGCCCAGCGCGGCCGGCAGCGAGAAGCCCATGGTGCCCAAGCCGCCCGAAGTGATATGCGAGCGCGGCTGGGTGTATTTCAGGTACTGCGCCGCCCACATCTGGTTTTGGCCCACATCGGTAACCGCCACGGCATTTCCGCCGGTCTTGGCCCGCAGCTTTTCCAGCACGAATTGCGGCCGCAGCGCGCCGTCGTCGGCGTAGGTGAGGGGGCACTCATTGCGCCAATCCCCGATCTTGTTCAGCCAGCGCTTCACTCTCTTTGGGCGCAGCAGCGGCCGCAGCCTTTCCAGTACAGCTTTCGCATCAGCGTTGAAGGCGAGATCCGCGAATATGTTCTTGGAGATGCAGGACTTGTCGATCTCGATGTGAATGATCGCGGCGTGCGGCGCCCAACGGTCCACCATTCCCGTCACGCGGTCGTCGAAACGCGCGCCCACGGCAATGATCAGGTCGGCATGCTGCACCGCCTGGTTGGCCCACCAGGTGCCGTGCATGCCCAGCATCCCCAGCGACAGCGGGTCGTCTTCGGGGAATGCGCCCAGACCATGCAGGCTGGTGGTGACCGGGATGTTGAGGTGGCGCGCGAACTCGGTCAATACCTCGCAGGCATTGGCGTTGATGGCGCCGCCGCCCACATAGAGCAGCGGTTTGTGGGCCGATTCGATCATCCGCACCGCGCGCCGCAAGCGCACCTCATCGCATTCGTCGGGAACGGAATAGCCGCGCATGCGGATCGCATCGTCGTACTGGAAAACTCCCTCCGCCATCAGCACGTCCTTGGGCAGGTCCACCACCACCGGGCCTGGCCTGCCGGTGCGGGCCAGGTGGTAGGCCTCATGCACGATGCGCGGAATGTCGCCCGGCGAGCGAACCAGGTAGTTGTGCTTGGTGATGCTGCGGGTCACGCCCAGCGTGTCGGTTTCCTGAAAGGCGTCGTTGCCGATCAAGGGCAGGGGCACCTGTCCGGTAAACACCACGATAGGCACCGAGTCCATGAACGCGTCGGCAATGCCGGTCACGGTGTTGGTCGCGCCCGGACCGCTGGTCACCAGGACCGTTCCCACCTGGCCGGTCGCCTTGGCGTAGCCTTCGGCGGCATGCGTGCCGCCTTGTTCATGGCGGACCAGTACATGCTGGAAGTTGGGCTGCACCCGCGCCATCTCGTCGTATACGTGGATTACCGCGCCGCCCGGGTGTCCGAAAACAACCCGTGCGTCCTCCGCTTCCAGCGCGTGGAGAAAAATCTCCGCGCCCGACATCTTCTTGCCCAAGTGCTGCTGTACGGCGTCCTGGCCGCGCAGGCGCTGCGGTATTTCCGCCACCGCCGCGGTGCTGGCGCTACGCATCGGTCAGTTCCTCTTGCCGCTGTGTGGAAGCCAGGCGTGCTTGTTCCTCTCCGGGAGCATGCACGCGCAATATGGCGCCGGTGGCCGCGCTGGTCACGAAATGCGTGTAGCGCTCCAGCCAACCACCCTTGATCTTGGGGCGAAACGGCGCCAGCTTCTCGCGCCGCCGCTCAAGTTCCTCCGCGGACACATCCATGTCGATGCGCCGCTGCGCGAGGTCGATAATGATGCGGTCGCCGTGTTCGAGCAGCGCAATGGGTCCGCCTGCCGCCGCTTCGGGCGATACATGCCCGATCGACAAGCCGCGCGTGGCTCCGGAGAAGCGCCCGTCGGTGAGCAGGGCCGCGGACGTATCCAGACCCATGCCGGCGATCGCCGAGGTCGGTTGCAGCATTTCCGGCATTCCGGGACCGCCGCGCGGACCCTCGTAGCGGATCACCACCACATCGCCTTCGCGCACCTCGCCCGCCAGTATTCCAGCCACTGCCTCGTCCTGCGATTCGTATATGCGGGCGCGCCCCTCGAAGTGCTCGAGGTCCGGCGGGATGGCGCCGACTTTGATGATCGCCCCTTCCGGCGCCAGGCTGCCGAACAGCACACTCAGGCCGCCTGTTGCGCGGAAAGCCGTGCTGCGCTCGCGGATCACCGCCCGGTTGCGCACCTCGGCGTCCTTGAGCTGTTCGCGCAGCGTGCCGGCCACCGTAGGACGGTCAACGTTCAGCACTCCCGCCGAGTGCAACTCCTTGAGAATCGCTTGCACACCGCCGGCCTGCTCCACGTCTTCCATGTGTACATCGGGCGTGGCCGGCGACACCTTGCAGATATACGGCACCCGATCGGACATCCGGTTGATGCGTTCCAGGTCGTAGGGCACTTCGGCTTCGTGGGTAGCCGCGAGCAGGTGCAGAACTGTGTTGGTGGAGCCGCCCATCGCCATGTCCAGCGCGAAGCCGTCGTCGAACGCATCTTCGGTCACGATGTCGCGGGGCTTCAGATCCTGCTCTACCAGCTCCACGATTCGTCGGCCCGCCTCTTTCACCAGCCGTTCCCGCCGGGGGTCTATGGCCAGGATAGAGCCGTTACCGGGCAACGCCAAGCCGAGCGCCTCGACCAGGCAATTCATGGAATTGGCGGTGAACATGCCGGAACAGGAGCCGCAGGTGGGGCAACTCAGTTCCTCAAGCTGCGCGAGCTCCTCGTCGCTTATGTCGCCTTTCTGATGGCGCCCCACGGCCTCGAACACGCTCGCCAGGTCGGCCTTGGCGCCCCCGGGGAGCTTGCCGGCCTTCATCGGACCGCCGGACACGAAGACAGTAGGAATGTTGATCCTGAGCGCGCCCATCAGCATGCCGGGCACGATCTTGTCGCAGTTGGAAATGCAGACCAGGCCATCCAGGCAATGGGCCTGCGCCATGGTTTCGACAGAATCGGCGATCAATTCGCGCGACGGCAGCGAGTAGCGCATGCCGATGTGGCCCATCGCGATGCCGTCGTCCACGCCAATCGTATTGAACTCGAACGGCAGGCCGCCTGCTTCGCGAACGGCGTCGCGCGCGACGGCGCCGAGTTTTTGCAGGTGTACGTGCCCGGGAATCAACTCCACAAACGAATTGCAGATGCCGATAAACGGACGCTCGAAATCGTCGTCCGAGCGCACCACGCCGGTGGCGCGCAGCAAGGAACGGTGCGGCGCTCTCTCGACGCCGCGCTTGACAGTATCGCTTCTCATGGTTCCAGGCCTGATTTACCTGCGCCGGCGCATAGCGCCGATCAAGCGCATTATCTTACCTTACACGCTGTTATATCGGCGGTTTACGGCGCTCATCGCCGAGATGTTTGGCGGGACCGCGGTGCCGATCTTGCGCAATTTATCCTTGAAGATTCGTAGTTGAATTACGGATTTTCAAGGCACACTCGGGCCGGATGATCGAACGGCCTACCGCTATCGTGCGGATTGACCCTGCTTGCCGGTTAGCTGCCGTCCTTGCGCCAGCCGCCTCCTAGCGCCTGGTAGAGGCTCACGATGGCGTTGAGGTGGGCGCGCTTGTTGCTGAGCACGGCATTGCGGGCGGCGTAGAGAAAGTCCTGGGCGGTGAGCACCCGCTGGTAGTCGATAACGCCTTCGCGGTAGCGCACTTCGGCGATGCGCAAGGATTCCTCGGCGCGCCTGAGATCCTCAACCGCGATGGTGCTCAGCGAGTCGAGCAATTCGATATTGCCCAGCGCGATTTCGATGTCGTTGAAGGCGCGGATGACCGTTTCGCGATAGCTTGCCAGCGACGACTCCATCGCCAGCCGCGCGCTTTCCCTGGCTCGCCCCCGGCGTCCGAAATCGAACACGCTCTGCGTCAGTGAGGCGGCCACGGAGACGCTTACGCTATTGTCGGCGGTCAGCCGGCGCAGGTCGTTGCTCGCGGTATTACCCGCGGCGGTGAGGGAAATGCCCGGCAACAGCGCGTTGCGGGCAATCGCCACGTTGGCCCGCGCCCGGCGCAGGCTCATTTCCGCCTGCACGATGTCGGGCCGCCGCACCAGCAACTCCGAAGGCAGGCCAGGCGCCACCGAAGGCGTATTCAGGCTCTCCAACGTCGTAGCGCTGACGTCGAATTCGCGTACCGGTCGTGCCAGCAACACGGCCAAAGCAGCGCGCGCGGCGTATTCTGCCTGGCGCAGTTGCGCGAGTGCAGTGCGCTGGCGCTGCACGGCGATCTGCTGCTGCAGCGCGTCGATGGGAGTGAGTACGCCGGCGTCCACCCGGGCCCGCGTGATGCGCTCGATGGCCTCGGCATTTTGGAGATTGAGCCGGGCCGCCTCGATCTGATCGCGTGTAAACAGAACCTGAAAATAGGTGGAGGCTGCGGTGCCCAGCAGGTTCAGCCGGGTGGCGGCAAGCTGCGCCGCAGCCGATTCGTAGGCCGCTTCGGCGGCGTAAAAGCGGTAGGGCTTGCTGAGGATGTCCGCATAGCTCAGGCTTAGCGCCAGACTGCCGGAATCGGAATCGCCGCCCCGAAACGAGCCGCCGGGCGGCGCTGCGCCGCTGTAGCGGCCGGAGGCATTGAAATCCACCACCGGCGAGGGATAGAGATCGAACCCTGCGTCGATCAGGGCCAGTTGCGCCTGTCTCAGGCTGCGCTCGGCGTTCTCGAGGCTCAAGTTGCGCGCTTGCACCTGCTCCATCAGGCTGTGCAGTTCTTCGCTGCCGAAGGCGTTCCACCATTCCTCCGAAGGCCAGTCGCCGGTTGCGACGGCGCCCCAATCTGCCGGCGTGTCCCGGTCCAGCGCCGGCATCGACACGGCGCCGCAGCCATTCAGTGCGAAGGCAGCGGCGAGGATGATGCCTACCAGTGCGTTTGCTTTCATGCCGAAGATTATGCGCTATTACGATGCCAACGCCGCGACCGGGTCCATGGAAGCGGCCCGGCGCGCCGGCGCCGCGCCGAAGACCAGTCCGGTCAGCGTGGCGAAGGAAAATCCCACCATCAGAATCCAGGGCGAAAAAGCGACCACGGCAGTTTCAAAATTGGCGGCAACATTGTTGGCCACGCTGCCCAGGCCCGCCGCCAGCGCCAGGCCTGCCAGTCCACCCAGCCCGCACACCGCAACCGCTTCGCAGACGAATTGCAGCCATATGTCGCGGGGCCTTGCGCCAGTGGCCATGCGCAGGCCGATCTCGCGGGTGCGTTCCGCAACCGAAGCCAGCATGATGTTCATCACGCCGATGCCGGCCACCACCAGCGACACGCCGCCGATGGCGCCGAACACCACCGAGATAATGCGGCCTACGGTGTTCTGCGCCTCAATGAATTGCTCCTGATTCACAATCTGAAATGGGGCGCCGCCGTGGCGCTGGCGCAACAGCGCTTCGATGGCCTGTTGCGCCGTTCCCACCTCTTCCGTTGCCGACACAAGCACTTGAATTGAATCCAGGTTTTCGCGGCCAAATAACCGTCTGGCCCCTGTCAGCAGCGGCACATATACCGCCTGCCCACGGAAATCGAAGGCGGCGAAGCGGCCCTCGCCGCGCTTCAGTATGCCGACAACCTGGTAAGGCGCGCCATTCATGAGGACGTATTCGCCTACCGCGTTTGCTTGCTCGCCGAACAGCTTGCCCGCCAGCAGTCCGCCCAGAACAACTACCGGCGCGTAGCGCTGGCTATGCGAATCGGCGAAGAATGCACCCTGCGCCAACTCCAGCCCCTGACTCTGCATCGCCAATCCGGTGGTGGCCGTGACACGCGCGGGTTCGCTGTTGCCGCCTGCCACCACCAGCGCTCCGCCGTTCATTTCAGGCGCGACCGATTCCAGGTTCGGTACCTGCGTTCGAATGGCGTCGGCGTCGCTCAAATTGAGAGGTGCGCGATCTTCGCCGAAACCCGGCGTTATGGTGATGCCGGTTCCCCCAAGCTGGCGGAAGCTGTCCAGGATCTGGCTTCGCATGCCGCCGGCCACGCCCAGCATTGCGGTTACCGAAAATACGCCGATCACAATGCCCAGCAACGTAAGCGCGGTGCGAAATCGGTTGGCGCGCAGCGCGCGAATCGCGGTGCGCGCGCTTTCGCCGAGCGAAACGGTCGGGACGCGGATGGTATTCGAAGGCCGCTCGGCCCCCGCGTACGCTTTGGCTGCCGGCGCGCGGTTAACGGTGTCAGCGCCCGAGTCCGCCACCACGCGCCCGTCGAGCAGTTCGATGCGCCGCTGCGCATAGTGGGCCACGGAGTCATCGTGGGTAACTAGAATCACCGTGTGCCCGCGCTCAGACAGCGCCGTGAGCTGCGCCATGATTTCCTTGCCGCTGCGCGAATCCAGAGACCCGGTGGGTTCGTCTGCCAGCAGGACCTCGCCGCCGTTCATCAGCGCTCGCGCGATCGCCACCCGCTGCTGCTCACCGCCTGAGAGCTGGTTGGGCTGATGGCCGAAACGATGCGAAAGCCCCAGCATGGAGAGCAATTCCTTGGCCCGCTTCCAGCGGCCGCGCTTGCCCATACCGGCATACACGGCCGGCATTTCGACGTTTTCCTGCGCCGTGGCCATGCGTAGCAGGTTGTAGTTCTGAAACACGAAGCCGAACGCATCGCGGCGCAGACGCGCCCGCTGGTCGGCGTCGGCGGAGTGAACCGGTTGCCCGGCAAACAGGTATTTTCCGTCGCTGGGCCGGTCCAGGCAGCCGATGATGTTCATCAGCGTGGTCTTGCCGGAGCCCGACGGCCCCATTACCGCAACGAACTCGCCTGCGTGGATGTCCAGCGTCACATCGCTGAGGGCTGCGACTTCGGCTTCACGGCCGCCGCGATACCGGCGGCTCACGTTTTTGAGCGCAATCAGTGGAGAATTGTTCGGCGCCATCAGAAGAAGAAAGGCGGCATTTGCGGCATGGGTGGCTGCGGCGTACCGGTCACCACCCGCTCGCCTTCCACCAAGCCCGACAGAACTTCCACTTCCACATCGTTACTTGTGCCCACGCGCACCGCACGCGTGACGAGGATTCCGTCGGAACCCTGAACCTGGACCGTAGCGGCTTGCCCAGGCGCGTCCGAATAAGCTTCGGGGTCGGTTCCTCTGGCGCGCTCAGCCGCGGAACTCGCGGGGCTTGCGGCGCCCGGCGCCTGACCGCGCGGCCCTCCGGCTGCCTGCCCGGCCTGAAGGGCGAACTGACCGGCCGCGCTCATCGGACCGTCCGCGAATGTCACGGCGCCCAGAGGCACTTTTAGGACATCGCGCGCCGCCGTGGCCACGAAGAACACCTTTGCCGTCATGCCCGGGAGCAGCGCGCCATCGGGGTTGTCCACTTCCACGATTGCGCCGAACTGCGCCAAGCCGGCGTTTACGCCCGGCGCCTTGGGAATCGGCGATATCTCCTTGAGCCGTCCCGGCCAGCGCCGCTCGCCGTCTGCCGGCGTGGTGAAGTACGCGTCCATTCCGACTCTCAGGCGCCGCATGTCCGCTTCCGACACCTGGGCGCTGACGACAATCGTGCGCAAGTCACCCAAGCGCACGATGGTGGGCGCGGTTTGGGTTGCATTGAGCGTTTGCCCCTCCTGCGCAAAGACGCTCACCACGGTGCCTGCGCTCGGCGCGGTGATGCGCGTGAAATCGAGCAGGGCTTCCGCCTCTTCGACGCTTGCCTGCGCCTGCTCGATCTGCAGCAGGTGGCGCGCCAGGTTGGCCTCCGCTTGCGCCAGGCTCAGCACTGCCCTATCGTATTCCACCTCGGTGGTGGCCTGCGCGGCCATCAAGCGTTCCTGGCGCTCGAGATCTCCGCGCGCCAGCGCCAGACCGGCTTCCACCGCGGGTAACCCCGCCTCAAGACTTTCCAGATTGGCTTCCACAGAGTCCGCGCGGGTGCGCTGAATCAGGTCATCGATTTCCGCCAGCAGGCCGCCTTCCGATACCGTGTCACCGAGCTGCACGTGCAGCTTCTGGAGCTGGCCTGACACCTGCGCCCCCACATCCACCTCGCTGCCCGCCGCCAGCGTCCCGGCAGCGGCAATCACTTCTTCTATGTCGCCCCGCTCGACAGTCGCAGTCGTGGGCGTGGGGGGTGGCTCGGAACCTTCCGGCCACAAGAACCAGACCACCACGAGCGCAATCACCGCAAGCGTGATCGCCTTGGCGCGGTTCTGCCGCAGCCACGCCACCATGCTGCCAAACCGATTCGTCACGCCAGCAAAATCCTATTCCGCCGCTCAGGACTGCCGGGGAGGTCCAGTGGGCTCGCTATTGCAACTACTGAGCGACTGGACGCGCTCTTGAAACCACGAGGGTGCGCGCGATCTTGTCGTGCCAGCCCTGCTTTCTCTTGTCGAATGCTACCCATAGGAAACCCAGCCCCAAGGGCAACGCGGATACGAAGTATCCCAGGTAGCGCACGATGCACTGCAGCGGGGAGGCCGGCTTGCCGGTGTTCGCATTTACGATCTTCACCTTCACCAGCATCTTGCCCACAGTGGCCGACTTGATGATCCAGAAGCCCAGGGTGTAAATGGCGGGCAGCACGTAGGTAAAGAAGAAATTATCCCTGGTCATGCCTTGTGCCGACTCCATGACCCATTCCATGTAGGTTTGCCCGTAAAGCAAGCGAACGGCCATAAAAGTAATGCCAAACAAGAGCAAGCTATCTAACACCAGCGCCCCAATTCGAATCCAGAACCCGCCATACAGCGGACCCACATCAGGAGAATCATTCATGTCTTTGAGCTCCTACTTTACGAGCAAGCGCAACACGCACGACGCGCATACTGCATCCATCCTAACACCGGAGATGATCCGGCTTGCTTTCACCCTGAGCGGTAGCACCGCACTACGGCCGGCTCACATCCAAGCTGCTTTAGTTTCGAAGCTTTGACCCGATTCCCCCTGAGGGGGTGGCATCGAAGGCAATTTTACGGGCTGAGAAGCTCCGCCGCGAAAATCAAGGCGATAACTGGAGTTCTGAGCTCCGTAGTTGCGGGAGCGCGCGGTGCGGCGAGAGGGTAGTATGGGCGCGTTTTCGGCTGGAATTCGGGCTAGGGGGAAGGTGTGAAGAAGGTTGCATGGGGAGTGCTGGGCGCGCTTGCATTGGCCTGTATCGGAGAAACTTCGGCGCAGGATTGGAGCAAGGAATACGAAACGACGAAGATCTCCGACCGGCTCTATACATTCTGGCGAAGGGGCGTGCGCAATATCTTCGTGGTTACGGACGAAGGCGTCATCGCTACCGACCCGATCAGTTCCGAAACCGCTGCCGTGTATCGCGCCGAGATCGCCAAGGTTACCGACCAGCCGGTTCGCTACGTGATTTACAGCCACGAACACTGGGACCATGTGTTGGGCGGACAGATATTCAAGGACGAGGGGGCGGAGTTCATCAGCCATGAGAATTGCGTGAAGTTCTTCTTCCGCAATCCCCATCCCGGCCTGGTGATTCCCGACCGCACCGTGAGCGGTAATAGCCGCTTCAGCCTGGGCGGCGAGAGTTTCAATCTCCTTTACCTGGGCGAAAACCATGGCGACTGCCTGCTGGTGTTCGAGTTTCCCGAAGAGCGCGCCATCTATCTGGCGGACCTCGCCACCGACGGCTTCATCGGACTCGGCACACTGCCGGACTACGACATCGTCGAGTACCTGCGCTCCATGCGCGAGATCGAGGCCATGGATTTCGACCTGATGATCGGCGCGCATGGACCGGCCCGGGCGGGCAAGGATGCGATCGTTATCCGGCGGCGCTGGATCGAGACGATTCGCGACGCGGTGGGCCGCGAACTGGAAGCCGGCACCCCGGTGGCAGAAATTGCAGGTAAGCTGCATTTCCCCGAGTTCGCGCACCTGCGCGGCTACAGGGAGCAGTTGCCTGCCTACGTGATCCGCATGGCCCAGTTCCACGGCATGGGGTGGTAGGCTGCTTGCGCCGCCGGGGAGGCGGTGGTGCCGGAACTGCCGGAAGTCGAGACAACCCGGCGCGGCATTGCGCCTTTTCTGGAAGGCACTCGGGTGCGCGAAGTGGTGGTTCGCGAGCGGCGCCTGCGGTGGCCGGTTCCCGCTGCGATTGAACGCGAGCTTGCGGGCGCGCGCGTGCTCGGAGTGCGGCGCAGGGCCAAGTACCTGCTGTTGGACAGCGAGCGCGGGACGGCCATTGCGCACTTGGGTATGTCCGGCAGCTTTGCTGTGGTTGCCGACAGCCGTGAGCCCGGGCCCCACGATCACTATGACCTTGTACTCGCGAGCGGGAAAGCGTTGCGTTTCAACGATCCGCGCAAGTTCGGCTGTTTGTTGTGGGGAGGCGCCGAGCCGCTGGCGCACAAGTTGCTGGCCGGGCTAGGCCCGGAGCCGCTGGGTCCGGATTTCAGCGGCGAATGGCTCAAAGCCCGCTCGCGTGGACGACGCGTGGCGGTGAAGTCGTTTCTTATGTATTCCTCTGTTGTGGCCGGCGTGGGCAACATTTACGCCAGCGAGGCGCTGTTTCGTGCCGGCATTCATCCGCTGCGGGCCGCGGGCCGCATCGCATTGCGCAGATACCGCGGGCTGGCGCGCGCGGTCCGGGCGGTGCTTCACGAAGCGATTGAGGCTGGCGGCACCACGTTGCGCGACTTTGCGGACGCCGGGGGGCGCCCCGGCTATTTCGCGCAGCGGCTGGATGTATACGGCCGCGCGGGTCGGGAGTGCCGCCGCTGTAAAGCGGCTATTCGCCAAAGGGCGATCGGCCAGCGCGCCAGCTATTACTGCTCGAACTGCCAGACCTGAGCACGATCAGGCCCCGGTCGCAGGCGCCTTCTCTCTTGCCGTGCAGCTACTCGCGCACGTCAGCGCCGCCGCTGCGCCTGGGATCACTAGCCGCGCTGAGGTTGCCGTCCGCGTAATCGTAGGTGATGGCCTGCATGTTGCCCCAGGTGCGCGCGGATTCCCGCAGGTTGTGGCCCATCGCGGCCAGGGCTTCCTGGTGCTCGGCAGACAGAGCGCCGGCCTCGAACGAAATCGAATCGGGGATGTACTGATGATGTATTCGCGGCTCGCTCACAATGCCTTGCGCATCCGCGCCCTCAATCCACTTTAGCGCGCCCAGCAGCACCATGGTCACAATGCGGCTGCCGCCGGGCGTGCCCAGGATCGCCAGGCCGCGGTCCGACACCATGAAGCTGGGAGTCATGCTGGACAGCATGCGCTTGCCCGGTTCGATTCCGTTGGCGGACGCATGCACCAGTCCGAATGCGTTGGGCTCTCCCGGCTTGACCGAAAAATCGTCCATCTCGTTGTTAAGGATCACCCCGCTGCCTGGGGGTATGAAGCCGGAGCCGAAAAATGTATTGATGGTTTGCGTGACCGCGGCGCGGTTGCCGTCCTTGTCCATGACCGAGAAGTGACTCGTATCCGCCCCGCGCTGCCTTGAACCCACCGGTCCCGGCAGCGCCGTGCTTACCGTGGCGCGGTCCATACGCACGCTCGCCAGCAGCCCAGTGGCGTACCAGGGGTGCATGAGGCGTTCCAGCGGTATGGGCACGAAGTCGGGATCGCCGAGGTACTGCGCCCGGTCGCGGTAGGCGCGCCGCATCGCCTCCACCAGCAGGTGAGTGCGGGACGGTTCCTGTAGCCGAGCGTATTCGGCTTGCGCCAGCATGTTGAAAACTTGCGCCAGCGCCACGCCGCCTGCCGATGGCGGAGGTGCTGTGGTTATGTGAACGTTGCCGTACTGAAATCGGATTGGCTCACGCTCCGTCACTCGGTATGCCGCGAGGTCCTCAAGGCGCCAAATGCCGCCCGCCTGTCTCACTTCCTCCACCATGCGCTCGGCCGCCGGACCAGCGTAGAAGCCGGCGGGGCCTGCATCGGCCAGCCGTTGCAGGGTGTCGGCCAAATCCGGCTGACGCAACCTTTCGCCCACCGGAGGCGGCTCTCCGGACGGAAGGAATACATCCAGGAACCCTGCGGAGGGCGAGCCTTGCGATGCGTATCTTTCGAGCCGGCGCACCGTGGCCTCATCCACCTCCAGACCTTCCCGGGCCAGCCGTATGGCCGGTACCAGGCTTTGCGAGAGCGGCAATTGGCCGTATTTGTCGGCGACATGGGCCAGACCCGCCGGCAGCCCCGGAATGCCGGCCGCCAGCGCTCCCGATAGCGACAACCTGCGCATGGGTTGGTCGTTCGCATCCAGGTACATATCCCGAGTGGCCTCGCCAGGCGCGGTCTCTCGCGCATCCACGAATACTTCGCGGCCATCGCTTGCGCGGTGCAGCAGGAAGAAACCGCCCCCGCCTATTCCGGAGCTATAGGGCTCCACCACCGACAGCGCGGCGCTCACGGCCACGGCCGCGTCAAAGGCATTGCCCCCCAGAGCCAGGATTTCAAAGCCGGCTTCGGTGGCGGCGGGATGCGCGCTGGCGATCGCGGATCGCCCGGGAGGCGGCGCCGGCGAGACGGCATCGGCCCGCGCCGCTGCCGCGCCAACGGCCAGACTGCATACGCTTGCCAGCCACAGGAAAACCGCCGGCCCCCAGGTTGGGGCGACACGCTCGGCTTCACGATTCATCAAAATTCTCCTTGAGGGCGGTTGCCACGGCTGGATACACGAATTCCGACACGTCGCCGCCCATGCTCGCAATTTCCCGCACCAGGGAAGAGGAGATATGGGCAAATTCTTGCGAGGGAGTCAGGTAAACGGTTTCAATCTCGGGGGCGAGCCGCCGGTTCATGTCGGCAAGTTGAAATTCGCGCTCGAAGTCGCTCACAGTCCGCAGGCCGCGCAGGATAACGCCAATGGCGTGCGCGCGGGCATATTCCACGGTCAGTCCGCTGTAGCTATCGACCTGTGTGCGGGGCGTGTCCGCCAGCGCTTCGCGCGCCAGCCGGATGCGCGTGTCCAGGTCGAAAAGCGGCGACTTCGATGGGCTCGCAGCGACCGCCACAATTACTTCGTCAAACAGGCCGGACGCTCTTCGCACCAAGTCGCAATGGCCATTTGTAAGGGGATCGAAAGTGCCCGGATACATGATCCTGCGCGGCCCGTTCATCGTGATCCGCTCCAGCCGGCCAGCACCAGGCGCACATCGCCAATCGTTGTTTCGCGCAAGGCTTCGATTCCCGGGGGCAGTTCTGTTAACGCGTCCTGTCTGTGCGTTTCCAAGTACACGCGGCAATTCTCCGCAAGCCATCCATTGACGGCAAGCAGTGTACAGCAGCGCGCCCCCAAATCGCTTGCGAAAGGCGGATCGAGAAACACGATGTCCATGGGTCCGCCAACTGCAAGGGGGGAGCGCTTCAGCCATTCAAAGGCGTCGGCTCTTTCCACGCCGCCCGACAAGCCCCAATCTGCCAACACGCCGCGCAGCATTCGCGCTGCCTCGCGCCCAGAGTCCACGAACAGGCATTCGGCCGCGCCGCGCGAAAGTGCTTCGATGCCCAGGGCGCCCGCCCCAGCAAACAGGTCCAGGCAGCGCGCGCCGGGCACCAGCGGAGCCAGCCAATTGAACAACGTTTCGCGGGCCCGTGCCGGGGTGGGACGAGCGCCTTCAGGTACCGTCAGCAGGCGCCCTCTGAGGCTCCCGCCGACGATCCGCACTCGCCCTTGCTGTTTCTTCGGTGGCATGCTCCGGAGAGTATCATTTTGCGCGCTGATGATTCGCCTGCAGCAAGTCTCCATGCGCTACCGGGGCGGGGCGGAAGCGCTGTCGGAGGTCAGTCTCCGGGTAGAGCCCGGGGAGTTTGCATACCTGACTGGACCTTCCGGCGCCGGCAAGACAACGCTGATCAAGCTGTTGGCCGCGATCGAGCGGCCCAGCCGCGGGCAGGTTTTCGTTCTTGGACGCAACGTGGGCCGCCTCAGTCGCAGGGCCGTGTGCCGGCATCGGCGCAGCATAGGCATCGTATTTCAGAACCACTTGCTGCTGGACGACCGCAGCTCCTACCACAACGTCGCCTTGCCGCTGCACATTTCCGGGCTGGGCCCTCGCGAGGTTCGCCGCCGCACCGAAGCGGCGCTGGATTCCGTGGGCCTGCTGAAAAGCGCGCACAAGTTGCCACGGTTGCTATCACAGGGCGAGCAGCAGCGCCTGGGTATTGCCAGAGCGGTGGTGAATCGCCCGGAACTGCTTATTGCCGACGAGCCCACCGGCAACCTCGATCCGGAGTTGTCGCGGGACGTGATGCAACTCTTTCGGCGCATGGCCGGTTACGGCGTAACGGCGCTGGTGGCTACCCACGACCTGACGCTGATCGACGCATTGCCGGCGCGGCGCATCGGCCTCGCCGGCGGGCAGATCGATTTCGATACGGGCACGGCATGAAGTTGCTGCGCTACTTTCGACGGCACACCGCCTGCTGTTATCAGGAGGCTGCACGGCTTGCCCGCCATCCGCTGGCAAGCCTGATGACGCTGGGCGCGATCGGCTTGGCGCTTGCATTGCCGGCCGGCATGAGTGCCGCCTTGCGCAACGCCGAAGGCCTGGCGGCTGCCTGGGGCGAGGCCAGGTCGTTCTCGATATACCTGAAGCCTGGAGCGAGCATTGCCACCGCCGAGCAACTGGCCGCCGATCTTGAGCGCAATCCCGTCGTGGCGAGCGTGCGTCGAATCAGCCCCCAGCAGGCACTGACCATCATGGAGGGCCGGGACGAATTCGCAGGCGCGATCGAAACGCTGGACGAAAATCCCCTGCCCTGGACGCTGGTGGTGACGCCGTCCGCGACGGCGCCGTCCGCGGAATTCTCGGCATTGCAGGCCACCGTCGCGACCTTGGACGAAGTCGATGACGTGCTAGCCGACACCCAATGGCTGGAGCGCGTGAGCGCCCTCCTGACACTCGCCGGACAGGCAATGTTGCTGGTGCTTCTGATGGTGCTGTTGGCCTTGATCGTGATCATCGGCAATACCATCCGGCTGGAAGTGCAAAAACAGCGTGACGCGCTCGAAGTCCTGGCGCTGTTGGGCGCCAGCCCCGGTTACATGCGCCGTCCGTTCCTCTATCAGGGATTCTGGTACGGTTTGGGCGGCGGCCTGATTGCGCTCGGTTTGGTGCGCCTGGGTCTGTGGACCCTGGACGGAGCGTTTTCCGACCTCATGGCTCTCTACAGCAGCGAGCGGATCTTGAGCGGCGCGACCTGGCGCCAGCAACTGCTGATACTGGGTGTGGGCGCCTTTACCGGCTGGCTAGGCGCCTGGCGGGCCGTCGCCGGGCAAATTCGCACTCTGGACGGGTAACGCTTTCCCTATCCGGCGCCCGAGTTACTGGGGCGCGGCAAGCGAGCGCGGGAGGGCGACTGTTTTCCCGTCCGGTTCGAAGCTTCCCGCAGGCGCGGCTATTCGTCGGGGAGCTTCGGCAGATCGGGCATGGTGAGGCGCACGAACAATTCTTCCAGGCGATTGGTCTTGTGCCGGATGCTGGCAACGCGAATGGCCTCCGCGCTGAGCAACTCGAAGAACTCGTTGAGGCTGCGCGAGGCGGGCACTTCCACTTCGAGCTCGTAACGGCTGCGCCAGTGCACCTGGAAGCCCTTGAACTTGAGTCCGGCTTCGGCCGGCTCCTGCAGCGAGATCACGAAATGCTGTTCGGGCAACTGCCGCAGGACCCGCTCCATGCGGTCCTCCACCACGATCTCGCCACGATCCATTATGGCCAGGCGCCGGCACAGGTGCTCGGCTTCCTCCAGGTAGTGCGTGGTGAGGATGATGGTTACGCCGCGCTCGTTGATTTCGCGAAGCAGCTCCCACATCGAGCGGCGGATCTCGATATCCACGCCCGCAGTGGGCTCGTCAAGTATGAGCAGCTTGGGTTCATGAACCATGGCGCGCGCGATCATGAGTCGGCGTTTCATGCCGCCCGAAAGAGTACGCGCAAGCATGTTGCGCTGATCCCAGAGACGCACAGCCTTCAGGCATTTCTCGGCGTTGCGCCGGGCCTGCCTGGGCGTGATGCCGAAATAGCCCGCCTGGTGCATGAGCGTGGGCATAAGCTTCTCGAACATGTTGAGGTTCACTTCCTGGGGCGTGACGCCGATACACCTCTTGACTGCTTCATGGTCCTGATCCAGGTCATGGCCGTACACACGTACCTTGCCGCCCGTCTTGTTGATTAGCGTGGTGATAATTCCAATCGCTGTCGTCTTGCCGGCCCCGTTCGGGCCCAGCAAGGCATAGAATTCGCCCTCGCGCACCGTGAGGTCGATGCCCTTGAGCGCCTTTACGCCGTTGGGATAAACCTTGGTCAGCCCCTTTAGTGATAGCGCGTCCACAAAGCCGATTGTGCAGCGCCAGCCGCGCAAAGGAAAGTGGCGCCTGCAGCGCGCCGACCAAGCGGCGGCCTTTCGGCACAAGCCTTCCCGGCCGCGCGATACTGCCTGCGAGATGCCATCGGGACACTCATCCGCTCATCTTTTCGTGCATAATATGTATATCCCTGCTGTTATATGAGCATGTTATGCCAACCAGCATCAGCCACATGGTGCGCCGCCACGAGTGCATTGCGGACATCATCCGCGGGCAAAGCGTGGGCAGCCAGGCCGAGTTGAGCGAGCTGTTGGCGCGGCGCGGCATTCGCGTGAGCCAATCGTGTATAAGCCGCGATTTGTCTCTCCTGGGCGCGGTAAAGCAAGGGCGCGCCTACACGCTGGGTCGTGCGGATATTGCGGATGATGCTCGGCAGGCCCTGGCGGCGTATGGACGCAGCCTGGATCAGGCTGGCCCTAACCTCGCCATCGTGCGCACCGCTACGGGGGCAGCGCAGCGTGTCGCGCTGTTTCTGGATCGTAGCGGCTGGCCGGAAGTTGTAGCGACTCTGGCCGGCGACGACACCATTTTCATAGCGACCCGCAACCAGGCCGAACAGCGCGCGCTGCTGGCGCGCCTGCGCCGCGAGATGGAGCAATTGGCATGAGCGTTTCACCCATCGTGCTGGCTTTTTCCGGCGGACTGGACACCTCGTTTTGCGTCCCCTGGCTCAGCGAAACCTATCGGCGCCCTGTGGTGACGCTGACGGTCAATACCGGCGGCATTAGTTTCGCCGAGGCGGACGCGCTGGAACAGCGCGCCTTGCAACTGGGCGCCGAACGGCACCTGTTGGTGGATGCACGCGCACCATTCTTCGATCAGGTCATTCGCCACCTCATTGCGGGCAACGTACGGCGTGGCCACGGCTATCCCTTGTGCGTGGGCGCTGAACGCGGCATACAGGCGCGGATCCTGGCGCAAACCGCGCGCGAACTGGACAGCGACACAGTGGCGCACGGCTGCACGGCGGCAGGCAACGATCAATTCCGCTTCGAGATGGCACTGCGGGCGCTGGCTCCGGAAATCACGGTCCTGGCGCCGGTCCGCGACGAGTCGCTGCAGCGCGCAACGCAACTTGAGTATCTGAAGCAGCGGAAGGCCCCCGAGATTTCATCCAGCGGCGCTTATTCGATCAATCGCGGCTTGTGGGGCGTGACCATCGGCGGCCGCGAAACTCTGACTTCCTCGGATTCCATACCCGAGTCCGCGTGGGAGCTGTCGGCTGGAGCGCTGGACGAACCGCTGGCCGAGGAAGCACATGATCTGGAGTTCGAAGGCGGGATACCGGTCGCCTGGGACGGTCGGCGCCTCGCGCCCGTGGAACTGATAGAAACCGTCGAGTCCTGTGCCGCGCGCTTTGCCATAGGCCGGGGCATTCATCTCGGAGACACTATCCTCGGCGCCAAGGGCCGCGTCGCCTACGAAGCACCGGCAGCGGAGGTTCTGCTGACCGCCCACCGCGAACTCGAGAAGCTCGTATTGAGCGCCGGTCAATTGCGCGTGAAGGACACGCTGGCCGCGATTTACGGTGACCTCGTGCATGAGGGAAAGCAGCTTGATCCCGTGTGCCGCGACATAGAGACCTTCTTCGACAGCTCGCAGCGATACGTGAGCGGGACTGTTCGCCTGGTTCTGCGGCCAGCCGGCGTTTGGGTGCGCGGTGTGGAATCGCCCTATTCTCTGCTTGCGGCTACCCGCGGCGTATATGGCGAGTCCGCCGGTGAATGGACGCCGCGCGACGCGCTGGGCGCCGCCCGAGTGCTTTCGTTGCCCGGCCTGCTGCATAGCCGCGCGGCTGCGGCCGGAAAGTAGCGTCATGCACGCCCTGAAGGAGACTATCGGCCATGCGTAGCGTAATCGTTGACAAGCTCGCCTCCGTTGCATCCGGGCTGGACATCGAGCGCGAGATTCGCGTGGGTGGCGAAATTCCAAGCGAGGAAGGCGTACTGGTGGCCGTTGAAGTGCTCAACGACAAGGCTTCCTACAACCGGCTGGAACTGGCCAGCGGCCGCATGGCCCGCGTTCGCAAGGGCGACGTGCTGGTGGGCGCCCTTGGGCATCGCAAGGCCCTGTTCGGCTACGCGGGACATGTGCCCGACGCGGTACAGCCGGGCGATGTGCTGCAACTGTTGAACATAGGCGGCGTGCTGGGCGTATGCGATTCGGTAAACGCCACCATGGGGCGCCCTTTCGATGCTCGCGTGTTGGGCGTGGTGCTGGAATTTCCCTACTTGGGCGAGCGTGTAGGCATCCCCGCGCGGGTCGGTGGCGAGGCCTTGCCCGAGCAAGATGGCGGCCGGCTGGACTTGGGCGGCGTACCCGTGGTTGCCCTGGCCGGCACCACCATGAACTCCGGCAAGACGGCAGCCGCCTGCGCAATCATCGGCCGCCTGCGGCACGAGGGTTACGTGGTGGACGCCTTCAAGGCCACCGGCGTATCGCTGCGCCGCGACATCCTCGCCATGGAGGACGCGGGCGCCCGCAACACCGCAATATTCACCGATTTCGGCATTGTGAGCACCGCCCCGGAAAATGCACCCGGGCTGGCGCGCGCGATGCTGCGCAGGATGGCTGCGGCCGCGCCGGACGTCATTCTCTTCGAGCTGGGTGACGGCATACTTGGGGCCTACGGCGTGGAGGCGATCCTGGCCGACGAAGAAATACGCGCGGCCATATCCTGCCTGCTGCTTTGCGCCAGCGATCCTGTCGCGGCATTGGGCGGTGCTGCCCTGTTGAAGGAGCAGTACGGGATCGCGGTGTCGGCAGTGACCGGCCCGGCAACCGACAACCAAGTCGGTCTGGACATCCTGCGTGAGCGGGTCGGCGTACCGGGCTACAACGCGCTTGCAAACAGCGCTGCATTGGGCGAATTCGTGGCCGGCAGCCTGAACCGGGCGAAGTCATGAGCATCCCTGCCGTGGTACTGGGAGCGTCAGGCTATGTGGCCGGCGAACTGTTGCGCATCCTTGCCAGTCATCCGGAGTTTCGGATCGCGGCGGCCATTTCGCAGGGCAACGCCGGCGTTCCCGTGGAATCATCATTCCCCAACCTTATCGGCTTGTGGCCCGACTTGCGCTTTCACCCGCTGGCCGAACTGGAAGAGGCGCTGCGGCAGCCCTGCGCCGTATTCTCCTGCGCGCCGCATGGAGCCAGCGCCGAGCTGGTGGCAAAGGTTTTGAAGGCGGCCGGCAAGTGGAACTCCGAGGTCCGCATCGTGGACGTGTCGGCGGACTTCCGCTTCGCCTCCGCAGCCGCCTACGAGCAGGTTTATGGCGGGCCGCATGGCGCTCCGGAGCTGCTGCGGAAGTTCTCCTGCGCTATTCCCGAGCATAGGCCGGAAGCGGATACGCCGCATATCGGACACCCCGGATGCTTCGCCAGCGCATTGCTGCTGGCGTCGGTGCCCCTGATGCGGTTCGGACTGACCGATTCGCCGCTGTTCGCCAGCGGCGTTACCGGCAGCACCGGAGCGGGCAAGCATCCGCAGGCCACGACTCATCATCCGCTGCGCCATTCCAACATGTTCGCTTACCGCCCATTGCGGCATCGTCATGCGCCGGAGGTGGAAGAGGTTTGCCATGCAGTGAGCGGCCAGCGCCCTGATTTGCGTTTCGTGCCGCACTCGGGCCCGTTTGCGCGCGGAATTCACCTCACGATGCAGGCGCGGCTCAAGCCAGCGGTGACCGAGCGCCAGGTCAAGGATGCCTTCGAGCAAAGCTATGGCGCCGCGCCATTCGTACACATGGCCGACTCCCCGCCGCGACTGAAGAACGTGATCGGCGGCAATAATGCGCATCTTTCGATTGCCGTCGAAAATGATTCGGTGGCTGTATTCGTGGTGCTGGACAACCTGGTGAAGGGCGCTGCCGGCGGGGCGGTCCAGTGGGCCAACCGCTTGTTCGGATTGAATGAGACGGCCGGTTTGACCGCACCGGGGCCGGCATGGACATGAACGCGGGCCCGACAATGGACCAACACGGCGACCCGCGACTGCTGGAGGCCGCTCACTTGTTGCAGGTCTATGCCCAGTTTCCTTTCGAGGTCGTGGCCGGTCATGGCGCCTACCTGATCTGCGCCGATGGCCGCCGGTTGCTCGACCTCTACGGAGGGCACGCTGTATGCGCGCTGGGCTACGGCCATCCGCGCCTGCTTGCAGCACTCCAGCACCAGGCCGGCGAGTTGCTGTTCGCCAGTAACGCGATGGCGCTGCGCGTGCGCGCCCGCGCCGCCGACAAGCTGGCGGAGTTCGCTCCCGCGGGATTGGAGCGGGTGTTCTTCGTAAATTCGGGCGCGGAAGCCAATGAGAACGCTCTGCGCCTGGCTTGTCGCTTGACCGGACGTTCGCGGGTTGTTGCCCTGGAGCACGGGTTTCATGGGCGTACGGCCGCCGCCGCGGCGGTAAGCTGGGGCGCGCAGGAGCGTTGGTACGGCTTCCCTCGCGTGCCGTTCGATGTCGTGTTTGCGCCGCGTGACGATGCCGAAGCACTGGCGGCGCTGATCGACGCAAACACCGCTGCGCTGATTCTGGAGCCTATACAAGGCTTGGGCGGCGCCTATCCGCTCAGCGACGAATT
Organism: Candidatus Foliamicus sp.; assembly: GCF_965221325.1. GTDB lineage: Bacteria > Pseudomonadota > Gammaproteobacteria > Steroidobacterales > Foliamicaceae > Foliamicus. The sequence continues at coordinate 21,230 of NZ_OZ244880.1, read as the reverse complement.
CCTGGCCACTGCGCGGGCCGCCTGCGATGCGCATGGCGCTTTTTTCATCGCCGACGAAGTGCAGTGCGGAATGGGCCGCAGCGGCATGCCGTTTGCGGTTTCGCGCGCCGGCGTGGCGCCCGACTTGCTCACCGTTGCCAAGTCGCTGGGCGGGGGTTTCCCCTGCGCAGCACTTCTGATGCGCGAGGATCTGGCCGCGCAGCTCGCCAAGGGCGATCTTGGCAGTACCTTCGGCGGCGGCCCTCTTGCCTGCGCCGCGATGGAAGCGGTGCTGGACGTGATGCTCGAAGAGCAGCTTCCCGAGCAAGCCGCGGAGCGCGAGCGGCAAATTCGCGCCAGTTGCCTGCAGGGGCCGGTCGAAGCCATACAGGGAAGCGGCCTGCTGCTCGGCTTCCATTGCCCGGGCGGCGCGGCCGCTACCCGCGACCGCCTGCTGGAAGATGCCGACATCCTTACCGGTACCAGCGCGCTGCCGGAATGGCTGCGCCTGATGCCCCCACTCAACCTTCGCGAGAACGAGGCCGCGGCGCTGGCTGCGGCTCTCGCGCAACTTAGCGCTCACCAGGAGCAGTCCAATGAGTGACATTCGACGATTCGACGACCTGGCGGACTTCAGCGCCGAACAATTGAGCGCGCTGCTGTCGCTGTCGGCACGCCTGGAGCGGCATCCCGAGCCCGAGGCACTGCGCGGCAAGGTGCTGTCGCTGCTGTTTCTGAACCCGTCGCTGCGAACCCTGGCTTCCTTTCAGGCTTCGATGACGCGCCTGGGTGGCGGCTCCTTCGTGATTTCGCCCGAAATGTCGATTCACGGCCTGGAGACGCGGCCCGGCATCGTCATGGATGGCGCGGCCGCCGAGCATGTTCGGGAGGCCGTTCCCGTAATCGCATCGTACGGCGATGCGTTGGGACTGCGGGCTTTCGCCGAGCGTCGCAACCTCGTGGAAGACCTGGAGGATCGGGAGTACCGCAATCTTGCGGAGTTGATTTCGACGCCGCTGATCAACATGGAGTCGGCGATTAATCACCCTTGCCAGAGCCTGGCCGATTGGAAGACGCTCGACGATCTGGGCATTCCCGTCGCCGGCGGCAAGTTCGTGCTGAGCTGGGCTTATCACCCGCGGGCGCTGCCGCTGGCCGTGCCTGCGGCGACGCTGCAGATGGCGGCCATGCGCGGCATGGACGTCACCGTTCTGCGTCCCGACGGCTTCGAGCTGCCGCCGCTGGTGATGGACAAGGCAGTGGCGCTTGCGGAGCGGTCGGGCGGCTCCATCAGGGAAACGGAAGACCGCGCGCAGGCACTCGAAGGCGCTCACGCGTTGTATGCCAAGTCCTGGAGTTCCACCCGCTACTACGGCGACAAGCACTCTGACTACCAGTTGCGCAACCAGCACGAAGACTGGTGCGTGGACGAGGACTGGTTCCAGCCGGCTGCGGCCGACTGCCGGTTCATGCACTGTTTGCCGGTTCGCCGCAACGTGGTGGTGAGCGAAACGGTGCTCGATGGGCCGCGCAGCGTGGTGGTGCCCGAAGCACGCAATCGCATGTGGGTGCAGATGGCCGTTCTCTACGCCATGCTGGGGCCAGGGCTTTGAACCGCAAGCGGCCTAGCGGCGCGGGTTTTGCCGCGTTGCGCGCGGCGGCGCCGTACTTGCGCCTGTACCGCGACCGCGTGTTCGTGGTCAAACTGGGCGGTGAGGTATTGAGCCGGGCCAGCCGCATTGAGGCGCTGGTGGAGCAGGCAGCGGTGTTGCAGGCGCTGGGCATCAGGGTCGTGATCGTGCATGGCGGCGGCCCGCAATCGACCGAACTCACCGCTCGGCTCCAGCACGAGGCGCGCATGGTGGCTGGCCGCCGCGTAACCGGGCCGGAGGATCTCAAGGTAGCCACCTATGTGCTCAACGGTGAAGTCAATACCCGCTTGCTGTCCGCTTGCCGGGCCTGCGGCGTTTCGGCCGTCGGCCTGTCCGGAGTGGACGCAGGTCTGGTCGTGGCTCGTCGCCGTCCGCCGGCAAGGGTGGAGGGCGCCGGCGAGGAGCCGGTGGACTTCGGTTTCGTGGGTGATATTCAGGAAGTGCGCCCAGCGGTGCTGAAAATGCTGCTGAAGAAGCGTTTCCTGCCCATCGTGAGTCCGTTGTCCGCCGATGCGAATGGCGGATTGCTCAACATCAACGCCGACACGGTGGCCGCCGCGGTGGCGGTGGCCCTCAATGCCGAGAAGCTGGTGCTCACCATGGCTGCGCCGGGCATTTTGTCGGATCGCGCCGATACCTCCACGTTGCTGTCGTACCTCGACCTCGCCGGGCTGCGCAAGCTGCAGGCCGGAGGCGCCCTGGCCGACGGCATGCTGCCCAAGGCCGCGGCCATAGAAGCCGCAATCAAGGGTGGCGTACCGCGGGTTCACCTCGTTTCGGGGAGTACTCAGGATGCGCTCCTGCGGGAAGTGTTCACCAACGAAGGCTGCGGAACCATGGTGGTACGCAGCATCGATGCGCTGTCGGACGCCGAGCAGCAGGCGGGCAGGCAATGACGCGCCTTTGGGACAAGGGCGGAAAGCTGGACGAGACGGTTCTGCGCTACACGGCGGGCGAGGATCATCTTCTCGACGGCCGGCTCGTGGCGTACGACGTTCGGGCGTCGATTGCCCACGCCGCGATGCTGCACAAGGCAGGCTACCTGTCGGATGTGGATCATGCCGCGATCGTGGACGGTTTGCGGCGATTGGCCGAGGCGCATGCTGCCGGGGAATGGAGCATCTCGCTGGCCGAAGAGGACGTGCATACGGCTCTTGAGCGGCGGTTGACGGCCGATATAGGCGAAGCCGGCAAACGCGTACACCTCGGACGCTCGCGCAATGATCAGGTGCTGGCCGCCTTGCGGTTGTACCTGAAGGATGCGGCGCGGGACTTGCAGCAAGCCGCCATCGCCGTCGCCGCCGAACTCGACGGCCTCGACGCGCACCTGGGCCAATTGCCGTTGCCGGGCTACACGCACATGCAGCAGGCCATGCCCAGCAGCGTGGGGCTGTGGGCGCGCGGTTTCGCCGGCGAGTTGCGCGACGACGCCGCCGGTCTGGCCGGTGCAGCGCGGCGCGTGGATCGCAATCCGCTCGGCAGCGCTGCGGGCTTCGGCGCGCCTGGGCTGGATCTCGATCGCGAACAAACGCGGCAGAACCTGGGTTTTGCTGAAGTGCAGGAACCCGTCACTTCTGTGCAGCTATCGCGCGGCAAGGCCGAGGCCGGGCTGCTGTTTGAATGCGCCATGCTCATGCAGGACCTCGGACGGCTGGCCAGCGATTTGCTGTTGTTCTACACCCAGGAATTCTCGTTGCTGCGCTTGGCCGATGAGGTCACTACCGGGTCTTCCATCATGCCCCAGAAGCGCAATCCGGACGCGCTGGAGCTGGTTCGCGGCGCCGGAGCGACGGTGCGGGCTTGCCTGCTGGAAGTGCTGGGCATACCGGCTTCGCTCACGTCAGGCTACCAGCGTGATCTGCAGCGCATCAAGGCGCCTCTGTTTCGGGGCATTGATCTGACCCGCGAGAGTTGCGCCGTTGTTTGCCGTATAGTGCGCGCGGTGCGCTTTGTCCCCGAACGCTGCCGGCAGTTGGCATCGGCGCCGGGCTTGCGGGCCGCGGAGCGGGCCAACCGGCTGGTTTCGGAGCAGGGCTTTAGCTTTCGCGAGGCCTATCGGAAGGTTGCAGAGCAGGAGGAATAGTGCCCGGTCGCATTTGGCATCCCAAGGCATTCGACCGCCCCGAGCAACTGAACGCCCTGGAAGAGGACCGGATGCTCGGGCATCTGGGCGTGGAGATTGTCGAAATCGGCGACGATTTTCTGCGTGCCCGCATGCCTGTGGACCATCGCACCCAGCAGCCCTTCGGACTGCTGCACGGCGGCGCCTCGGCGGTACTGGCCGAATCGGTCGGTAGTTGGTCTTCCTACCTGTGTACGCCGCCGGGCGAGTACCAGGTGCTGGGTCTGGAAATCAACCTGAGCCACCTGCGGCCGGCGCGTTCCGGTTTCGTCTATGGCACCGCGCGCCCAATACGTCTCGGCGGCCTGGTGCATGTGTGGGACATCCGGGTGACCGACGAAGAGGGCGTGTTGCTGAGCGTTTCGCGGCTGTCCACCGCCGTGCGCCCGTTGCGCAAGCCGCGCTGAACGTCATGTTATTCTGACGCCCGTTTTATCGGGGGAGTTGCCGTGCGTAGATTATTGCTTGTCGGGTTGACCTTCGCCTTGGCCGGATGCGCCGCGCAACAGACTGCCGTCGAGGCGCCCGCCGCAGAAATCGGTGCTGTGGCGGATGGTGGACAGTCCGCCGAGCGCAGGGCAGAGCGGCGCCGCAACGACCAAAATTACGTGACTTCTTTGGAGCGCAGGGAGGTTACCGGTTCGCGTATCAATCGGGTGCGCCGCCGGGGCGAAGCGCGGGAGGACAAAACCGCCGGCAAGCGAGTCGAGACGATATCCGGCGAACAGATCGACGAACTCGAAGAGCGCGGCTACGACGGCCTGAGTGACGTGCTGCCCGCCAGCGAATAGCACCAAGCTCGCACAGGGCGCCAGTCCGCTTAACTGGAGGCGTCCTCAGTCGCCTCGCGTTTCCGCAACAGCAGGCGCGCCATCAGGATGCCGATCTCGTAGAGGAAGTACATCGGCACCGCCAGCAGCGTCTGTGAAATGAGGTCGGGCGGCGTCAACAGCATACCCAGCGTGAACGCGCCCAACAGGATATAGGGGCGTTTTCTGCCCAGCGATTGCGGCGTGACGATGCCTGCACCCACCAGCACCAGGATCGCGATCGGAACCTCGAAGGCGAGTCCGAACACGAAGAACAGCACCAACACAAAGCTCAGGTATTCGCCGATATCCGTCATCATGGCGACATCCGGGGGCGTGGTGGCCACGAGAAAACGGAAAACCAGGGGCAATACGACAAAGTAAGCAAACGCCGCACCGGCATAAAAGAGGAAGATGCTGGAAAGCAATAGCGGCAACGCCACCTTTTTTTCGCGCTTGTAAAGTCCGGGCGCGACAAACGCCCAAGTCTGGTAAATCACGATTGGCATTGCCGCGAACACGGCCGCGAAGAAGGCCGTCTTGAAGGGAGTCAAGAACGGTGAGATCGGGTTGGTGGCAATCATGGACCACTGCTCCGGCAGTTCCCGCATCAGGGGCTCCGCCACGACGCCGTAGACGGTTCGCGCGAAGGGAACCAGGCCGACGAATATCACGAGTATCGCGGCGGATGCCTTCAGCAGCCGCGAGCGCAGTTCGATCAGGTGGGAGAGCAGGCTGGACTCTTCCAGTTGCTCCTGTTCCGCTTTTTCTTCCGGCTGATCGGGCTTGTTATTCACTAGGCTTGCTTTGCCCAGCGCTCTCGGCACTCGGGGATTCCGTTTCGCCGTTTGCGGAGTTCTCGTTGTTCTGGCTTCCCGTCTGCCGCGCGTTCTTGGCCTTCATGTTGGCGGGTTGCGCCGGGCGACGCGAGGCAAAAGGCTTGGGATCATCCAATTCGACTTCCTGGCGAAGCTGGTACATCAGTGTGCGCGACATGCGCCGTGCCTGTCCCACCCAGCGCCCAAGCTGGGACGCCACTCTTGGCAGGCGCTGAGGGCCCAGGAAAATAAGCCCCAAGCCGGCGAGCAGAATCAGTTCCGCGAAACCGATATCAAACATTGCGGCGTCGCATAGCGCTAACAGGCCCTGGTATCGGTTGAACGCGACACTTCAGCCGGGCGCGGGCTCACGTCAGCGCCGTCCCGAGAATCAAGCCTTGGGAGCTTCCTCTTCCTTGGTCTTGGCGCCGGCCTCGGCGTCGCTGAATTCGGCGTCAGCGCGAGCCAGCTTTTCCGTGTCGGACTTGTCCGGATCGGATACGGCCTTGCGAAACCCCTTGATCGCCGAGCCCAGGTCGCTGCCAAGGTTGCGGATGCGCGAGGTGCCGAATATCACCAATGCGAGCAGCAGCACAATTAGAAGCTGCCAGCCGCTGATTCCGCCAAGTCCCATTATGTCTTCCTCATCGCGCGTTGCCGTTCTTGCGCGGCTGCGTCAAAGGTTGCATCAACCATTCGACACGGGCCACCGTGAACCCCAATCATACCTCCTACGACCTCGCGCGGGCCTGTAAAAGCAGTGTCACGGGCCCTGAATTGACGAGTTCGACATCCATGTTCGCGCCGTAGACGCCCGTTTGGACGCGCACGTCCTGGGCTTCGGCTTCGGCCACCAGGCGTTGAAAGAGCCGCTTGCCTTCTTCGGCAGGGGCGGCCCGCGAAAAACCGGGCCGCGCGCCTTTGCGCGTATCGGCCGCCAGCGTGAACTGAGACACCAGCAGCAATTCGCCTTTGACCTGCTTGAGGCTCAGGTTCATGCGTCCGTCGGCATCCGAGAAAGCGCGGCAGTTGACGATGCGTTCCGCCAGACGCTGGGCCTGCGCCTCCGAGTCGCCTCTCTCCACGGCAGCCAGAACCAGCAACCCCGCGCCGATTTGTGCGCGCACTTCGCCGTCCACGCACACACTCGCGCGGCTGACGCGCTGCAACAGGCCGATCATCGTTCAATCCTCCGCGAGCCTACGGTGTAGTATTCGCCCAGTTTTCTGGGGAAGTCTTTCATGCCGCAATTGACGGTCAAGGCGATAGTAACCGGCGTTCTGCTGTCGATCATTCTGTCCTGGGCCAATGCCTATATCGGACTCTTCGCCGGGTTGACGGTATCGGCGTCGATTCCCGCCGCCGTCCTGTCCATGGCCGTCCTCGGCTTATTCAAGCGCAGCAATATCCTCGAACACAACATCGTGCAAACCGCCGCCTCGGCCGGCGAGTCGCTCGCCGCCGGGGTGATATTCACCTTGCCGGCGCTGCTGATACTCAACTACTGGAACGTGTTCGACTATTGGTGGGTAAGCGTGATCGCGGGCGTGGGCGGCCTGCTGGGGGTTATGTACACCATCCCGCTGCGCCACTCGCTGATCGTTTCCGAGAACCTGGTTTTCCCAGAGGGTCAGGCCACCGCGCAGGTTCTGAAGGCGGGCCAGGAACGCAGCGGTGAGGTGCGGTTTCTGGCCTTGGGCGCGGGCCTGGGGGCAGTTCTCAAGCTCTGCGAGACGGGCTTCAAACTCTGGGACGGCATTGCCCAGGCGGCTGGCAGAATCGCCGGCGACAGCATCGCCTACATCGGTTCGAACCTCTCACCTGCGCTGATCGGAGTCGGCTACATCGTTGGCCTGAACATCGCGGCGCTCGTATTGCTGGGCGGTGTGTTTTCCTGGAACGTGGCCCTGCCACTGTTTGGTGCTTTCTACCTGGAGAACCATCCCGAGCTCGCGGCGAGCGTGGCCAAGCTGTCGGCGGCGGACGCTGCGTTTGCGATCTGGAGCAGCCAGATTCGCTACCTGGGTGTAGGTGCGATGATCGTGGGTGGGCTCTGGGCCATCGTATCGCTGCGCGGTTCGCTTGTAGATGCTTTTCGGCGCGGATTCGGAAAATCGAACGCTGCCAGCGCGCCGGCCGAAACCGACCGCGACACACCGATGCGCTACGTGGTGCCCGCAATTGTCTGTCTGGCGGTTCTCATGTGGCTCATCTATTACAACGTAGTGGGCAGCGCGGGCGTCTCGCTGGCGATGACACTCACGATGACTGCCACCGGCTTTCTGTTCTCGGCGGTTGCGGCGTATATGGCGGGCCTGGTCGGGTCGTCAAACAACCCGGTGTCCGGCGTCACGATCGCAACCATTCTTTTTTCCTCGCTGCTGATGCTCTGGATGGTGGGCGCAGGCGATGCCACCGCGCCGGCGGCGGTGATCATGATCGGCGCGGTAGTTTGCTGTGCTGCGGCCATCGGCGGCGACAACATGCAGGATCTCAAAGCCGGCCGGATAGTGGGCTCCACGCCCTACAAGCAACAGGTCATGCAGGTGGTGGGCGTGATTTCCGCTACCTTCTTTCTTGCGCCTGTGCTCAACCTCATGCTTGAGGCTTATGGAATAGGGCCGGCTACTCCCGAGCGTCCGGACTCGCTGCTGGCGCCGCAGGCCACGCTCATGGCTTCGGTGGCCCAGGGTGTGCTGGGCGGAGAGCTACCCTGGAACATGATCGTCATCGGCGCGGGGGTGGGCATGGCCATCGTCTTGTGCGACGAGATATTGAAGGCGCGCAAGGCCGCGTTCCGCACTCCTGTACTGGCCGTGGCGGTCGGCATCTACCTGCCGGTGGAGCTGGCGGTACCTATTTTTGTGGGCGGGTTGTTGTCGTTCATGACCAAGCGGCGCAGAGGCGGCGCTTCCGCGCGCTCTGGCTCCTTGCTCGCCGCGGGCCTGATCACGGGCGAAGCCCTGGTGGGAATCGCCATTGCCGTGCCCATCGTCCTGAGTGGCGACAAGGACGTGCTAAAACTTCCATTTTCTGCCGGGACTTGGCTCGGCATATTGGCGGTTGCAGTCGTGGCGGTTCTGCTCTATCGTGCCGGCGCACGCGGCCAAGCCGCCGCTTCGAACTGACCATATCAACCATGCGGAGGAATGCAATGGCTCATTACCTGGTTGCCGTGTGCAACATCACCAACTTCAACGACAACATGAAGAAATATGTGCAGCTTTCCGCTGAACTTGTGGCCAAGAACGGCGGCGAATACGTGATCCGCGGCCCTGCGGAAGAAGACGTGGAAGGCGACAAGCTCCCAGGCTGCTACCTGGTCGTGAGCCGCTTCCCGACCCGCGAACAGCTCGACGCTTTCTGGCAAGGCGACGAGTACCGCAACAACTGCCGCCCGTTGCGCGCCGGTACCGGAACCTACGATATCGCAATCTACCCGTCCGCCTGATCGCACCTGCCCGCACACCCGCCAAGCGGGTGTTGGCGTCAGGTTTGCGGGGAGGCGGCCGCAGCCATGAAGCGGGCCTGGGCGGCGGCGGCCAGGGCGCCCGTGTCGTTGCGAAACGCGCGGGCCTCCATCTCCAGCATACGGCCGCGCCGGCGCGTCAAACGGCCTTCGAGCTTCAGTTCCACGCCCAATGGCACGGCCTCGCGGTAGCGCACTTCGCAACGCGCGGTGTGTACTCGCATGCCTTGCAGGAAACTCCAGTTGGCCATTACGTCGTCCAGCAGGGAGTAGAGAATTCCGCCATGCAGCATGTTGCTGTAGCCGACGTGCGTCGGGCCCGGCGTGAATTCCGCCCGGCAGACCATGTCCGCGCCGATGCCCTCCAGGCGGAAGCGCACCTGCAGGCCGCCCGGATTCGATGGGCCGCAAACGAAGCAATGGTTGGCGGGGTCCTGGAGATCGACGGAGTTCTTTTGCATGGACTTGCGGTTGTGCCTTGGCTTGTTGTTGTCCCTGGGGCGGATCGCTTACCGCCCGAAAGCGCCAAGGCATGATAGGGGATAAGGGCAGCGGTACCGCATTTTGGGTATGCTGGGGGTCTTGAAGCTGGGCGCGGAAAAGGCGGAATGACAGGCAGGCGGTGGTAATGACCTACGACTCGGGAAACATATTCGCGCGCATACTTGCCGGCGAGGCGCAGTGCCACCGGCTCTGCGAGGACGAGCATGCTCTGGCGATCCTCGATGTGGCACCGCGCGCCGACGGCCACGCGCTGGTGTTGCCCAAGGCGCCGGCGGTCGATTTTCTGTCGCTGCCTGCTGATGCCGTGCCAGGGGTGTTTGCGATCACGCAGCATTTGGCGCGGGCCGTGCGGGAAGCTTTTGCGGCGGACGGCGTCCTTGTGCAGGTGCGCAACGGGGCCGCGGCCGGGCAGGTCATTTTCCATATGCACATTCACGTCATCCCTTGCCACGACGGCCAGAGACTAAAGCCGCCAGGGGGTGCGCTTGCGGACCATGACCTGCTTGCCGGTCACGCGCGCCGCATTCGCGAGGCGCTGGCGCCTCAGACGGGACAGTAACAAGCAGTGGCGGCGATGCCGGCCGGCCATCTCAACTGGCCGTTTTTCGAGGCGCGTCATCAGGCGCGCCATGAAGCGCTGGATACTTGGTGTGCGCAGCAATCATGGCCACACCCTTTGCCCGGCCCTGACCTGGATGCCTCCTGCCGGCAAATCGCTGCCCGGCTGGGCGAGGCTGGGTTCCTGAAGTTCGCCGTTCCCGAGCCATATGGCGAGGACGCTGCCCTGGATGTTCGCAGCCTGTGCCTAGTGCGGGAAACATTGGCGTGCCATGAACCCTTGGCCGATTTCGTCTATGCGATGCAGGTCCTTGGCAGTGCTCCGATCAGCTTGTTCGGCACCCGCGCGCAAAAGGATGCATGGCTGAAGGGGGTGGCCGGCGGGCGCGCAATCGCCGCTTTCGCAATTTCCGAGCGGGAGGCGGGTTCCGATGTAGCCGCGATGTCGGCGCGCGCCGAACTACGCGACGGCGACTACGTCCTCAACGGCTCCAAGGCCTGGATTTCCAACGCCGGTGTGGCCGACTTCTACGTCGTTTTCGCCCGCACGGGCGAAGGCAAGCGAGGCGTGAGCGCCTTTGTCGTGACGGCGGACACGCCGGGGCTGGAAGTAAGCGAGAGAACACCGGTTATTGCTCCGCATCCGCTGGGCAGCCTGCGGTTCAATGACTGTCGCGTTCCGGCGGATTCCCTGTTGGGCGGCCCCGGCGACGGGCTGCGAGTGGCGCTGGGAACGCTGGACCTGTGCCGCTGTGCGGTGGGAGCGGCGGCTTTGGGCATGGCCCGCCGCGCCTATGCCGAAGCCCTGCAGCGCAGCCGCAACCGCCGTCTGTTCGGCGGCGCGCTTTCGGACCTGCAACTCACGCAGGCAGCACTGGCAGAAATGGCCACAGCCGTGGATGCTTCCGCACTCCTGGTTTACCGCGCCGCCTGGCAGCGGGACACATCCGGGCAGCGCATTACCCGCGAGGCCTCCATGGCGAAACTTTTCGCTACCGAACAGGCGCAAAAGGTCATTGACCGCGCCGTGCAATTGTTCGGCGGTGAAGGTGTGCGTTCCGGGTCGGTTGTTGAACGCTTGTATCGCGAGATCCGCGCGCTGCGGATCTACGAGGGCGCGAGCGAAGTGCAGCAACTGCTGATAGCGCGCCACGAATTGCGCGCTCAGCAATGACACTTGAGCCCGCTGCGATTCAACCTCGGCGAGCGGGCTACTTGAGCTTGCAATCGAGCGGGCTCATTTTGCGGACTGTCCGCCCGCCTGTCCATTTCATGCATACAGTTCTGATCCTCGCATTGGCGCTCGCGTTCCTGCCTGGGGTTGGCGCTGCAGCGCAATCGGCACCGGCGCGCGCTCAGGTACAGGGTTTGCCTCAGCAAGCCAGAGCCGATGGGGCGCTCCAGGAGATTGTGGTGACGGCAAGACGCAGAGCAACGCCCGCCCGCGAATTTGCCGGCAGCCTGTCGGTGCTGGCGTCGGAAAGTGCCGGCTGGGCGCTGGGTGCGACGCATCCGCAGGAGGTTCTGGCGCGGGCGCCGGGCGTGAACCTGCAACGAGGCAGCGGCCAGGAGTACCTGCCGGCCTTGCGGTCTCCGGTGCTCACCGGACCCGGCGCCTGTGGCGCCCTGCTCACGGCGGAAGACGGAATTCCGCTCACATCGCCCGGTTTCTGCAATGTCAATGAACTGTTCTTCGCGCACCACGAAGCGGCCGCGCGGGTAGAGGTTCTGCGTGGCCCTGGCGCTGCGGTTCACGGCGGCAACGCGCTGCACGGAGTGGTGAACGTCATCACGGCAGTCCCGGAACCTTCGCCAGACTTGGGCCTGGAATTCGGTGCGCATGGCTTCTCCCGTTTCCGCTTGAACGTCTCGCGCGAATCCGATCTTGGCATCAGGCTAACCGCAACCCGCGAAGGCGGCTTCCGGGACGACTCCGGTCACCGGCAGCTCAAGTTCAATGGATTCAAGGCTGGCGAAACGCATCCCTGGACATGGACGGCGGCCGTGGCTGCAAGCGGTCTCGACCAGGAAACGGCGGGTTATGTGACCGGGCTGAACAGCTACCGGAACCGGGAGTTGGCGCGCTCCAATCCCGATCCCGAGGCCTTCCGCAAGGCCGTAAACCTGCGCGCATACGCGCGCTTGGAATACAACGCCGGAGAAGCGCTAGGCCTGGTCGTGACACCCTATGCACGTTACTCGCGAATGCGCTTTCGGATGCACTTTCTGCCGGGCGACCCCTACGAAAGCAACCAGCATCGTGGTGTGGGCGTGCAATCAGCCGCGCATTTGGACACTGCCGCGGGAACGCTGGTCGCCGGTCTGGATGTGGAATACACGAAAGGAGGCTTGCGGCAGTGGCAGGAAGGCGAGACGGTCGGCAGCGCCTTTGCGCGAGAAGTGTTTCCGCCCGGCGAGCACTACGACTACCAGGTGAATGCGCGGTGGCTGGCGCCTTTTGCACACTACGATCTCCGCCTCGGTCAACAGTGGACGGTCAGCGTCGGCGCTCGCTACGAGCGGGTCCGCTACGAACACACAAACTACCTTCCTGCCGGCCGCACTCGCGATGACCTGAGCGTGTGCGGATTTGGCGGCTGCCGCTACAGCAGACCCACAGACCGCAGCGACTCCTTCTCGGCCTTCTCGCCCAAACTGAGCCTCATGTGGCGGCCGGTCGCCCAGCGGCGGGCCTGGCTGAGCCTTGCGCACGGATTCCGCATGCCGCAAGCCACCGAGTTGTATCGCTTGCAGGGGGCGCAAGTCATCGCCGAGCTGCGCCCGGAGAACGTGCGGGCCGCAGAAATCGGGCTGGCTCTGGATTTCAAGGCCGTGGCCACGCAACTCGTGGCATATCACATGCGCAAGCGGGACGTGCTGTTTCGCGACGCCGAGCTTTTCAATCGCGCGGGCGGCGGCACCAGGCACGAGGGGCTGGAGGCAGATATCCGCTGGCCTTTGGGCAATGCGCTGACGCTGGAATTGACCGCCAGCCTTGCGCGGCATCGTTACGATCGCGACTTCCTGCTGGGCGATTTCAACCTCAAGGGGCTGGAAGTGGACACCGCTCCGCGGCGCTTTGGAGGGGCCCGTCTGCGCTGGCAGGACGGCGGCATGCGGGCCATCGAGCTCGAGTACTTGTGGACCGGAGGCTATTTCCTGGAGCCGCAGAACCTGCACCGCTACCCCGGCCACGAGCTATTCAATTTGCGCGCCCGCATGGCTCTCGGGGACAGGCTAAGCGCCTATTTCAGGCTGCTGAATCTCACCAACCGCCGCTACGCCAGCCGCGCCGACTACACGGTATTCAGCGGCGAGCGCTATTTTCCGGGCGCACCCCGCTCCCTGTACGTGGGATTTCGCTGGCGCTGGTGAAAAACAGCGCCTTTGCGGCCGGCGGCGGCTGTTCCTATTCTTCGGCTATCCATTCGCCGCCCTGAAATCCGCAGCCGATTTCGAGCGCGAAGGAATCGCCGTTGTAGTAGTAAATCTTGGCGTCGCCCAGGTCGCAAATTCCCACGATGTCGCGCTCAAGGTCGCACTCCTCGCCTGCCGCGAACGAGGCATCGTGGTTGTCGTCGAGTTCGCCCATCTCGGTGCATTGCGCTTCCGTAAGCGGCGCATGACAGACATCGAACGGCCCGGCGAACATGTTTTCCTGCACATATGTACAGGCCCCCACCGCCTCTTCGTCGCCCATTGCGGTGCTCATCAGTAACAGAATCAGGCCCGGCAGCAAGCGCGTTGTGTTCATGAGTTAACCCCCCAGCAAATTGCGCCGTGAATGATAAACCACCACTCTGATATGCTCCCCTGGGTGGCCGGCGCAAGCGCTGCCGGGGGACTTGGGGGAAAGCATATGTGGAAGAAGAAGAACGAGCACGACCGGCTCACGGGAGATCGCCTCCCCATTCCCACGCAGATTGTTTCCAACGAGGAGTACCTGCCTGCACCGCAAACACCGGAGCAGAAGCAGGTTGAAAGCCTGCTGCGGCAGTTGTCGCAGGAACGCAGCCGGGCGCTGGGACTCTCTCGGCGCGAATTCCTGAGCGGAAGTTGCGGCATGGCGGTGGCTTTTCTCGCCATGAACGAGGTTTTTGGTCCCTGGTTTCGCGTGGACGCGGCAGAGACCTACGACCTGGAGGCCTATCCCGAGCTGTGGCCCAAGAAATCCTTCATCTTCGATGTGCAGACGCACCATGTGCGCACCGGCGGAATTGAGCCCTTGTTTTTCCGCAAGCTTTCCGCCCCTTTCAACAAGGAACTCGCCGGCGTGGAGCCGCAAGAGGGCGACCTGGAGTTCCGCAATTTCGTAAAGGAAGTGTACTTCGACAGCGATACGCAGGTGGCCGTGATCAGCGGGGTGGCGTCGAATCTGTTCAACGTGCTCAATTCCGACGAGATGGTGGAAGGCCGGCAGCGTCTGAACGGCTTGGCCGGCTCCCAGCGCCTGCTCGCGCATGGGCTGGTGGCGCCGTTCTTTCCCGATTTCCTCGAAGAGACAGAGCGGCAGGCGCTGGAGCTCAAGGTGGATTCCTGGAAGTTCTATCCCGGCGTCCGCGAGCGCAAGGGCGAGTTTCCTTTCTGGATGGACGATGAGAAGCTCATGTATCCCTTCTACGAGAAGATTCGCGCACTGGGCATGAACCTGGTTTGCGTTCACAAGGGCTTGCCGCTGCCGGGAAGCAGCCTGGAGCACAACCATCCGCGCGACATTGAAAAGGCGGCCCTGGACCATCCCGACATCAATTTCATCGTCTATCACTCCGGCTTCAGAGCCGCCAACTACGAGCTGCCGCCGGGCGACGGCTATATCGAGGAGGGCGGCTACCTGCCCTGGACGACCGACCTGGTGCGGATGCGCGAGGCACATCCGGACATGACCAACGTGTACATGGAACTGGGTACCACTTTCGGACACACCGTCATTACCCACCCGAACGTATGCGCGCATTTCCTCGGCCAGATTCTGAAGGCATTCGGGGCCGACCACGTGATCTGGGGCACGGATGCGATCTGGTGGGGGTCTCCGCAATGGCAGATCGAAGCTTTCCGGCGTTTCCGGATTCCGGAGTCGCTGCAGGAAGAATTCGGGTATCCGGCGCTTACTGAGGCCGACAAGGAAAAGATCCTGGGGCTGAACGCCGCGCGCCTCTACGGCATTGACCCCGACGCGGCGCGCAAGGCCCTGCCGGCTGACGGTCTATCTCAACTGAAGAACTGGTACGGTCACGAAGGCGGCCAGCCGAGCAACACCCAATACGGCTGGATCAGGGCCTGATTGCAAGCCCCGCGCGCCGCTCTTGGGGCCTAGCCGGCGCGCAATCGGATGCGCAGCCGATTGGTTTCGGTTAATCTTGGGTACGCGAATTCGCTATTCGCCGTACTGAAAGACTGCATACAGCCTTTTAAGGGGGGGTTGTCATGAAAGTAACTTGCCGCGCGATCTGCGCGCTGTCGTTCGCTATGGGTATTGGGCTGCTTTTGGCGATACCAGCGCCGGCGCAGAACAATACAGCCTTCGAAGAAATCGTGGTCACCACGCGCAAGAAGGAGGAAAATCTTCAGGACATTCCTATTGCGGTGACTGCCCTGAGCCGCGAAGACATGGAGCGGGCAGGCGTAAAGGAATTGAACGAAGTCGCTCACCACGACTCCAGCCTGCAATTCGACATGGGCTTCACGCCTGGCGACACGCGGCTGGTGATTCGTGGCTTGGCGCCCACCAGGGGCCGGCCCAACGCCGCCACCCTGGTGGATGGTATCGATATTTCCAGTGAAGCCATCGGCGTGGCTGGCGGCACCTTGCTTATCAACCCGCGCATGCTGGACATCGAACGCGTCGAAGTGGTCAAGGGTCCGCAAAGCGCGCTTTATGGTCGCAGCGCATTCGCCGGCGCAGTGCAGTATGTCACTCGCGACCCTTCCGACGAAATGGAGGGCGAGTTCTCGCTCGACGGGGCCGAGGAGGGCTATTACACGTTCAAGGGCAGCCTGTCGGGCCCCCTGGGCGAGTCTGCAGGCTTTCGGCTTAACGCGCTGTATTGGGAAGAGGGCGGCTTCTACCAGAATTCCATTACCGGCAACGATATCGGCGGCGGCGAGGGATTGGGCCTGGCCGCGACGCTGAAGTTCGAGCCGAGCGACTCGGCCAGCTACAAGCTGCGCATGGAATACGCCGACGACGAGTTCGAGGTCATGCCGCAGGCCAACGTTCCCTTCAACGGGGTCAACCGGGTGCCGGCCGCCGCTTCGCGCTGCAACGGCGGTTTCGTCAACGACGACGACTGCGACGGGCCTGCGAAGATTCTGCAGGATCACCTGCTGCGCACGGGCGCGGCCGACCCCAATGATCCCGCGGTGTTCGACGACATGGATCAGCCTGCCGTGATCGGGCGTATCCCCGATGCCGATGAGCTCGCAGTTACGCTGACGCCCGACTATCGGGAAGGTATCGGCAATGACGATTTTCCCGGCTCGACGCGGGAGGTTCTCCGCTTCTCGCTGGTCGCGAACTGGGAGGTGGGGCCAGGCACGCTGACGTCACTTACTGGTTTGGCCGATGCGGATGTGACTGCTCAACTCGATATTGACCGGATAGCGGAGGCCGGCTCGGATGGCATGGACATCACTACGGCCAGCCAGATCCTCAATACCTGGTCGGAAACGTCTCTGCTCAGTCAGGAGCTGCGCTACGTGTCGAATTTCGAGGGGCGGCTGAATTTTGCTGTAGGCGCCCAGTTGTGGCAGGAGGATGTGGACCAGCACGACCGCAACCACACCATAATCACCGCCGGCACCTATTGCAGCCTGCTGCGGCTCCAGCCGAGTCCGTTTGCGCCCGCATTCACAATCGACACCTTCGGCGGCAATCCGCGATTCGGAATCCCGCCAAACCCGGCCCGGAACACCTGCAAGTACACCAGCTATCCCAGCGCCCTGATCACTCAGCAGATATTCGACGCGCGGGAAGCAACTACGGTCAGCCGCGATACGGACCATCAGTCCCTGTACTTGTCTTTCGATTTCAACTTGACGGAAACGCTCCTGGCGCACGCGGAGGCACGCTGGATCGATGAGTCAACCGACCTGACCTCACCGAATACCTTCAACGCCGCTGCGCGCCGTGCCGAAGGACCGGGCTCATTGCAGGCCTGCGGAAGTTCGGGAAACTGCATTCCCGGCCATTCCTGGGGCGCCTATCCACCGGATGGCTTCGGCGCCGCAGGCAACTTCGCCACGCCGATCACCTTCAGCCGCAGCGATAGCTATGTCACGCCCAAGCTAAGTCTGCAATGGACTCCGTCGGATACGACCATGGCCTACTTCTCCTGGGCCGTGGCCAATAAGCCGGGCGGCTTCAGCACACTCGGAATCGGTGGCTTCGGCGGCGACGCCAACGGTAACGGCGAGCCTGACGAGATCGTGTTCGAACCTGAGGAAATGCAGGTTTGGGAGTTGGGCATGAAGCGAACGCTGCTGGGTGGTCGCCTGCGTCTTAACGGAGCCTATTTCTTCCAGGATTTCACCGACAAGCAGATCAGCACGCAAAGAATTATTCGCGGTCAGTTGGGCACCGTGGTCAGCAATGCCAGCGGCGCCGAGGTGCATGGGATCGAACTGGACGCGAACTGGCTGATCAGCGAAAACTGGAGGCTGATAGGCGGATACACGTGGCTGGATTCGGAATACACCGACTACAAGGTGCTTTCCACCGGTTCAGCGGACGCCGCCCGCGTGGGCAACTGCACCCTGGTGCTGGTAGCAGACCAACCGATTTGCGAAGTGGATCGCAGCGGCTTCGAACTGGAGCGCTCGCCGAGGCATGCATGGCAGTTCACGCTGGCCTACCAGGGACCCTCCAGAATTCGGCAGGGCTGGGATTCCTTCGCGTCCTTCAGCGCCAACTACCAGAGCGAAAGGTTCATTGAGGACTTCAACAGGAAGATCCTCAAGTCGTACTGGCTTGCGAACCTGAATTTCGGGCTGGCCACAGACGAATGGGAGTTCACGGTTTACGTGAATAACGTTTTCGACGACGACACCGTTCGCTGGGCAGGCGGTGGCCCGGGCATGCCGGTTAGCGATTGGAGGTTCGCGACGCTGGTGGACACCACGGGTTTGGGTGCGCCGTTCAGCATACTTCCGGCGCCGCGAATCGCGTCCACGGTGTATGGTTATCTGCCGCCTCCGCGGCAAATCGGGATGCGCCTGAACTACCGCTTCTAGCGCGTCTGCGGCATGTCCCGGGGGCCGCGGGCAACAAGCTCGTGGCCCTCGGCGATCGCGTTGGCGGCGGGCTTGAAAAACGCAAGGCCTGCCCCAATAAAATGATAAAATCCGCTGCGCAATGACGAAGGATGCGATGAATACGGCGATTGCCGCGACCAACCGCGATCTGATCCTGGCGGGGCCGCTGGGCAGTTTGAGCGCGTACATCCAGGCAGTTGGCTCGGTGCCCTCTCTCACTGAGGAGGAGGAGCGCGAGTTGGCCAACCGCCTGCGCAAGGAAGGCGATCTGGATGCGGCGCGGCAGCTGGTTGTGGCGCACCTGCGTTTCGTCGTCCATATAGCCAGCGGATACCAGGGGTATGGCTTGCCTATGGCCGACCTGATCCAGGAAGGCAATGTGGGCCTGATGAAGGCCGTCAAGCGCTTTGATCCGTCGGTGGGCGTACGCCTGGTTACCTTTGCGGTGCACTGGATACGGGCCGATATTCACGAATTCATCCTGCGCAATTGGCGGCTGGTGAAGGTGGCCACCACGAAGGCGCAGCGCAAGCTGTTCTTCAACCTGCGCAAGCTCAAGAAGAGGCTGGGCTGGATGTCGCCTGATGAGCAGCAGGCCGTTGCCGAGTATCTTGGCGTCAAGCCGGAGGAAGTGGCCGAAATGGAGATGCGTCTGGCCGGCCAGGATATCGCGTTCGACCCGCCGGAATCGGATGGCGACGACGAGGCCTACTCGCCGTCGCAGTATCTGCCGAGCTCGGATGCGGACCCCGCCACCGAGCTGGAAGAAGCCGACTCCATGGAGCGCGCCAGCGGGCAATTGGCGGAAGCTCTGGAAGGTTTGGACCAGCGTTCGCGGGAAATTATTGCCGCTCGCCGCCTGGCGGAAAAGAAGACCACGCTGCACGAACTGGCCGAGCGTTACGGTGTTTCCGCGGAAAGAATTCGGCAAATCGAGAACCTTGCCCTGAAGCAATTGCGCGCAGCTATAACCGCGCCTTAAGCCCGCATTCCGCGCCATTGGGCGTGTGCCAATCTCTGCAAGGCCGCGTATTTGCGGCATGTTGTGCCCAATATGCGGCCCGGCGTGTTGGTTCACCCCAAAGTGTCATGCGATACTAGCGCAGTGGCACGACACTGGGCAGCCGCAAGGGGGGCGTAACCATGATCCGTAATTTCATTTTGCCGCGATTCGGTGCAGGCGCCGGCGTTATGCCGGCTTTGGTATTGCTTGCGGCCACCATGGCTATAGGTGCATCGGACGTGGCAGCCCAGCCCGCAGAGGCTCCGTCTCGCCCGCCGGACCCGCCGGTTCCAGACGAGATCGTTTGGCAGAGCGACGAGATGCTGCCCTATTACGAAATTCCGAACATCCCCGTTTCCGCCGAGGCATATTTTGCGCCGGACAGCTACCACCTGATAGCGCAGACCCGCGACAAGGACGCCGTGCAGGGCGCGAACGGCAGGCACGGAAACCTTACCTACACCTACACGATCGAAGGTACCGAACTGACCCGTATAAACGACAAGGGACAGGATGCCTGTTCGTATTTCTTCCCGGATCAGAAGCGCGTAATCTTCACTTCCACCCGAGACAACCTGCACTTGCCCGTGGGGAACTGGTCGGATGAGGACGAATATCCCACGGGCGGCGAACTCTATATCGCCAATATCGATGGCAGCGACCGCCGCCGGTTGACCTACAACGAGCACTACGAGGCGGAGGTGGTCGTGTCGCCCACCGGCGAATGGATCGCTTTCGGCCGCAACATCGACGGTCGGCAGGACTTGTGGCGTATACGCCCCGACGGCACCGACGAGCAGCGCATAACCGACACCGACGATTGGCAGGAAGGCTCACCGTACTTCATGCCCGACGGAGAGAACCTGATGTTCCGCTCCTGGCGCGACTCGGAATACAAGAAGATCAGTCCGACGCCCATGACGGTGATGACGATAAACATCGACGGTTCCAATTGGCGCCGCTATACCTTCGACCGCGACATGAATTGGGCGCCGCATCCTGCGCCCAATGGGCGGAACTACGTGTTCGTGAGGATCTCGGAAGCATTCGGCCCGCTAGGCAACTGGGACATCTACCTGGGCGATCTCGCGGGCGGCGAGCCTGTTCGCCTGACCACCTTCCCGGGCTTCGACGGGCTGCCCGGCATGTCGCCCAACGGCAAACTGCTGGCTTGGGCGCGCGCCAAGGGTGGCAGCTTCATGGCCGGCATCCGCACGCACATCATGGATGTGTCGTCGCTGAACCTGGGCCCCGACCACTATGAGCCGCTCTCTCCCGAGTGGGGCGAGCCCATGTTCGACGACCCCAAGGAATAACACCGCGCCAAGCCGAGCGGGCGTTTGACGCATGCTTGATTTGCGTTTGTAACCCAAGCGCTGTCTTTTTCTGCCTGCAAATCCGACAACTACTCGGCATTCGTCAAATCTCCGGCGGAAACCTATCGGTCGCTAGCTGCTTGTCGTCCAAAGCCTGCCTTCGGCGGGCCAATGTCTCATGCCATTCCTGCGCCTCGCGGTCCCTAAAGAAGTGGGAATGAGGCGCCAGTTTCGATACCGCTTTTTCGATTTCGTCGATGCTTGCCTCGAAAAATTCCTTTCGCATATTGGCTGCATTGATGCGCCGGTCAGAAAACTCCTGGTGTAACGCATTCTCAAGTGCAGGCGCATCCTCCGAATAAATCATTGCATGCGTATCGAAACGAAAAGGAACGCTTGCACCGCTGAGTTCCCGAACCCGTTCCTGGGGATCGACGCGCCTTGTCAATCCGATTTTCACAATTTGATCTCCAAACGAACCGATATTGGAAATTATGTAGACATATCCGGACTTCGTTATTTCCGCCATCGACCGCGCGCGCTTGCTTCTCGCTTGCGCTTCCGCCAGCGCCGCTTCCAGCTCGGCAATACGAAGCTCATCGGTTCCAGCTTCTCGCCGTGCTTTCGTCAGCAAGTCCTGATATCGGCGCTCTTCTCGTTCCGCTTTCTTCAGGTCAGCCAACAGTCTCTTTTCTTCGCGTTCGGCTTGTGCAAGCTCAAGCCGTTCGTCTTTCTCCTTTTTCCGCTGTT